>NZ_BDBY01000221.1 GCF_001613225.1 Nocardia pseudovaccinii NBRC 100343
AGGTCGCGCAATCCAAGGCGGCCGCGACGGCGGAGACCGCGGTCGCCAGCGCCGCCGCGGCGGAATCCGCGCGGTTGGCGGCGTCCAAGACCGCGCAGGCCGCGGAACAGTCGGTGGCGCGGCAGATCGCTGCCGGATACGCGTCCGACGGAGCGGCACTGGAATTGGGCACAGTTGTCGTCGATGGCGCCGTGGATTCGACTGCGCGCGTGCGGATTCCGATGCGCACCATGAACCGGCACGGGTTGGTCGCCGGTGCGACCGGCACCGGTAAGACGAAAACGCTGCAGGGCATCGCCGAACAGCTTTCGCGGGCCGGGGTTCCGGTGGTACTCGCCGATATCAAGGGCGACCTTTCGGGGCTCGCACAGCAGGGGCACGCCGATGAAAAGCTCAGCGCCAGGGCCGCCGAGACGGGTGCGACGGACTGGGCGCCGACCGGTTTTCCGACCGAATTCGTCTCGCTCGGCACCGGCGGTGCGGGGGTGCCGATCCGCGCGACCATCACCGCATTCGGGCCGGTGCTGCTCAGTAAGGTGTTGGAGCTCAACGAAACTCAGGAGTCGACGCTCGGACTGATTTTCCACTGGGCAGATAAGGCGGGTCTCGGTCTGCTGGATCTGAAGGATCTGCGCGCGGTCATCACCCATCTCACGAGTCCGGAGGGCAAGGAGGATCTGAAAGGCATCGGCGGGGTTTCGGCGGCCACCGCAGGAGTGATCCTGCGCGCGCTGGTGAATCTCGAGGCCGATGGCGGCGACACCTTCTTCGGTGAGCCCGAACTGGATCCGGCCGATCTGCTGCGCACCGCGGGCGGTCAGGGCGTGATCACGTTGTTCGAACTCGGTGCGCAGGCGGCGCGGCCGGTGATGTTCTCGACCTTCCTGATGTGGGTGCTCGCCGATCTGTTCCAGACGCTGCCCGAGGTCGGTGATGTCGAAAAGCCCAAGCTGGTCTTTATTTTCGACGAGGCGCACCTGTTGTTCGCGGATGCCTCTAAGGCTTTCCTGGAACAGGTGGAGCAGACGGTCAAGCTGATCCGGTCCAAGGGTGTCGGCGTTTTCTTCTGCACCCAGCTGCCCACCGATATCCCGAATCCGGTACTCTCCCAACTGGGTGCGCGCATTCAGCACGCGCTGCGTGCCTTTACGCCCGACGATCAGAAGGCGCTGTCCAAGACGGTGCGCACCTACCCGAAGACCGGCGTATACGACCTGGAGCAGGCGCTCACTTCGCTGGGCACCGGGGAGGCGATCGTGACGGTGCTCTCCGAGAAGGGCGCGCCGACTCCCGTGGCGTGGACCAGGATTCAGCCGCCGCAGTCGCTGATGGATACCATCGGGGAGGATCAGATCAAGTCGCGGGCGCTGTCCAGCGCGCTGGCCGCCAAATACGGCCAGACCATCGATCGTGAGTCGGCCTACGAGATCATGGCCGCGAAAGATGCTGCGGCACGACAGGAACCGGAGGCGGCTCCGGCGCCGGGGCATTCGAAGGCCGCCCCCGAGGAGGAATCCGCCGCCGAGCGCATCATGAAGAATCCGGCGGTGAAGAGCTTCCTGCGTTCGGCCGCGACCGCCGCGGGCCGCGAGATCAGCCGCAGCATTTTCGGCACCCGCAAGCGCTGAGCCCCGATGACGTCGATCCCGAGCAGTGCGCGGCGGTGCTGGTCTGTGGATCGATGAGACGGTGGACCTTCGCAGTGGGCCGCGGCGAGGATCAAGTAATGCTGCGCAGCGAGCGCTCCACCATCGCGAAACCGTAGTCGAGCATTTCGGTTTCGTAGGCGTGGACCGCGTCGCGCAGTGAACCGGTCCGCTCGGTAATGCGGCGGCAGAGCAGGGCGGCGTCGCGCAGGGCTGTCGCCGCGCTGCTCCCGGCGGGGATCATGGTGTGGATGGCGTCGCCCATCAGTGTGACCGGCCCGGTTGCCCAGTGCGGCAACGGCTTTGCCGTCCGCATCGTGGTGTTGTGGACGGATTCCGAATCGGCATGGCGCACGAGTGCGGCGAGATTCTCCGGCCAGTCGACGATCAGTTTCATGGCGATTTTCTGTAGTTGCTGCTTGTCCATTGCGGACAGGTCGGCCGGAACCGTTGCGGTCGGTGCGGCGACCACCCACATCACATAGTCGTCGCCGTCGCCGGAGGCGAATTCGTGGGCGGCCAGCGACATGAATCGGCCATCGGTACCGGCGATCACGCTGAATCCGTCCAGTGCGGCGTCGGGGGTCAACGCGCGGATCTCGTCGGTCAGCGCTGTTTTGCCATAGATCTCCGCTTGGCCGGTATCGATTACCTCGGCGTCCGGCAGCCATTGGGCGCGGATGCGGGAATGGGTGCCGTCGGCGGCGACCAGCAGATCCGCATCGGTGACCGCGCCGTCGTCGAAGTAGGTCCGGACCCGGCCGTCGTCGAGCAGTTCGAAGCGTTGGAAGGATGCGCCGTGGTGGACGTCGATGCCGGTGAGCAGGATCTTGCGCAGTGTGAGCCGGTCGACGGTCAAATGCCGTCCGTGCACATCCTCATCGGCCCTCGGTGGCACCAGCATCTCTCGGACGACGTGCAGTTGCGGGTCGAGGAACCGTACCCCCGTGCCGCGCTTGCCTGCGGTGGCGAGGATTCGTTCGTAGCGGTCCGACGGCAGACAGCTGCGCAACGCGAGGTCGCCCTCCGGATCGAGCGAGATGCGGTAGCCCTGGCTGTGCTGGTCCGCGGCTTCGCGTTCGTAGAGCTCGACGGTGATTCCGGCGCGGTGCAGGCCCTGTGCGAGCAGGGGCCCGGCCAGCCCGGCTCCCACGATGACAATCTTCATAACCCAAAACTATCTGAATTCAGACGATCTGTCATCGGATATAGTTTGCGCCGTGGCGGATACTTCGGATCAGCTCGGCGCCCAGATCGGTGGTCAGCTCTATCTGGCGCACCGCTATGCGCGTGCGGCGGCCAATCGTGCACTGCGGGAACAGCGGCTCGAGTTGCGTCATCTCGGGGTGCTCGGCTGTCTGGCCGAGGTGGGGCCGCTCAGTCAGCGCGCGTTGGTCGACCGGCTGCAACTGGACAAGTCATCGATGGTCTACATCATCGATGAGCTGGAGCGGCAGGGGCTGGCAGAGCGGCGCAAGGACGAGCGGGATCGTCGCAGCTATGCCGTGCACATCACGCCGAGCGGGCGGGAGCGGCTCGACGCCGCAAATCGCACCGCCGATGCGGCGGTGGTCGAATTGCTCGCGCCGTTCTCGGAGGCCGAACGCCGACAGCTGCATGAACTGCTCGGCCGGTTCATCGCGCGCGCCGCCGGACAGGACTGAGATCGGCCCGTCAGTCGCCGATATCGCGGGCGAGTAGATCGTCGGTGGTTTCCCGGCGGATCAGCTGGCGGGCGCGTCCGTCGCGTACCGCGATCACCGGTGGGCGACCGACGCTGTTGTAGGACGAGGCGAGGCTGTGGTGGTAGGCGCCGGTGCACGGCACCGCGAGCACCTCGCCGGGGCGCAGGTCTGCCGGGAGCCGGATATCGGTGGCCAGCAAATCGCCCGCTTCGCAGTAGCGACCCGCCACCGTCGCGGTCATCTGTGGGCCGCAGGGATGGCGATTGGCAATGACCACTTCGTAATTCGCGCCGTACAGCGCGACGCGGGCGTTATCGCCCATGCCGCCGTCGACGGTGACGTAGGTCCGCCCGCCATCGATATGCTTGACCGACAGCACGCGATACAGCGTCACGCCTGCGCGCGCGACGATGGCGCGACCCGGCTCCAAGGCGATATTCGGGCGCGGGAAGTGGTTGCGCGCGCAGGCCGCGTCCAAGGCGTCGTCGATGATGTCGGCGAGTTCGGCCAGATTCATCTCGGCGTCCCCGCTGCGGTAGGCGACCGCATGTCCGCCGCCGAGGTCGAGATCGGTGAGGATGCAGCCATGATCCGCACGGACCCTTGCCATTTCGCCGATCATCCGGCGCACCGCCTCGCCGTAGTGGTCCGGATCGTAGATCTGGGAACCGAGGTGGCAGTGGAAGCCGATCAGCTCGAGGTTCGGCTGGCGCATAATGCGTTCGACCGCCTCGGCGGCCATATCGCTGCCGAGCGGAAAACCGAATTTCTGGTCCAGCACACCGGTTTTCACGGCCGGATGCCCGTGCACATCGATGCCGGGCGACAGTCGGAGCAGGACCTGCTGTGGTCGGGTGGCCAGTGCCGAGAGCAGGGTGATCTCGGTCATCGAATCGATCACGATCCGGCCGACACCACTTTGCACCGCGGCTTCGAGTTCGTCGAAGGATTTGCCATTGCCGTGCAACACGATTCGCTTCGGGTCGACACCGGCCGCGATGGCGATGGCGAGTTCACCCGCCGAACATACGTCGACTGAAAGTCCTTCCTGAGTAACCCATTCCGCGACCGCGCGGATCATCAGCGCCTTGCCCGCATAGATGATCTCGGCCTCCGGGAAGGCCTTCTTGTAGGCGCGGCAGCGGGTGCGGACCTCGTGCTCGTCGAGTACATAGGTGGCGGTGCCGTACTGGTCGGCGATATCGGCGAGGGCGACCCCGCCGAGGGTGATTCGGCCGTCGTCGTCGTAGTGGGTGTCTTGCGGCCAGACCGCGGAGTCGAGGCGCGAAGGCATTCCCGACCGCAGCGACGGGAAGATCTCGAGCAGCGTCACGTGGTTCTCCTGGGTGTGCCCCCGCTTTCTCGGCATGCGGGGCCGATATCAGGACTACCCCGGTTCGTACTGGTCAGGGGCGACGCTGACGGATCCTTGACGCACCTGAAACATTTCCTGACGGGTTGCTGATCGGCACTATGACGCGGCCAGCGCTCCGCTGAACTGGGCCGATGACGGCGGCGCCGCTACCTCAGCCGCCGAGCTTCTTGTAGAACGCACCGGCGACCGGGGCGGTGAGGGCGCGGGGGCCGTACTGGCCCGCGACGCTCATACCCTTGCTGATCAGGCCGGGGACAACGCGCATCTTGTTGCGGGCCAGGGCGTCGATGGAGATCTTGGCCGTGTATTCGGAGGTGACCCACATGAAGTCGGGCACCATTCGGTCCACGATGGAGGCCTCGGCCGGATCGGGAGTATCGGTGCGGACCGGGCCCGGCGCGAGCAGGGTGACGTGCACGCCGGAGCCTTTCAATTCGCCGCGCAGCGATTCGGAGAAGGTATTGGCGAAGGCCTTGCTCGCCGCATAGGTCGCATTGTTCGGAATCGGCATATTGCCCGCCGCCGACCCGCTGATCAGGATGCCACCGCTACCCCTGGCGATCATGCCGGGCAGCACGGCCAAGGTGAGATCGTGCACCGCGACGGCATTGAGCTCCATCTGGTCCCGCTCATACGCCGGATCCAATTCGGCGACCGCACCGAAGGTTGCGATACCCGCGTTATTGCACAGGATCGAAATATCGCGAGCCGCCAACTCCTCGACCAGCGCCCCCCGCGCCGCCCGATCGGCCAGATCGACCGCCCGCACCTCCGCGGTGATCCCATGCGCCAACGTCAACCGCTGCGCGAGCTCGGTCAACACCTCCCCGCGCCGCGCGACCAGGATCAACGAATACCCGCGAGCAGCAAGCTCAGCAGCAAGCGCCGTCCCGATACCAGAAGAGGCACCAGTAACGACCGCACGATTCTCGGAGGTAGCAGAGGGCAAACTCACGAGAGGAGCCTAGGCGATGCGTGCGGCGCGGCGTCGATGACATCCTGACGTCCGCCGCCGGTTTCGATCGAGACTGCGTCCTTGGAGAGGCGTTCTCGACATTTGCCGCCACCAACACATGGTGATCAACGGTTCAGGACCGCACCGAGGGGCTGACTTGGGTCGAACGCACACATAGTCGGTGTCCAGGTCGGCACCTGCCCTGTCTGGTCCGAGGGGTTGCATCGACACAGCCGAGGGCAGCGGCCCAGTTTCGTCCGCGCACGGCATCGCAGGGACGAAACGTGCGCGGCCCAGGTAGGTCAGGCTGTGGCGAGTGGAGTCGCTACAGGCGGGCCGCGAGGCGGGTGCCTTGGTCGATGGCGCGTTTGGCGTCGAGTTCGGCGGCCAGGTCGGCGCCGCCGATGAGGTGGATGTTGGCGCCGGCGGCGCGCAAGGGCTCTTCGAGTTCGCGGACGGATTCCTGGCCTGCGCAGACGATGACGTTGTCGACCGGGATCAGTTGGGGGCGTTGGCGTTTCTCGCCGAAGCTGATGTGCAGGCCGTTGTCGTCGATGCGTTCGTAGTTGACGCCGCCGACGTGCTCGACGCCTTTCGCCTTCAGCGCCGCGCGGTGCACCCAGCCGGAGGTCTTGCCGAGATCCTTACCGAACGGGGTCGACTTGCGTTGCAGCAGAACAACTTCGCGGGCGGCTGGTGCCGGTTTGGGTTCGGTGAGCTGGCCGCGGTTCTGTTCGTCGGCGGAGTCGACGCCCCACTCTTCCTTCCACTCGTCGAGCTTGAGGGTGGGATGTCCTTCGACGGTCAGGAATTCGCTCACGTCGTAGCCGATGCCGCCCGCACCGATGACGGCGACGCGCTTGCCGACGGGCCGCTCCGCACGCACCAGTTCGGCATAGGACAGCACCATCGGGTGGTCGATGCCGGGGATATTCGGAATGCGCGGGCGTACACCGGTGGCCAGTACGATCTCGTCGTAGCGGGCCGCGAGCAGTTCCGCCGCGGTGACTCGCTTGTTCAGGTGCACGGTCACGCCCGTGACCTCGAGCATCCTGGTGTAATAGCGGATCGACTCGTTGAACTCTTCCTTGCCCGGAATGCGGCGGGCGATATCGAACTGCCCGCCGATCTTGTCGTCGGCCTCGAAAAGGTCCACCCGGTGACCGCGTTCGGCGAGATTGACCGCCGCCGATAGTCCGGCCGGGCCTGCGCCGACGACCGCGACACGCTTGGTGCGCCTAGTCGGGAGCAGTTTCAGTTCGGTCTCGTGACCCGCCCGCGGGTTCAGCAGGCAGGACACGGTCTTGTGCTGGAACGCGTGGTCCAGGCAGGCCTGGTTGCAGGCGATGCAGGTGTTGATCTCGTCGACCCGGTTGGCGGCGGCCTTGTTCACCCATTCCGGATCGGTGAGGAACGGCCGCGCCAGCGAAACCAGTTGCGCGTCACCGCGAGTGAGGATCTCCTCGGCGATCTCCGGCATATTGATCCGGTTGGACGCGCAGACCGGAATGTTCACCTGCCCGGTGATCTTCGCGGTGAATTCGACGAAGGCCGCCCGCGGCACCGAGGTGACGATGGTCGGCACCCGCGCCTCGTGCCAGCCGATATCGGTATTCAGAATGCTTGCGCCAGCCGCTTCGAGTTCCTTTGCCAGCGCGATGATTTCGTCGAAGGTCTGGCCGTTCTCGACCAATTCGGCCATGGACAAACGGAATACGATGATGAAGTCGGGCCCGACCGCCGCGCGGGTGCGGCGGACGATCTCCACCGCGAGCCTGCGCCGGTTCTCCGGCGAGCCGCCCCACTTGTCGGTGCGCTTGTTCGTGCGCGGCGCGAGGAACTGGTTGATGAAATAGCCTTCACCGCCCATGATTTCGCAACCGTCGTAGCCCGCGAACTGGGCCAGCCGGGCACAGCGGGCATAGTCGTCGATGGTCTGCTCGACCCCGCGCGCGGAGAGCTTGCGCGGCCGGAACGGATTGATCGGAGCCTTGATCGAGGATGCCGAAACACTGCCCGGCATATAGGAATAGCGGCCCGCGTGCAGGATCTGGATGGCGATCTTGCCGCCCGCTTCGTGCACAGCCTTCGTGATCACCCGGTGCCGGTAGGCCTCGGACTTATTGGTGAGTTTGGCACCGAAGGGCAGCAGCCAGCCGGTGCGGTTCGGGGCGTAGCCGCCGGTGATGATGAGGCCGACACCGCCGCGGGCGCGTTCGGCGAAATAGGCGGCAAGCCGGTTGGTATCCCAGGCGCGATCCTCCAGGCCGGTATGCATCGATCCCATGATCACGCGATTGCGCAGCGTGGTGTGGCCGAGATCGAGGGGCTCGAAAAGATGGGGGAACGAACTCATCGCTGAGTCTCACCTTTCTTCGGGGCCGCGTGCGGGGCTGTTGCACGCGGTTGCAGGGCTTGCAGTACTTCGTCGCACCATTCGACGAAGCCGGACTCCACGCGGATGCCCGCGCGCAGCACGAGGTACTGGTGCAGCGGGGTGCCGGAGAGCTGATCCGGAGCGGGGAAGTCGCGTTTCTCGATGAGCAGGAAAAGCTCGAGGCGCTGATTGTGCTGCTCGCGATGGCGGACGACCTCATCGCAGAGCGCGCCGATATCGCCGTGTGCGGCGGCGCGAATCTTCACACCGAGCTCATTGCGGGGTATCGAGGTATCGGACGGTGCGGCGATCCAGCGCGCCAGCTCTGCCCGGCCCGCCTCGTTCACCGAGTAGACCTTCTTGTCCGGCCTGCCCTCCTGCGTCACCGCCTCGCTGGTGAGCCAGCCGGATTCCTCCATGCGCTTGAGTACGCGATAGATCTGCTGGTGGGTGGCGCGCCAGAAGAATCCGATGGACTTGTCGAAGCGGCGCGCCAGCTCATAACCCGAACCGGCGCGCTCGGTCAGCGATACCAGCAGCGCATGTTCGAGTGCCATGACGCCAGGTTATCGTTACACCCGGTACTATGCAACTGGGTGCATATCGGTGACGGTATCGAGTGTTGGCCCGCCCGACGGCGAAATCCGCACTAGGCTGCGCCCATGAGCGCCGCATCGCGCAGCGGATTCGATGAGGGTGGTGGCCGGGTGACGGATGAGCCGGAGGTTGACGCGCGGGCGACAGTCGGACAGGCCGCCGGGCGCGGGCAAGTGGTGGCGTGGGGGTTGTGGGACTGGGGGTCCTCGGCATTCAATGCCGTGATCCTGACCTTCGTATTCTCGGTGTACCTCACCGATAAGGTCGGCGACGATCTGCCGGGCGGGGTGGAACCGAGCGCATGGCTCGGCTGGGCCCTCGGCATCGCGGGTTTCGTGGTCGCACTGACCGCGCCGATCAGCGGCCAGCGCTTCGATGCGAGTGCGAAACGTAAACGCTCACTTGGCGTATTGACCGCGCTGACCATCCTGGCGATGGCGCTGATGTTCTTCGTCCACGACGATTACCACGACTTCTGGTTCGGCCTGGTCCTGCTCGGCTTCGGTTCCGCATTCTTCGAATTGGCAGGCGTGCCCTACAACGCCATGCTGCGCCAGGTCTCCACCTCGGCAGATGTCGGCCGGGTCTCCGGATTCGGCTGGGCCATGGGCTATTTCGGTGGCATCTTCATCCTGCTGATCAGCTACTTCGGCTTCATCTCCGGCCACGGTGACAACCGAGGTCTGCTCGGTGTGCCCATCGATGACGGTACGAATATCCGATTGGTCGCGATGCTGGCGGCGGTCTGGTTCGCCGCCTTCGCGCTGCCGGTGCTGTTCGCCGTACCCGAATTACCGCCCACCAATGCCGATCCCGGTGCGGCGAAGGCCGGATTCTTCGGCTCCTACCGGGTGCTGTGGCGGGATCTGCGCGAGCTGTGGGCGGTGGATCGACGCACCGTCGGCTTCCTGATCGCCAGCGCGATCTTCCGCGACGGTCTGGCCGGTGTGTTCACCTTCGGTGCGATCCTGGCCGTGCGGGTCTACGGCATCGCCGACTCCGACGTGCTGCTGTTCGGCATTGCCGCGAATGTGGTTGCGGCGCTCGGCGCGGTCACCGCCGGTCGGTTCGACGACCGCGTCGGCCCGAAGATCGTGATCGTGGTCTCGTTGATCGCCATGGTGATCTGTGGCATCGCGCTGTTGATCGTGTCCGGACCGGCCATGTTCTGGGTCTTCGGTCTACTGCTCACCATCTTCGTCGGCCCCGCTCAATCCGCCGCCCGCTCGTTCCTCACCCGCCTGGCGCCACCCGGCCGCGAGGGCCAGATGTTCGGCCTCTACACCACCACCGGTCGCGCCGTATCTTTCCTGGCCCCAGCACTTTTCGGCTTCTTCGTCTGGGCCTTCGACGCCGACCGCGCGGGCATTGTCGGCATTCTGGTAGTCCTCGCCATCGGTTTGGCGGCGTTGCTGCCGGTTCGTAAGCCGGATCGCGCGATTGAGCCCGCCGGGTAGGGCGAGATCGATTCGCTAGCGCTCGTTGGCGGGCCGCCAGGCGGCCATGCCGAGTGCGATGAGACGGACCTGGCGGATGGTGCGGTCGATGATCGCGGGTTGGTCGCGCGGGGTGGCGGCGACGTAGTCGGCAATGCAGTCGGCGACCGTGGAGACGATCAGGTCGGCGGCCAATTCGAGGTCGTCGGGGGACCAGGAGTCCAGGTCCGGAATGCGCGACAGGTCGACGACCAGTTCGCGGACGATCAATTGCAGTTCGAGTGCGATGGCATGTTGCAGGGCGGCCGAGCCGCCGCGGCGTTCGCGGGTGATGAAGCCGAAGAGTTCGCGTTTGGTGGCGACCTGACCGAAAACGAACCGCACGGTCTCTGAGAGTCGGGCATCGGGCGTGCGGCGCAGTTGACGCAGAGCCAGGCGCAGCGCCCGGATGCCCTCGTCGACCAGGGCCGCGCCGAGATCGTCGAGTGAGGCGAAATGCCGGTAGAACGCGGTCGGGACGATGCCCGCGGAGCGGGCGATCTCCCGCAGGCTCAGCGCGCCGAAGCCGCGTTCGGCGGCCAGCGCGAGCGTGCCGTCGAGCAGGGCCTGTCTGGTGCGCTCCTTGCGCTCGCCCCGGGTAGCTGCGGTCTCGGTCATCATAGTGAGCATACAGCCGTTCACCATTCGTCTATTCCTAGGATGTAGTTCGGGTCACATCAGTTCCTGGTTGACACTGCACCCGGTCCATCGGTCACACTAGTTGAGTGTACAGGCGTGCACTGAAATCTTCGCCGATGAGGGTTCAGGAGTACGCCGCGGCCCGAAAGCAGAGGCAACCGCATGGTGGGACTCATCGACCTGGTGCAAACCCTGACCACACCGCACCCGCTCGATCGCTACCTGGAACTCGTCCGCCCCACGCTGACGGTTCGGGAGTTGCGGGCGGAAATCACCCACGTCCGCCGCTCGGTGCCGGGATCGGTGACGCTGACCCTGCGCCCCACCCGGCAGTGGCGCGGCCACGTCGCGGGGCAATATGTGCAGATCGGCGTCGTCATCGACGGCATCAGGCACACCAGGTGCTATTCACCGGTAAATCCGGCGGGGCGGCGCGACCGGCACCTGCAACTGACGGTCAAGGCGCATCCGGGCGGCCTGGTATCGCAATATCTCTACCGCAACGCCGTACCCGGCATGGTGGTCAGCCTGGAACCGGCCGCCGGTGTCTTCCGACTGCCCGAACCGCGCCCCGAGCGGGTACTGCTGATCAGCGGCGGCAGCGGCATCACCCCGGTGCTGTCGATGCTGCGCACGCTGGCGGATGAGGGCTATCCGGGCGAACTCGCCTTCCTGCACTATGCGAAATCGCCGGAGACGGTGCCGCATCGGGCAGAGCTGGAGGCGATCGCACAGGCGCACAAGAACTTCCGCATCGAACTGCGCTGTCCCGGCGACGGCTCCGGCCATTTCGACTACGACCAACTCGAATCCGTCGCACCCTGGTTCGCCGACGGCGAGACCTACGTCTGCGGTCCCCAGGGCCTGATGGACGCGGTGCGCAAGATCTTCGAGGCAGAGCAGTTGGACGCGCGGCTGCACACCGAGGAATTCACCCTGTCCAGCACGCCCGTCGACGCCGACGAGGCCTTCGGCACGGTCAGTTTCTCGGCCAGCGGACGCAGCGCAGAGAACAACGGTGCGGTCCTGCTGGAGCAGGCCGAGGCCGCGGGATTGACACCGGAGTACGGCTGCCGGATGGGTATCTGCTTCTCCTGCACCGCGGTTCGGCGCAGCGGCTGCACCCGCAATGTGCGCACCGGCGAGACCGACAGCGATCCGGATCAGCCCATCCAGCTCTGCATCAACGCGCCCGTCGGCGACGTCGACATCGATATCTGACAAAGCAAGGGGACCGAAGCAATGACAATTCTGACCGAAACGAAAGACGGCCCGCTGGTACTGAGTCCGGACCAGGTCGAGGAACTCGGCCGGGCCCTCGACGACCTGCGCGCCCGCGTCGTCGCCGATCTCGGCGATGCCGACCGCGAATACATCTACTCGATCATCAAGGCGCAGCGCGGTTTCGAGATCGCCGGGCGCGGCCTGATGTATCTCGGCTTCTTGCCGCCGTTCTGGCTGGCCGCGGTGGCCGCGCTGAGTGTGTCGAAGATCCTCGACAACATGGAGATCGGCCACAATGTCATGCACGGCCAGTACGACTGGATGCGCGAGCGCGGCCTGAATTCCCGTGAGTTCGAATGGGATACGGTCTGCCCGGCGGACCAGTGGAAGCATTCGCACAACTACATGCACCACACCTTCACCAATATCCACGGCATGGACCGCGATATCGGCTATGGCATCCTGCGCATGGACGAGGCTCAGCAGTGGAATCCGCTGCGACTCGGCCAGCCGCTCTACGCTTTCGCGCTGATGGTGCTGTTCGAATGGGGCGTGATGGGCCATGACCTGGAGGCGGAGAACATCATCCGGGGCAAGAAGAGCTGGCCGGACGTCAAGCGATTGCTGAAGGGCCAGTGGCGCAAGGCCGGTCGGCAGGTGCTCAAGGACTACCTCGTCTTTCCGGCACTGACCGGTCCGCTGTTCGTCAGCACACTCGCCGGAAATGCCGCCGCCAATCTGGTGCGCAACCTCTGGGCCTTCTCCATCATCTTCTGTGGCCACTTCCCCACGGGCGTACAGACGTTCACCGAAGAGGAGACCGCCGAGGAGACTCGCGGTGAATGGTACGTCCGGCAGATGCTCGGCTCGGCCAACATCACCGGCAGCAAGCTGTTCCACATCATGTCCGGGAATTTGTCGCATCAGATCGAGCACCACCTCTTCCCGGATCTGCCCGCCAATCGCTATCCGCAGATCGCGCCGGAGGTTCGGGAACTGTGCGAGAAGTATGGATTGCCGTACAACACCGGTTCGCTCGGTAAGCAAGTCGGATCGGTCTGGCTGAAGATTTTCAAGCTGGCACTGCCGCCGTTCTTGGTAGGGAAGGAGTCCACGCCCGGTGTTATCGTGATGCGACAGCGGAACACAACCGAAGTGGGCGTGTGAATGATCGGGAAATTCGAAAGTAACAAGGATCTAATTCAAGAATTGACTTCCTCTGGTGCAAGACATGTCGGAAATATTGCGAACATCATCACCGGCACCGTCGCGGAAGTCACCCGGGAGATCGGTGAGTGGATCACCGACGCCATTGAGATGAACGAGGCCGCGGCCGCCGCGCGCAAGGATGCCGCGGCGCAGCACGGGAATGATCTCGTCGACGAGGCCGACGTGTCCTATGACGCGGAGGTCGAGCCGAGCGCGCCGTTCGTCGAGGCAGAGGTGGTCGAGCCGGAGGCGGAAAACCCCCGGTGATCACCACACCGGCAGCCTGCGCCGGTGCTCGATCACATCGGTGATCAGGTCCTTGTACCCGTCGGCCAGTTCGGCCAAGCGGCTCCACTGCAGCTGGGCGTCATCGTCCAGCTGCAGTGGATGCGGCGGCCCGACCGGTGCCGACATGCCCAATGCGTGTTGTGCCGCAACCCATTTCGCCGCCATTCGATCGATGACCGCGCCCAGCGTCTCGGTGTGCAGCGAGGCGCCGGCGCGGTGCTCCACATTGCCGGCGACCCAATTGTCGATATGGCCGACCAGTTCGGTTCGGTGTGCGTCGAGGTCGTCGACGAGTTGCAGGCACTGTGCTACGCGGCCGCTCGGCGCGTCCGGCGCATGCGCGGCCTGCAGAGCATTGCGCCTGCGTTCATGACATTCGACCAGTGCGCGTCCGGCGGCCAGGACACGGTGTCGGTGTCGATTCGGATCGTCGGGTTCGCGAAATGCACGCAGTAGTGCCGATGGTGATGGCAGCTCGTCGGCTTCGATACGACCTGCTGCTGCATATTGGGTAGGCATGATGCACGCCTCTGCGGTGGCGATGGGTGTGTCTTGGATGCGCCAGGGCCGAGGAGGATTTCGAGGAGGGGCACCCCTCGGCTCCGGCGCAGCCCCGCAGCCGGATCGCCCTCCACACAGTCCACCAGCACGGCAAAGAAACCGGGAAATCCGCGACGATGCGATGAGGAAGACGGCCCGAGAAAATCGGGACCTTTTCAGGAAAGCGCGATAGTCGAATCGGCGCAATAGAATGGTGTAGAAACAGATGAGCTGCCGGGAAATCGTTATGATCCGTTACGGATCGGTCACATAACTGCCGACTTTCCTACCTTCGTGAAATCGCTGAGCGCATGGGCAGCAACCACTTCCGGCGAGGCGCGCGCACGACTCCGTTCGATCGACTAGCCTCGGTGTTTGTGCCCGCCTATGTGTCTTCGCCCGAGTTGACGTTCGGGTTCATGTTCGCGCTGGAAGATCCGGAGCGAATCGCCGAGGTCGTGCGCACGCTCATCCTCCGCAAGACCGTGTCGGTGTTTCGGCTCGCCCGCCTGTCGGACGACGACGGACCGCCCGAACGCTATGTCGTGAACTGGGCGGTGATTCCGCAGATCTCGATCACCACCAGCGCCCCCGACCCGGACGAGCTGGAGGCCGGGCAGATCATGCTGGTGAACGCCTTCCTCGGTGAGGAGGGCGAGGTCAGTCTGTACTCGGCCCAGGGGCAGGCGCCGAGCTGAGGCCTGCGGCAGGGCCGTTGCGGCACTGCGCGATTCGCCGCGACGGCGGCCACCTTTTCGTTGGCGAGTCGGTATCGGAACGTGGTCCGACCGCATGTCCGATACGGGACAATCGGGACATTCCACTCGTTGTCGAGGCATCGAAGCACCTGGAAGGAGCATCGATCATGGAGCCCGAGAAAACCGTCGCTGCCGCGGCTGATCCGGTTCGAGTCCGAGGAGATCTCGATCCCGCGCTATCGCGCTGGATGTGGCTGGTCAAATGGATCCTGGCCATCCCGCACGCCATTATTCTGGTATTCCTGTACATCGCGTATGTGATCGTCTCGGTGGTCGCATTCTTCGCGATTCTGATCACCGGTAACTATCCGCGCGCCCTGTTCGACTTCAATGTCGGCGTCATGCGGTGGGGATGGCGGGTCGGCTTCTACGCCTACTCGGTGCTCGGCACCGATAGGTATCCGCCGTTCAGTCTGCAGTCGGATCCGGATTATCCGGCGGATCTGGAAATCGACTATCCCGAGCAGCTGAGTCGTGGTCTGGTGCTGGTGAAATGGTGGCTGCTGGCCATTCCGCACTATCTGATCCTCGGTGGGATTTTCAGTGCGAGTATGGGCGGCAAGAATGACTGGGGCGCATTCGCGCTGGCCAACGTGTTGTTACTGGTCGCGGTGGTGGCACTGCTGTTCACGGCGGTTTATCCGAAGGGGCTGTTCGACTTCCTGCTCGGCGTGCACCGGTGGGCCATCCGTGTGGTCGCCTACGCCTCGCTCATGCGTGACGAATACCCGCCGTTCCGACTCGACCAGGGCGCTCGCGAACCCGAAAACAACTGAATATCAATCGAATCGCCGAGCCGGGCAGCGGCGTCGGTCACCAAGCGGATTCATAGATCCGCCGGACCACGTCCTCGATGTCCGGCTCCTCTATGGACAGGTCGCGCACCTCGGCGCGGTCGGAGACCGCGGCGAGAACCTGTGCGGCGGTGGTGGATTCGGCGTCGAAAGCCAATCGCTGGCGCATGCCCCCGCCCTCGCTGGTCAACAGTTCGGCGCTCGGTAGATCGTCCAGATTGCGAGTCGGTTCGGCCAGATCGACGACCAGCACCCGCCGCGCGCCCACCCGCACCGCCAGGCCGGTCAGTGAACCGTCGTACACCAGACTGCCGCGGTCGACGACGAGCACCCGGTCACACAGCCGCTCGATATCGCCCATATCGTGCGTGGTCAGCAACAGCGTGGTGCCGCGCTCGGTGCGTTCGGCCCGTAGGAACTCACGTAGTCGCTGTTTCGACAGCACGTCGAGACCGATGGTCGGTTCGTCGAGGATGACCAATTCGGGGGAGTGCAGCAGCGCCGCGGCGACCTCGGCCCGCATGCGCTGGCCGAGCGAGAGCTGGCGCACCGGAGTGTCGAGCGTCTCGGCCATCTCCAGTTGTTCGACCAACTCGTAGGTACGTTTATGCGCGACATCGGATTCCAGCCGGTGGATCGCGGCTAGAATCGAAAACGATTCGCGCAGTGGCAGATCCCACCACAGCTGGGAGCGCTGCCCGAAAACCACCCCGATCCGGGCGGCGAGTTCGCGCCGCTGCCGCACCGGATCCAGGCCGCAGGTGCGCACGGTGCCCGAGGTGGGGACCAGGATGCCGGTCAGCATTTTGATGGTGGTCGACTTGCCCGCCCCGTTCGCGCCGATATAGCCCACCGCCGAACCGCGTTCGATGCGAAATGTCATCCGGTCCACCGCGGTGAGCGTTTCGCGGCTGGGTCGCCAGCGCTGCCCGTTCTTCCGATATAGAATGAATTGCCTTGTCAGGTTCTCGATCTCGATGATCGAGTCCGATAGCTCGCTGTCCGCCACGCTTATCCGCCGCCTCCCTGATAGTGCCGAGTGCCTAGTCGCCACAAACCCAACGCGAGCAGCCACACCCACAGCGCCGCCAACGGTGCGCACCAGGCCAGCCAGGGTGGCAGCAGCGGTGGGCCGGGTAGGTGCAGCAGTGCGATGGTCGGTAGATACGCCGTGAAGGCGACCGGGATGGCGAAGCCGAATACCAGCTTCAGCGATGTCGGAAACACCGAAGCCGGTTGCATGGCGGCGAAGGAGCCGCCGTAGGTGAAGCTGTTGGTCAGTTCCGCACCGTCGATCAGGTAGAACTGCGCGCCTGCGGCGCAGACGAACACGCCGCCGAACAGGGCGATGCCGCTGAGCAGGGTCATGACCAGCAGTGCGAGAGTTTGCGGGCCCCAAGTGAGATCGTTGCGAACGAGGCCGAGTCCGAGCACGATGATCGCCACCGAGGCGCGGGCGAATCGGCGCAGCGAGATGTCACTGGTGATGAGCTGCAACAGGAGTGGCTGGGGACGTAGATGATAGACGTCGAGCACGCCGAGCCGGATGAGTGTCGGCAGTGAATCCAGGTGCCCGAACAGCACTTGCGCCAGTGCGAATCCGGAATTGCTGAGGCCGAACAGCAGTAGTGCGCCGTCCAGATCGAGCCCGCCGAGCACCCGGACATTGTGGTAGATGACCCACACCTCGGCGAATTCGACGATGCCGATCAAGAAGGCGCTGAATACTTCACTGGCGAAGGACAATCGGTATGTGCGCTGGGCTCGCATCCGCGACCGCAGCACCGCCGCGTAGGGGGTGAACCAGGTACCGGCCGGTACGGGCGTATACGGGGGCTCAGCCACCCTGCACCTCCAGCCTGCGGCGCCCGGCCGCCAGCAGCGCCCGGCCCACCGCACCGACCGCGAGTACCCAGAACACCTGTGCGGCAACGACCGTCACGGCATCCATCCCGGTGACACGACCCGACAGGATGTCGATCGGCGACTGCAGGATCGACGGGAACGGAGTGGCATGCGCGACGGTGCGCAGCCATGCCGGGAACATGTGGACCGGCACGAACAGCCCGGCCAGAAACGTGCCGCAAATCTGGTATAGCACTCGGAGCCCGCGGGTTTCCACCACCCAGAATCCGATCAATCCGACTGCGAAAAGGCATAGAAATGACAACGCTACGGCCAGCACCACGCTGACCAGCCCGAGCAGGTAGGGCCCCGGTGTGCTGGGCATGACCAGCCCGAAGGTAAGCACGCCGACCAGTACGCTCGGCACGCCGCGCGGCAGGATCGTGCACGACGCGCGGCCGAGATCGATGGCCAGATAACTGAATTGGACATCGACCGGACGCAAGAAGTCGATGGCGATATCGCCGTTCTTGACCCGATCCACCAATTCCAGTGGTGGTCCCATGAATTGGGTCGCACCGAGCAGGGCCTGGGACAGCCAGACGTAGGCGCCGATCGATCCCGCGTCGTAACCACTGAAGCCGCCGGATGCGCGCACCGCGGCCATCATCACCGCCGCGCGCACGAATCCGAAGACGCAGTTGGTGAACAGACCGGCGAACATCGCTAGTTTGTACTGGGATTGGCGCCGGAAACCGGCTCGAACCAGGTAGAGGTACAGCCGCGCGGTCCGGAGTGCGTGCAGTGCGGCTAGCTGCGATCTGTTGCCCTCCACACTGCCGCGCACAAACGGTTAACTCTACGGTGCGTCGGGGGACGCGCGGTAGGTAAGCACGCGATTTTTGGAAAAGTGCGACAAACCCGCTGCACCAATGTTAGAAACGCAGTCACTTCAGATTTGCCCCGTGGGCGCTCGCGCACGACAGGAAGGAACGTCGATGACTGTCGCCGCCAGCGACTGCTCGCAGGTCGCTCGAAACAACACCGCGTTGACCGTTTTCGAGACGCTCGAGTCGAATGTGCGCGGGTACTGCCGGGCTTGGCCGACCGTCTTCGACACCGGCAGCGGGGCCTGGCTGCGCGATGAGAACGGCAAGGACTACCTGGACTTCTTCGCGGGCGCGGGCGCACTCAATTACGGCCACAACAATCCGGTGCTGAAGCGGGCGCTGCTGGACTACATCGTCGGCGACGGGATCACGCACAGCCTCGACATGTCGACCGTCGCCAAGCGGCGGCTGCTCGAGGCTTTGCGCGACACGATCTTCGAGCCACGCGGACTCGATTACAAGGTGCAGTTTCCCGGTCCGACCGGCGCGAATGCGGTCGAGGCCGCGTTGAAGCTGGCGCGCAAGGTCACCGGACGTCAGACCGTTCTCAACTTCACCAACGCCTTCCACGGGATGTCGCTCGGCGCGTTATCGGTGACCGGGAATGCCGCCAAACGCGCGGCTGCCGGTGTGCCACTGCCGCATGCGATGCCCATGCCCTACGACGGCTTCCTCGATGCGGCCGACGACCTGCACTGGATGCGGCGGGCCCTGGACGACTCGTCCTCGGGTTTGGACAAGCCCGCCGCGGTGATCGTGGAGACGGTGCAGGGCGAGGGCGGGGTGAATGTCGCACGCTCACAATGGCTGCGGCAGTTGGCCGAATTGTGCCGAGCGCGCGGAATTCTGCTGATCGTCGACGATGTGCAGATGGGTTGCGGACGGACCGGTGGGTTTTTCTCGTTCGAGTTCGCGGGTATCACTCCCGACATCGTGACGCTGTCGAAATCCATCGGCGGGTACGGGTTGCCCATGGCGCTGGTGCTCTTCAAACCCGAACTCGATCAGTGGGCACCCGGTGAGCACAATGGCACCTTCCGCGGCAACAATGCGGCATTCGTCACCGCGCGGGTTGCGCTCGAGCACTACTGGTCCGATAGCGCGCTGGAGATTTCGACGGTGGCCAAAGGGGAGCGCACGGCGCGCGCGCTCGCCGAAATCGCGGCGGCGTTCCCCGGTGTCTCGACGCGCGGGCGCGGGCTGGTGCACGGCATCGTGTTCGAGGAAGCGTCGCGCGCCGGCAAGGTGTCCCAACTCGCCTTCGAGCGCGGGCTGCTCGTCGAGACCTCCGGTTCGGCCGACGAGGTGGTAAAGCTGCTGCCGCCGTTGACAATCAGCGAGGACGAGTTGGATCGCGGGTTGTCGCTGCTCGCCGGTGCGGTGGAGGAGATCTGCGGATAGTCACTTGCTGCCGATATTGATCACCGGGTGCGCGCTCGGATCCAGCCACCGCATAACGGCTTCGAGGTCGGCAGCCGGAATCGATACGCACCCGGCGGTCGGGCGTCCGGTCTCGACATGGAGGAAGAAGGCCGAACCCGCGCCCGCGACGACGGGCTGACGGTTGTAGTCGATCACCACGGCATGTTCGTACGCCGGACCGGCCTGGCCCAGGTTCTCGCTGGCATGTTCATCGAATTCGCAAGTGCCGGTGGCGCATTGCGCGTAGTGGTTGTAACTCGGCGAGCCGGTATCGGAGACCCACCAGTCCTGTGCGCCGACCTGGCGATAGGGGAGGCGGGTTCCGTTGTTCGGCGCGATCCCGAAAGCCTCGCTCAGCGTCCACACACCGATTGGAGTATGCGCCGAGTCCTCGCTGGCACGGCCGATGCCGTCGCGCCCGACATACGCCCGCAGCGGACCGACAGCGGCGCGCCAGCCACCTGAAATGCGTTGCCACGCAGTCAGTGTCGCGGTGGTATCGGCGGCGTTCGTGGCGACGACGGTGACGACTTGGTCAGCATCGCCGTGATAGGGAAGGGGCAGATCGGACCTGGGTGTGCTGGTGCAGGCGGCGACGCCGGACAGCAGCACGATGAGCAGCGTTATGCGTTTCGACAACTGAAACCTCCCGACGGGCGTCGACCCTAATACAGATCCCGCCCGCACCGCCGCAGGCGGATTCGAGTGTCCGCACACGGGTACGCGATGAGCATTTCCGCGACATAGAGGAGGTCGAATAATGACCGAAGGCAAGGTTGGAAGTCTGCGCACTGTCGTGCTGGATTGCCCGGATCCACCGAAGCTGGCCGAGTTCTATGCCCGGCTGCTCGGCGCCGAACCGACCGATGCGCCGGATGACACCTGGGTCGTCATCGAAGAACCCGGCGGCAGGCGCTTGGCGTTCCAATACGCGCCGCAGTATCGACCACCGCGTTTCCCGGATCCGGAAGCGTCCCAGCAGCTGCATTTCGATGTGCTGGTGGACGAGATCGAAGCGGCCGAGCCGAAAGCGCTCGCGCTCGGCGCACGACTGGTGCAGGCCAACGACGACAAGCAGTTCCGTGTTTATGCCGATCCCGTCGGACACACCTTCTGCCTCATTTGGCTGTAGGGGCCGGTCTGCGCGCTGGACCTGCGGGTTTATTCGTTTGTCTACACAGCGCACGGGTATGACGCAGGTGACTGCCACTAACCGGCAGTCATCGAAATCAGTCGCACGAAACGGGCGCCTGTTCGGACGCCTGGTTCGGGAGAGGCGGTCACCATGGCCGCGCATCACGCGCAAACCTCAGCCGCGCATTGGACGCCGCTGCGCATCGCGGCGGCGGCGGTCGGCGCGGTGTTCCTGGTGGTCGGCGTGCTCGGCTTCATACCGGGCATCACCACGAATTACGACAGCATGGAATGGGCCGGACACAGCTCCGACGCCCAGCTCCTCGGGTTGTTCAACGTCTCTATCCTGCACAACATCGTCCACCTGGTGTTCGGCGTAGCGGGCTTGCTGGCATCGCGCACAGCGCTCGCGTCCCGGGCGTTCCTGCTCGGCGGCGGCCTCATCTATCTGGTGCTGTGGTTGTACGGGTTGGTCATCGACCAGCACAGCGATGCGAACTTCGTCCCGGTGAACACCGCTGACAACTGGCTGCACTTCGCCCTCGGCGTCGGCATGGTCGCCGTCGGGGCGGCGCTCGGGTGGTCGGGCAGCAGAAGCGTAACCGGGTCGCCGCGCCCGTCGATTCAATAGGTATGAGCCGATGAAGCCCGCTCGGACGTGCGCCGAGCGGGGTTTGTCCATGTTCCGGGCTTGCGCTGGTGCATCAATTGGCGACTCGGGGGAATGCCGGGGGATAGGAGTCGCGGTTGCTCGCGGGCTCCGTCGTAGGAGGTGATGGAGGTGTCGGAGTCGCCGACGTGGCCGGTGCGGAGCTGGCGAATGCAGCCCTGGAATCCCAGTCCGCTGATGCGGGTCTCCGATCGGGTGGAGGGGTTCGTCCGCATTCTGGCCGTCCTGGTACTGCTGATCGCGGTACCGACCGCCGCTGCGGCCGGTACCGCGGCCTATAGCTCGGCATCCGAACGGATCCACACCGAAAACGCGACGAAAATCGTCGTGACAGGGACCATTATCGGCACCCCCGCCCGGGTCTCCGCACCCGTCGCGGACCGCAACGGAACGGTGCGCGACCACTTCGAGGCGCAGGTGTCCTGGACCCACGACGGCAAGTCCGGCACCGCGATCGTCGGTGTCCCCGATCTCGCCGCACCCGGTCAGCCCGCCCCCGTCTGGCTTGGCCCGGACGGAACACCGACCACCCCTCCCGAACGGTCGAGTGCCGCCGCCGTGCACGGCATCGGTGTCGGCATCGCTGTTCTACTCGAAATTTGGTGCGGCGCGACAGCAGTCGTCTGGTCCACCATGTGGGCGCTGAACCATCGCCGCCACATCCGGTTGGACCGGGAGTGGCGTCAATTCAGCCACCCCACAGGTCAGGGCAGCCAATAAGGGGCTGTGGTGATCACTTGCTCAGGGCTTTGCCGCCGTTCGGTGCCACTGCGAACCAGGTTCCGCCGACACCTTGCCCGAGCAGATCACCCGGCTTGGTGTCTTTCGAGAAGTAGTACACCGGCCAGCCGCCGATGGTGATTTGGCATGTGCCGTCGGCACGTTCGATGAATCCGACGAGCTGGGGATCGACCCCCGCGGCATAGAGCACCTGGTCGCGGGCCACGGTCAGCGGCGGCCAGGTCACGGCGCATTGTCCGGAGCAGTTGGATACCGACGGTGCCGCCGTGTCCTTGTCGAACCGGTACAGCGACCGGCCCGATCCGTCCGAAACATACTGTCCGACAGTAGGATTGCTGGTCACACGGAGCTGGACCGCATTCGTGGTACCGGCCGGCGCGGTGCCGTCGTAGATCTTCAGCCAGCCTTGCGTTTTCGCTACCGCCGGTGCCTGCCCCGCGACGGTGGCCGCAGTCGTCTGTGGCACCGCCTCGCCGCCTTTCTCGCCACCACAGGCGCTCAGCAGACCAGCGAGAACGACAGCGGCGGCCGCGATCGGCACGGTGATTTGCTGAAAACGTCTGGCTGAACTCATCTTTCGAACCCTTCGTCGCAATTCGACGATGCGCGTATCGCAACTCGTCCCCCGTACTACGAGCCAACGCGACCACTGGTTCAACCGATTACAGCGTATCGATGAGCGCCGATACCTCGCGGGCGCAACCGTGGGCGATGGTGATGCCGGAGCCGCCGTGGCCGTAGTTGTGGACCACGGGAACCGATGACGCGTCGGCCTGCGCGATCTCCAGGCGGACTTCGGCGCGACCGGGCCGCAGTCCGACGACTGTTTCGATAATCTCCGCGCCGGTCAGCTGCGGTACGAGATCTCGGCATCGACGCAGGATCGACTGTGTCAGTCGCGGATCGGGAGTGCGGTCCCATGCGCCCGTCTCCAATGAGCCGCCGAGGATGCAGTCGTGGGTGCGGGGATGGACATAGGCTCGTCCGAGGGGGTGTGCTTCGTCACGTACCGACACCGAGATACCCGGATTGGTGATGCGCACGATCTGGCCGCGGATCGGGTAGACCTCGGCATCATCTGCCAGCGGACCGGCACGCAGGCCCGCGCAGTTCACGATGACATCGGGCGCCAAATCGTCGAGCTCGTCCAGACTCCCGATCGTCCGCCGAACCCAGTACGCGCCCGCCTCCCGAACCTGAGATGCCAACCACGGCAGGAAGATCGGCATCTCGAGCAGCGGAACGGCGAACCGGAACCCGCATCGGTACTGCGGCGGGAGTTCGTCCGCCCGCGCCCGCCGGAACGCTCGGACGGCCCCGGACCAGGATGGTGTCGCCGGTTCGTCGCGATAGACGGCGAGCGATTCACACATGCGCGCGCCAGGGGTACCGGCTCGCGCGAGTCGTTCCAGATGGGTGAACGTTTCGACGCTCCAGGCGGCAACGCGCTCGGTCGGCCCGGCCGCGGTGGGGAACCACACCGCGGCGGCCAGAAACGATGTCGTCGAGTCGATGGGCTCCGCGCTCACCACCACGACATGGTGCCCGCCGCGCAGCAGTTCGAATGCCGTTGACAGGCCAACGATTCCGGATCCGACTACCACCGCTCGCACGGCGAATATTTTACCACCATTGAGTGTACCGCTATTTGACGATACATTATTCAACGATACGATCCGGGGAGCGCGGGAGGCACTGTGGCTGACGTATTGCATGACGAGGACGTCGGGTATCAGAAGAGTCTCCGCCCGCGTCAGTTACAGATGATCGCGATCGGCGGCGCCATCGGGACCGGGCTGTTCCTCGGTGCGGGCGGTCGGTTGGCCAGCGCCGGTCCCGGGCTGGTTCTGGTCTACGCCGTATGCGGAGTGTTCGTCTTCTTCGTGCTCCGCGCGCTGGGCGAGCTGGTACTGCACCGTCCGTCGTCGGGGTCGTTCGTCTCCTACGCCCGCGAGTTCTACGGCGAGAAACTCGCGTATGCGGTCGGCTGGATGTATTTCTTCCACTGGTGCATGAGCGGCATCGTGGACATCACCGCCATCGCCACCTATGTCCACTACTGGTCGGCCTTCGGCTCGATTCCGCAGTGGGTCATCGCGCTGATCGCGCTGGCCGTGGTGGTGGCGATCAATCTAATCTCGGTGCGCTGGTTCGGTGAGCTGGAATTCTGGGCCGCGCTGATCAAAGTTGTCGCGCTGGTGAGCTTTCTGGTGATCGGCACGGTCTTTCTCGTCGGCCGCTTCCGGATAACGGGCGAAAGTACCGGGCCCGGTGTCCTGCGCGACCACGGCGGACTGTTCCCGACCGGGTTGCTGCCGTTGGTCGTCGTCACGACCGGTGTCGTATTCGCCTACTCCGCAGTGGAATTGGTGGGCACCGCCGCCGGAGAGGCGGAAAATCCCGAGAAGATCATGCCGCGCGCAATCAACTCGGTGATCGCGCGCATCGCCGTGTTCTACGTCGGTTCGCTGGTGTTGCTCAGCCTGCTGCTGCCCTATACCGCTTTCCGTGCGGGGCAGAGCCCCTTCGTCACGTTCTTCGCCAAAATCGGTGTGGAGGGTGCGGATTCCGTCATGAACCTCGTGGTGCTGACGGCGGCATTCTCCAGCCTCAATGCGGGCCTGTACTCGACGGGTCGAATCCTGCGCTCCATGTCGGTGAACGGCAGCGCGCCCGCCCGCGCCGCCAAGCTGTCGGCGAACGGGGTTCCCTACGTTGGAATTCTGGCCACCGGTGCGATCGCCCTGACCGGCGTCGGACTCAATGCGGTGGTCCCCGAGCAGGCTTACGAGATCGTGCTGAACATGTCGGCCCTCGGCGTCATCACCGCCTGGGCGGCAATCGTCCTGTGCCAATTGCAACTCTGGCGCTGGTGGCGCGACGGTCGCGCGAGCCGCCCCGCATTCCGCCTGATCGGCACCCCCTACACCGGCATCGCCACCCTGGTCTTCCTCGCCGGTGTGGTAGCGCTGATGGCGAGCAGCGGAAGCGCCGAACAGCGCAGCGCAATCGTCGCCGTACCGCTGATCATGGTTCCGGTCCTGGTCGGTGGCTGGTTCCTCAGACGACGAACCGCGAGAGCGCCAGTCCAGACGGCGGCGGACTCCGAATCGTCTCAATAGAAACGCCGGTCGGTCACGGCGAGTCGCTGAAGAATCTGATTTCCCCGTTTAAGGGGTGCTCTGGGGTGGTATCTATCCAACGGCAGGCCGTGACCTCTGCATACTTCGGGCTATTCGGACGGGAATCGGTCACACACGTGACAACTGAATCGGTGAGTTCCTAGGGGTCGACTCGGGGACGAGCCCTCGAACTTGGATCCGCGGACGGTCGACAGAGGGTGAGACGACGTGCGCGGTACCCGTCTGCCCGCATAAACGCGAACGGACGGGCTGCGCGGCGCCCCCGGCAGGAATCGAACCTGCGACCTAGGGATTAGAAGGCCCTTGCTCTATCCAACTGAGCTACGGAGGCAGTGGGTTCCACCATGGCCGACATTGGCCGTGCTGTCCAGCGCGCCAAGTATAGCGACCGTCCAGATGGCTAGGTTCTTAGCGTCAGCAACATTTCAGCCACCTGCCGTGTGCGGGCCAAGCGAGTCGCGGCATGATCGACATCGCACCTCCGATCCGTTAGCCACCATATCGGCCCAAACCCCGCCGGGCCACGCATTAAGGGCCGACTACGCTCAGTGCCATGTCGTCACCGCAGGACCCGTCCGTCGCACCCGAGCTCGAAACGGGTAAGCCGGGCTCCGGGGCGACCTTCGCGACATTGACGGTGCTGGCCGGTGCCATCGCCGCGGTGGTCGCCGCGATGATCGTCGGACTGTCGGCGGCGCAGGCGCTGAGTCTGCTCGGCATTCCGGATCCGGGACCGCTGACCACCTATGGGCTGCCCGCGGTGCGCGCACTCGCCGATCTGTCCGCGGCGCTGACCGTCGGCTCGCTGCTGCTCGCCGCATTCCTGGTGCCGCCGCAGGCCGATGGGCTGCTCGACGTCGGCGGGTATCGGGCGGTGCGGCGCGCCTCGAACTTCGCGTTGACCTGGGCGAGTTGCGCGGCGCTGCTCATACCGCTGACGGTGTCGGACACCACCGGGCAGCCGGTCGGGCAGATCTGGCGGCCGGAGCAGCTGTGGCGCGCGATCGACCAAGTGGAACTGGCCCAGGCGTGGCGCACGACGGTGGTGTTCGCGCTGATCGTCGCGGTGGGTTGCCGCCTCGCACTGCGTTGGGGATGGACCCCGGTGCTGTTCGGCGGCGCGCTCGTGACCATGATGCCGCTTGCGCTGACCGGGCATTCCTCCGCGGGCGGCGCGCACGACCTGGCCACCAACAGTCTGATCCTGCACCTGGTTTCGGCCGCGGTATGGGTCGGCGGATTGTTCGCGGTGCTCGCGCATGCGCTGCGCGGCGGCGACCACACCGATGTCGCGGCCAGGCGGTTCTCGCTCACCGCCACCATCGCCTTCGTCGTGATCGGCGTCAGCGGCGTGATCAATTCCTGGGTGCGCGTGCCGTGGAGCGATCTGTTCACCACCACCTACGGCCGACTCGTTATCGCCAAGGCCTGCGCACTCGCAGTCCTCGGCGTATTCGGATATCTGCAGCGCCGCGCCAGCCTCCCCGCGCTCGCGGCGAATCCGCGTGACCGCGCCGCGCTCATCCGATTCGGTGGGCTGGAGGTGCTGATCTTCGCGGCAACGATGGGTCTGGCCGTCGGGTTGGGGCGCACGCCGCCACCGCCGCCGACCAGTGTGCCGATACCGGCCGAGGTGGAACTCGGCTACACCCTCGACGGTCCGCCGACGGCCTCGCGAATACTGTTCGACTGGCGCTTCGATTTGATCTTCGGCACGCTGGCCATCGTGCTTGCCGTGCTGTACCTGCTCGGGGTGCGACGGTTGCGCGCGCGGGGGGACGCCTGGCCGGTCGGGCGGACCATCGCCTGGTTGTCGGCCTGCGCAATCCTGCTTTTCGCCACCTCGTCGGGGGTCGGGCGGTACTCGCCCGCGGTCTTCAGCGTGCACATGGGACAGCACATGGCGCTATCGATGCTCGCGCCGATTCTGTTCGCGCTCGGCGGTGCGGTCACCCTGGCGCTGCGGGCGTTGCCTGCGGCGGGGCGCGGCGGCGTTCCCGGGCCGCGGGAGTGGATTCTGGCCGCGGTGCACAATCCGGTCTCGCGTTTTCTGACCCATCCGATCGTCGCGTCGGTGATCTTCGTCGGCGGGTTCTACGCCCTGTACATGGGCGGCATCTACGACTCGTTCGTCGACTCCCATGCGGCGCATCTGATGATGAATCTGCATTTCCTGCTCAGCGGCTATCTATTCTATTGGGTGGTCATCGGCATCGACCCCAAGCCACGCCAGGTGCAGCCGCTGACCAAGCTGGGCATGGTGTTCGGGTCCCTGCCCTTCCACGCCTTCTTCGGCATCGCGCTGATGAGTATGACCACTGTGATGGGCGGATGGTTCTTCCGCGGTCTTGCCCTCGGCTGGAACAGCGACCTGCTCGGTGATCAGCGCACCGGCGGTAGCCTGGCGTGGGCCAGCGGTGAGGTGCCGTTGGTCGTGGTGATGTTGGCGCTGCTCATCCAGTGGTCGCGCAGCGATGCGAAACTCGCGAAACGGACCGACCGGGCCGCCGATCGCGACCACGACGCGGAGCTGGCCGCCCACAATGCCATGTTCGCCGAGCTGGCCAAACGTGATCGAGGAATACGTCATTGAGCTCCCATCGAGGTGCAAGCGTGAGTGAGCGGAGTACCGCGGTGGTCGAGAACAGGCACGCCCGACGGGTATATCGATCCGACGTGCGGGCGGCCCGCAGACGGCTGGCCGGTCAGGTGCGCAAGACGCCGGTATTCCATACCTCGATCATCGGACCGAACGGGCCGGTTCCGGTCACGCTGAAACTCGAGTACCTGCAGCACGGTGGGACATTCAAGGTACGCGGCAGCTTCAACGCACTGCTGGAGTCCTCGGCTCAGGTCGACCACGTGGTCATCGCCTCCGGTGGGAACGCCGGGATCGCGGCCGCGCTGGCCGCGGCTCGTCTCAGCAAGACGTGCACGGTCGTGGTCCCGGAGTCTGCGCCGCATACCAAGGTGGCCGCGATGTGGTCCTACGGCGCCGAAGTGCTGTGGCACGGAACGACTTACGCGGAGGCCTACAAGTACGCGACCGAGCTCGCCGAAGAGCGGGGGGCGTTGCAGCTGCACGCCTACGACCTGCCTGCCGTGGTCGCCGGTGCGGGTGTCGTCGGGCTGGAGTTGGAGGAGCAGGTGCGTGGGCGGCCGCCGGTGCTGGTCGCGGTCGGTGGCGGCGGGTTGGTCGCCGGGATCGCCGCGGCGTTGGGGCGGCGCCAGCAGGTGGTCGGGGTCGAGCCGGAGGGCATTCCGACGCTGAACGCCGCGCTGCAAGCGGACCGTCCGGTGGAGGTGAACGTCCGCAGCATCGCGGCGGATTCCTTGGGCGCCAATCGAATCGGGGATATCGCGCTGGATGTCGCGCGACGCTATGAAGTCCGGTCGCTGCTGGTGACCGATGACGCCATCTCGACCGCTCGCGAATATCTGTGGCGCGAGTTCCGCGTCGTGGTCGAACTTGCCGGGGCAACGGCGTTGGCCGCCGTGCAGAGCGGTGCGTATGTGCCTGCCGAGGGTGAGCGGCCGGTGATCGTGCTGTGTGGCGCCAATACCGATCTGGCGGTGCTTTAACTCGCTCGGGGGTTTTGAAGCAGCAACTGTCCACATGTGGCGAGGTTGTCCACATTCGGAACTCGGGTCGGTCGGAGGGGGCGCGGAGCCGTCAGGCTGAAAGGGCATCTCGGTGAGAGAGCCGGGAGCCGGACGGATCGAAATGTAAAGGGGCGGAATGATGTATGAATCGATGGTTACCGTGATCGGTACCGTGGTGACCCATCCGGTCAAGCGCGATCTGACCAATGGCGAGCAGGTGGTGAGCTTCCGGATGGCGAGTAATTCCCGGCGGTTCAATCCGGAGACGGGTGAATGGGTCGACAGCGGGACCCTCTACCTCACCGTCAGCTGCTGGCGTCGTCTGGTGGTCGGTGTCGACGCCTCGTTGCGGCGCGGCGATCCGGTCATCGCCTACGGTCAGCTGCGCACCCACGAGTACCGGGCCAGGGATGGCGTGGAGCGGCGTGATGTCGAGATGCGCGCCACCTCGATCGGGCCGGATCTGTCCCGCTGCACCGCACAGGTGGTCCGGCGCGCGGTTTCGGGCCCGGCGTCGGGACCCAGTACCCTGGCACGGAATAGTTGTGACCGATCCAGCGCTGATGACCGTGCACGCGTCGATGGGGAGGGACCGGGGGAGGACGCGACGTCCCTGACTTCCGCACCGCCCCGGCTCGCGGATACCGAGCCCGTCGACGCTTGACCGCAGGCCGGATACCCCCGGCGACAGTGGTGGCTCTGCTGCATTCCATCCATACCCACACCGATAGGCTTCCCTGTATGGCTGAGTTCATCTACCAAATGAAGAAGGTTCGCAAGGCGCACGGCGACAAGGTCGTGCTCGACGATGTCACCTTGAACTTCCTTCCCGGCGCGAAGATCGGCGTCGTCGGCCCCAATGGCGCGGGTAAATCCAGCGTGCTGAAGATCATGGCCGGACTGGACCAGCCGAACAACGGAGACGCCTTCCTTTCGCCGGGTGCCACGGTTGGCATCCTGCAGCAGGAGCCGCCGCTGAACGAGGAGAAGACGGTCCGCGGCAATGTCGAGGAGGGCCTCGGCGAGGTCAAGGTGAAGCTGGATCGCTTCAACGAGATCGCCGAACTCATGGCCACCGACTACTCCGATGAGCTCATGGACGAAATGGGCAAGCTGCAGGAGTACCTCGATCACGCCGATGCCTGGGATGTCGACTCCCAGCTCGAGCAGGCCATGGACGCGCTGCGCTGCCCGCCGCCGGACGAGCCGGTCACCAACCTCTCCGGTGGTGAGCGCCGCCGCGTCGCACTGTGCAAGCTGCTGCTCAGCAAGCCCGACCTGCTGCTGCTCGACGAACCGACCAACCACCTCGACGCCGAGAGCGTGCTGTGGCTCGAGCAGCACCTGGCCTCCTACCAGGGCGCCGTCCTCGCCGTCACACACGACCGGTACTTCCTCGACAATGTCGCCGAGTGGATCCTCGAACTCGACCGCGGCCGCGCCTACCCGTACGAGGGCAACTACTCCACCTACCTGGAGAAGAAGGCCCAGCGGCTCGAGGTCCAGGGTAAGAAGGATCAGAAGCTGCAGAAGCGGCTCAAGGAGGAGCTGGCCTGGGTGCGTTCCGGCGCCAAGGCTCGCCAGGCCAAGAACAAGGCCCGCCTCGGCCGGTACGAGGAGATGGCTGCCGAGGCCGAGAAGCACAGGAAGTTGGACTTCGAGGAGATCCAGATCCCGGCGGGTCCGCGCCTGGGCAATGTGGTCGTCGAGGTCGAGCATCTGGACAAGGGCTTCGGGGATCGTCAGCTCATCAAGGATCTGTCGTTCACCTTGCCGCGCAACGGCATTGTCGGTGTCATCGGTCCGAACGGTGTCGGTAAGACCACGCTGTTCAAGACGATCGTCGGGCTCGAATCGCCCGACAGCGGTGAGGTGAAGGTCGGCGAGACGGTCAAGCTGAGCTACGTCGACCAGAACCGCGCGGGCATCGACCCGAAGAAGAATGTCTGGCAGGTCGTTTCCGACGGGCTGGACTTCATCGAGGTCGGCAACCAGGAGATGCCCTCGCGCGCCTATGTCAGCGCGTTCGGCTTCAAGGGGCCGGATCAGCAGAAGCCGGCCGGGGTGCTCTCCGGTGGTGAGCGCAACCGCCTGAACCTGGCGCTGACCCTCAAGCAGGGCGGCAACCTGATCCTGCTCGACGAGCCGACCAACGACCTCGACGTGGAAACGCTGGGTTCGCTGGAGAACGCACTCGAGCAGTTCCCGGGCTGCGCCGTGGTCATCTCCCACGACCGCTGGTTCCTCGACCGCACCTGCACCCACATCCTGGCGTGGGAGGGTGACACCGACAACGAGGCCAAGTGGTTCTGGTTCGAGGGCAACTTCGAGGCATACGAGGCCAATAAGATCGAGCGCCTCGGCCCGGAGGCAGCCCGCCCGCACCGGGTGACGCACCGCAAGCTCACCCGCGACTGAGTCCGGCGTCCGGCGGGGCGGTTGCCATGTGCACGGCCCCGCCGGATCGGCTTTGTGGCGGCCTGACGCTCGTCCGCGCGGGGCTCTCCGGGCAGCCTCCTCCGCATCCGCATGGCGGCTGAGTCGAGCCGAAACAACCATGTTTCGACCGGGCAAAGCGGCAGATGCATCCGGTTTCGGATGCCGTTGCCGAGGTGGCGGGCGGTGGCCGGAATCGTGAGCGAGAGGACGGCTAGCGCGCGCGGTACACCTACCGGCTGAGACTGTCCCGCGCCGCCGAGCGGGGGCCTGCTGGCCGAGTGGGACCGCTGCCGATGGGTGTGGAACCGATGTGTCGGCGAATCACGGGACGCCCACCGGGCCGGGGAGAGGATCGGCCCCGCTGGGCTCGATAACAAACTTATTGGCTGGCGGGCCGAACTCGACTGGCTTCGGGGCGTGGCGTCGGTTCCGGCAACAGATCATCCGCGACTTCGGTAACTCTCGCGCGAAAGTGTTGAGCGACGTCAAAAACCTTGTCCCGCAACATCGTCGGGCGGGAATCCAGCCGACAGCGCCAGGACCGCCGCCCGGGAAGTGGGCCAAGCGGGTGACACGGGATTTCGGCCAGAACTTCGATGCGAAAGCCGAGCACCGTCTCCTGCTGTCCGAACGCACCTTGTGTGAGAACTGCGGACACACGTCCCCGTAGGACAAGGAACTCCGCACACGCAGTACTGAATCCCCCGCCTGGAGGCGGGGGAGGAATCAAATCTGTGCATGACGATGTCGAGCGGTCGTTCTGTCGAAGGAATTGCGGCCAACACGCGCCGCACGGTGTCTCCACCGAAGGAAATACGGTCGACACACGCCCTTCCAAAGATCTGACTATGGTGGGGAACGTGCATGCGCAGGCGCAGTCCGGGCATTGGGTCGCTACCACCGCGATTGCGTCTACCTGACGTTGCCGGTCCGATCGGGAGCTGTGCCGGGACCATGACCTCGGCAATCAAGCGGCGAACGCTGCGGTATCGGTGAACACCCTGCATTTAGAAGGGAATTCACCCACGCGTCAGCATGGCACAGCTACTCTCGGACCGGCGTCACTTTGTTGCGGAACCGAATCCGAGGAGTTGGCGAAAAAATGACGGTCTCGTCCGAATTGTCCAGCGCGGCGTGGGCCGCGAGTTTGCCGCAGTCGCTGCGCGGCGAGCTCGCAACCCTCGAAGAGGCGTATTTCCGCCACGTCGACGCGGGCGATGTGGACTGTGCGATCACCGGGATCACTCAGATCTTCCGGCGGCATATGGAACTCGCGATGACCCGCCCCGCCGGGCGGGCGCTAGTACGGGTCTACCACCCCGACGACGGCTCCGGACTCGGCGCCGCGGTGCAATTGGTCACCGACGATATGTCGCTGCTAGTGGAGTCGATCACCTCCTCGCTGAGCCGGATGGGCGTCAGCGTGAGCGAGGTGATCCACCCGATCTTCGAGGTGACGCGCGATCCGGACGGACGGCTGATCAGCGCCGCGCCACACGAGGTCGACAGCAACGGCACCGATGGCCTGCGCGAATCGTGGATGCATCTGCAACTGCACCCGTCGACCAGTGCGGCCCTGTTGGGCCGGATCGAGCAGTCCATACCGGACGTCGTCGCGGATGTGCGTCAGGTCATCGGTGACACCGAGGCCATCAAACAGGTGCAGAGCAATCTGGCCGATGAACTGGAGGTAGCGGCGAAAACCGGCCACGCGCCGTTCTCCGATACCGATCTCGTCGATACCGCGAATCTGTTGCGCTGGTTGGCCAGTGGCAATTTCACCGTGCTCGGCTATGCCCGCTACCGGCTCAGCGCCGATCGGGAACAGACGATCTCGAACCCGCTGCCCGGCACCTGCCTCGGCGTGCTGCGCCCGGATGTCGGCACCGACTTCCATGTGCCGATCAACGCCGGCGACCGCCAGCTGCTCATGCTGACCCAGGGCTTGGTGCCCGCCACCGTGCACCGCTCGGTGTACCCGTACTTCATCGGCGTCGCCGACTTCGACGAGTCCGGCACCATCGTCGGCGAGCACCTGTTCATCGGTGTCTTCACCGTGACCGCGGTACATGAGAACGTCATGGATATCCCGGTGATCGCGCGCCGGGTGCGTTCGGTGATCGAGGAGAGCGGCTTCGATCTGGATTCGTTCTCCGGACAGGCCATGCTCGAGGTCATCCAGTCGTTTCCGCGCACCGAACTGTTCTCCTCCGATGTCGAGACCATGCGTCGCACCGCGACCGCGGTGCTGAATGTCGGTCTGCGCCGACAGGTTCGGCTGTTCCTGCGCTCGGACGGCTACGGCCGGTTCGTCGCGTGCCTGGTTTATCTGCCTCGGGATCGCTACACCACGCGGGTGCGGCTGGAGATGCAGGAAATCCTGGTGCGCGAACTGGGCGGTGTCTCCATCGACTATTCGGCGCGGGTCAGCGAAAGCGAGCTGGCCAGTGTGTACTTCACGGTGCGCATGCCGGAGTCCGAGCTCGGGGTGCCGCGCGAATCGGTTGCCCAGGCCGACACCTCCGAGGCCAATCGGCTGCGCATCCAGAACCTGCTCGCCGAGGCGACGCACACCTGGGACGACCGCCTCAACGATGCGGTGAGCACCTCGACCGTGCTGGATCCCGGCGTGGTGCAGCGCTACGCCGAGGCATTTCCGGAGGCCTACAAACAGGATTTCGCCGCCGAGCGCGCCCTGGCCGATGTGGTCCGGCTGGAGGGCCTCGCTTCGGGGTCCATCGACCAATACCTGTATCGCCGCGCGGATTCGGTGCCGGGTTCCTGGCGGTTCACGCTCTACATCGGCGGCAGCGGCATCTCGCTGAGCCAGGTGTTGCCGGTGCTGCAGAGCCTCGGTGTCGAGGTGGTCGACGAGCGGCCGTATCAGATTCTCTTGGATCCGGTGCTCGGCGATGACGGTGGCGAACGCTGGATCTATGACTTCGGCTTGCTGGCTCGCCCGGAATTGCTGCGCAGTTCGCTGGACCGAGATCTGGATGCCGAACTGCTGGAGTCTTCGGCGAGGGCCGATGCGCTCGAATCGGAGGAGCGTGGGCTGCACGACCGGTTCACCGAGGCCTTCGAAGCGGTCTGGTTCGGGCGTGGCGAAGCCGACGGACTCAATGAACTCGTGCTGCGCGCCCGGCTGACGTGGCGGACCGCATCGATCCTGCGGATGTACGCGAAGTATCTGCAGCAGGCCGACTTCCCGTACAGCCAGGCGAATATCACCAGGGTGCTGCTCGCCTATCCGGATATCGCGCGGCTGTTCGTCGATCTGTTCGCGGCGCGGTTCGATCCGGATACCGAATCGGCCGAGCACGCCGCCGAACTGGAGACCCGGGTCCGCGGCCGCATCGATGAGGTTGTCAGCTTGGACGCCGACCGGATCCTGCGTGCGATCCTGTCGCTGGTCAAGGCGACGCTGCGGACGAACTACTACGCAACCGATGGCCAGGGCAATTCGCGCGGGTACATCTCGGTGAAGGTGGAACCGCGCGAGATCGCCGAATTGCCCAAGCCGAGGCCGCAATTCGAGATCTTCGTGTATTCGCCGCGGGTCGAGGGTGTGCATCTGCGCTTCGGTCCGGTGGCGCGTGGCGGGTTGCGCTGGTCGGACCGTCTGGAGGATTTCCGCACCGAGGTCCTGGGCCTGGTGAAGGCCCAGGCGGTGAAGAACGCGGTCATCGTGCCGGTGGGTGCCAAGGGCGGTTTCGTGGTGAAGCAGCCGCCCGCCGCTACCGGTGATCCGACCGCGGATCGGCAAGCGCTCGGCGCGGAGGGCGTCGAATGCTATCGGACCTTCATCTCCGGTCTGCTCGATGTCACCGATAACGTCGACCGCGCGACCGGTGCGGTACTGCCGCCCGAGCGAGTCATCCGCCGCGACAGCGATGACACCTACCTCGTGGTGGCCGCCGATAAGGGGACCGCGACCTTCTCCGATATCGCCAACGACGTGGCCCAGCGCTACGGCTTCTGGCTCGGTGACGCATTCGCCTCCGGTGGTTCGGCGGGTTACGACCACAAGGCGATGGGCATCACCGCCAAGGGTGCGTGGGAGAGCGTGAAGCGCCACTTCCAGGAGATGGATATCGACACGCAGACAACCGATTTCACCGTGGTCGGGGTCGGCGATATGAGCGGCGATGTCTTCGGCAACGGCATGCTGCTGTCCGAGCACATCCGATTGGTCGCGGCCTTCGACCACCGGCACATCTTCCTGGACCCGGAGCCCGTTGCGGACACCTCGTTCCGGGAGCGCCAGCGGATGTTCGCGCTGCCGCGGTCGTCCTGGGCCGATTACGACACCTCGCTGATCAGCACCGGCGGCGGCGTCTGGGATCGCACCGTGAAGTCGGTGCCGATCAGCCCGCAGGCCCGGAAGGCGTTGGGGCTGGCAGATGATGTGGTCGCGCTGTCACCGCCGGAACTGGTGCGGGCGATTCTGCTCGCGCCGGTTCAGCTGCTGTGGAACGGCGGCATCGGCACTTACATCAAGGCGAGTACCGAGACCAATGCCGAGGTC
>NZ_BDBY01000222.1 GCF_001613225.1 Nocardia pseudovaccinii NBRC 100343
CCGGTGTCGACTGCTCCGACCATGAGGTCAATATCAAGGTGCTGCTCGACGGCGTGGTCAGCGCGGGCGTACTGCCCGAGGCCGAACGCAATCCGCTGCTCGCGTCGATGACCGATGAGGTCGCCCAGATGGTCTTGCAGGACAACGTCTCCCAGAACTTCCTGATGGGTATCTCCCGGGCCGAGGCACCCCGGATGCTGAATGTGCATCAGCGGCTCATCGAAGATCTGGAGGCGCGTCGCGGGGTGGATCGCGAGCTGGAGGCGCTGCCCTCGGAGGTGGAGATCAAGCGCAGGATCGAAGAGGGCACGGGTCTCGCGTCGCCGGAACTGTCCAATCTCATGGCGCACGTGAAGCTTTCGCTCAAGGCCGACCTGCTCGAAACCGATCTGCCGGATATCGCGTATTTCGCCACCCGGCTGCCGGAGTACTTCCCGACACCGCTGCGCGAGCGTTTCGGCGCCGCTATCAAGCGGCACCGACTGCGTCGCGAGATCACCACCACCATGGTGGTGAACGAGATGGTCGACTACGGCGGCATCTCCTATGCCCATCGGCTGAACGAGGAGATCGGCGCCAGCTCGTCCGACGCGGTGCGCGCGTTCGCGGCGGCCAGCGAGATCTTCGATCTGCACGATATGTGGGCGCGGATCCGGGCCACCGATGCCGCGGTGTCGGTGCGCGACGAACTCGAGCTGGAGACCAAGCGGACGCTGGACCGCGCCTCGCGCTGGTTGCTGAGCAACCGTCCACAGCCGATCGCGGTCGGCGCGGAGATCAACCGGTACAGCCGGGGCGTGCGGGAACTGGCACCGAAGGTGCCCGGCTGGCTGCGCGGACATCACGTTGCGACGCTGACCGATCAGTCCGCCGAAGTGATCGCCCGCGGCGCGCCGACCGACCTCGCCACCGAGGTCTTCGGGCTGCTGAATCTGTTCCCGCTGCTCGATGTGTTGGATATCGCAGATATCACCGATCGCAGCGGTGAGGAGGTCGGCTCGCTGTACTACGCGCTCAACGATCACCTCAAGATCGATTGGCTGTTGCAGGCGGTCAGCCACCTGGAACGCGGCGATCGCTGGCATGCGTTGGCCCGGCTCGCACTGCGTGACGATATGTACGGATCGTTGCGCTCGCTGACCCTCGACGTGCTCTCCGGGGGCGACCCGGAGGAGACAGCGGACGAGAAGATTGCATACTGGGAGTCGAAAAACCAGTCCCGGCTCGGGCGCGCTCGGGCCGCGCTGTCGGAGTTGTTCGAGTCCGGAACCCACGATCTCGCCACGCTGTCGGTTGCGGCGCGGCAAGTGCGAAGCATGGTGAGCGGGGTGGGCGCTCAATCGGAGGTACCGCGTTGACCAGTTCGTTCAACCGTAACGGGAGCGCGCTCGGTGGCAGCCTGCTGCTGCCCAAGCGCTTCCACGCCAAGGTAGACGTCAGGTGGTCGGACATGGACGTGTTCCAGCATGTCAACCATGCCCGCATGGTGACGTTGCTGGAGGAGGCGCGGATTCCGTGGCTGTTCGAGGACGGGCGCCCGACCGCGCCGTTGCGTGAGGGCTGTGTGCTGGCGGACCTTCGGGTCCGCTACCGCGGCCAGCTGCGGCACGAGGACACCCCGCTCGATATCGCGATGTGGATCGAGCAGCTGCGCGCGGTCGACTTCACCATCGGTTACGAGGTCCGGGCCAATGGCGCGGCCCCGGACTCGCCTGCCGCGGTGATCGCCTCCACCCAGATCGCGGCCTTCGATATGCGCACGCAGCGCCTGCGTCGGCTCACCGATGGCGAACGTGATTACCTCTCCGAGTGGAAAGACTGACAGCGGAGCGAATCGACTCGGCGGGAGCTGGTGGCCGATCGGGCGGACATGTTCGGCTCGATCGCGGGCAGTGGTGGAATGGTCGTGTGGTGATGGCTGAATCCAGGTGCGGCGCAAAGATGGTGACGCGCTGATGTCGGGGCAGCGGGTGCTCGATGTCTCCGATCCGGCCGAGCGTGAGAACCTGGCGACGTTCCTGACCCGGGCGACGCGTTTGGACCCCGCGGCGGTGGTGCGTTTGCGCCGTCGCGGGGGACGGTACGTATCCGCATGGGTGGCAACGGGTTTCGAGGCGCTCGCGGTGCGCACCGTGGTCGCCGAGCTCGGTGTCGACGATGTCACCGTCGGTGCCGATCTGGTGCTGGCCGGTTTGCCGTCGGGCAGTCCGATCGATCTCGGCTACTCGATGGATTCGGCCTGGCGCGGTGCGCTGCCGCCGGATGTCGGCTTCGAACATGTCGATGATGTGCCCGCGCGCACCCTCGTCGAACTCGCCGAACAGGGGGCGGCGCTGGCCAAGGAGCACGGCAGCAGTCACGGCCCGCCCGCCTCCCTGCTGGACCAGACGGTGCTCACCGTATCGGCGGCCGAAGCTCGGGTGCAGGTGCCGATGCGCGTCGTATTCGCCCTCACCGCAATGGATTTCATTCCGCACTCCGGTGACAAGGCCGACCCGCGCCGCATCCCGCCCGCCGAGATCGTCCGCGTGCGGGCCACTAGAACTTGGTTGCGTCTCGATGCGCGCTACGGCTCGGTAGCCCGCCGCCGCGGTGGTGGCATCCCGCTCACTCCCAGCTAGGCTCCCGCACAGCTGCTGCCGCGAATGCTGACCGGGCCGCTCGATCGGTCCGCTGTTCCCTCGAGCGGCCTGTAGTCGACGGGGTGTCGAAGCGCCACAGCCGTTGGTCGGCCGGGTGCTCGACCGGCTCCGGATCTCGCCGCACTCTTCTTCGACCTCCGAGTCAGGAAACGCCGAACAGGCGCAGGGCGGCGGTAGTGGCCGCGGCGGCCAGGATCACCACAAGCATGGGCTGGTTGCGCCAGGCCAGGAGGCCGCCGACGAGAACGCCTGCGGGAAGGGCTAATCCGAGATGGCCGGAGCCGGTGGGCAGGGTGGTGATGGCGACCATCGCGGCCAGCAGCACGACCGCGCCGATCTCCAGGAGCTTCGTCGCCCGCTCCGGGAAGCGGATGCGATTGCGCAGAGCAGGACCCGACGAACGGAACGCGTAGGTTCCGGCGGACAAAGCGCCCATGGCCGCCAGCAAGACCGGTGTGCTCATACCTGCCCCTCGTGGGTGCTCGGCTGCGTCATGCCACGGGCGGCGGTGTCGCGCTCGCTCATGACGCCTGCGCCATGCCAGGCTCTTCGCCGTCCCGGTTCGAGATGGCGAAGAACAGTCCCGAAAGCGCAACCAGCACAGGCATTCCCGCGGGCAGGAACGGAGCGCTCGCCACGGCGGCAATGGCGCCGATCAGTGCGGCGCGCAGGGTGCCGCGTGCTCGGAGTGCGGGCATGATCAGCGACAACAGCACCGCAGGGAACACCGCGTCCAACCCGATCGCACCGGTATCGGGCACCACGGTCCCGATCAGCGCACCGATCGCCGCACCGCCCGGCCATGCGATGAGCACGCCCAACCCGCTCACCCAATACGCGGCCCGCCGTCGCGCCACATCGGGCTGGGCCAGTGCCAGCGCGACGGATTCGTCGTTCATCACATGCACGCCGATGCGCCGCCGCCATCCGGTGCCGACCACATCGGGCACCGACAGCCCGTACGGCAGATGCCGGGCATTGACCAGCAGTCCGGCCAGCACCGCCGCGATCGGGCTGCCACCGGCGGCCATGATTCCGATGAACAGGAACTCCGCCCCGCCCGCGAGCACCACGACCCCGAGCACAACCGGCACCCAGAGCGGAAATCCGGAGGTGACAGCGGTCGCACCGTAGGAAACACCGATCAGCCCGACTGCGAGCAGTACCGCCGCGATCCCTGAAAGTGTGTCCCGATCGAGTGTTCGCCATATCGAACGCATGTAGCTTATAGTGAACATGGCGGGACGATTCGTCAATATGGTTCTCTGTTGGGCGGCCGGTTACTCGACGGGAGCGGAAATGGAGCAGAGTCCGACGACGCCACAGGCGGTGATCGCCGCTGCCCTGCGCCGCGAACGCACCCGCGCCGGGCTATCGCTCACCGAGGTCGCCAACCGCGCGGGTGTGGCGAAATCCACACTGTCCCAACTGGAATCCGGCACCGGCAATCCGAGCCTGGAGACATTGTGGGCGCTGTGCGTTGCCCTGGACATGCCCTTCTCACGGCTGCTCGACCCGCCGCGGCCCACCGTTCACGTCATCCGCGCGGGGGAGGGGCCGGTGGTCGCCGCCGCCGAGTCCGAGTATCGCGCAACGTTGCTGGCGGCCGGTCCGGCCAACTCTCGCCGCGATCTGTTCCGCATCACGTCCGAACCCGGTCATGCGCGCAAATCGGAGCCGCATATCCCGGGTGTGGTCGAGCACGTGCTCCTCGCCAGTGGACGCGCGCTCGTCGGCCCGATCGACGCACCCGTCGAGCTAGCGCCCGGCGACTACATCGCCTACCCGGGCGACGCACCGCACGTCTTCGAGGCCCTCGAACCCGACACCTGGGCCACCTTGGTCGTCGAATACACGTGATCGGCTCGTCCGGCGATCACCGGGCTGCCGGAATTCCGGCCCGGTGACGACCTCGCCGAACACATCGCGGGCGCCCCGCCCTAGAGGATCGACGGCGACATCGTCACGACCTCCGGCCGCGGCACATCTCGCCTCAGGCCATGCGAAACCCGCTCCGGCCACGCATGCCTCGAAGCTTCAGGCAGCGCCCTCACCGAGATACTGCAACCACACCGGATCGAGATCGGCAGTCGTGGACAACAGCCGCCAATGCGGCCCCTTCGGCGAAACCAGCGGCGAACGCAACGTCCACCCCAGCTCGCTGAGCAGCTTGTCGGCCTTGCGGTGGTTGCACGGCGCGCAGCTCGCGACGCAGTTCTCCCAGGAGTGTTCGCCGCCGCGGCTGCGCGGGATGACGTGGTCGATGGTCTCCGCCTTCCCCCCGCAATAGCCGCAGCGGTAGCGGTCGCGGTGCATGAGGGCGGCACGGGTCATCGGGACGCGCGCGCGATAGGGCACGTGCACATAGCTGCGCAGCCGGATGACGGAGGGAATCGTGACGGCGGACTCGGCGGAATGCACCACCGAACCCTCGGGGTCGTGGTGGACGGTATCGGCTTTATCGCAGATGAGAAGTACGACGGCGCGGCGCGCGGACAGTGCGGTGAGCGGCTCGTAGGTGGCATTCAGAAGCAGCACCCGGCGCTTCAACCAGCTGGCGGCCTCGTTCTGGACGGGAGTGAGGTGTGGAATGTGGTGAGCAGGCTCACCGGTGCGATGGGCACCCGGATGGTGGTCGGACAAGATGTGCAGCGGAGTAGCCCCCGACCCACGATTGTGGACGTCGGCGGGCTGGAGTTGTCGGTGCGTCCTGGCCTCATGTGATCGGCCGTGCCGCTGCTTCATGGTGACCCCGGTTTCTTCGTAATCAAGATCATGTGGTATCTCGGCAGAGACTGCCACCCAGTTGACCATGGAACGCCTGCTATTGCACGGTGATTTCGCACAATGTCGGATGAACTGTGGTTGAAGGGCCGCCCGTTCGTAACGCGGGCACAATGGACGGCGGCACATTGCCCCGATCGAGAGGACCTGATGAGTTCCGGCGAGCAGACAGCCACGTCGTTCTACGAGGCGATCGGTGGTGCGGAGACGTTCCAGCGGATCGTCGCGGTGTTCTATCGCGAGGTGGCGGGCGATGAGGTGCTGCGCCCGCTGTATCCGGAGCAGGACCTCGGACCGGCCGAGCGGCGCCTGCGCATGTTCCTGGAGCAGTACTGGGGCGGGCCGCGCACCTACTCCGACGAACGTGGGCACCCGCGGCTGCGGATGCGGCATATGCCGTTCGAAATCGGTCCGGTGGAGCGCGACGCGTGGCTGCGCTGCATGCACATCGGCGTGGCGGAAATCGAACCGGAAATCCTGGACGACGAACATCGCAAGGCATTGCTCGACTATTTGGAGATGGCGGCAAATTCGCTGATGAATGCGGCTTGGTGAGATCATTCCGTCGAGTTCCCGGGTCAGCGCCGGGGTTTCGGCTCGGGTTAAGCAACGCTGACAATTTGCCGGATATCGCAGAACACAGTTGAGCTTGGGCGAATTCACCGAAAATCTTTGGCACTATTGCGGATGTGACTGATACACCTGCCGTGCCGGCGCCGGTGGATCGCACCGCCCAACCTTGGTGGCGGTCGGCCGTGTTCTACCAGGTCTATCCGAGATCCTTCGCGGACTCCGACGGTGACGGGATCGGCGATCTCGGTGGAGTTCGCGAGAAGCTCGGCTACCTCGAACTACTCGGGGTGGACGCGCTCTGGATCTGTCCGGTGATGCGGTCGCCGATGGCCGACGGCGGCTACGACGTCGCCGATCCGCGCGATATCGACGCGCTGTTCGGCGGTATGGCGGCGATGGACGAGTTGATCGCCGAGGCGCACGACCGCAATCTCAAGGTCACCATGGATCTGGTGCCGAACCACACCAGTGACCAACATCCGTGGTTCGCCGCGGCATTGGCCGCCGCACCCGGCAGCCATGAACGCGAGCGCTATATCTTCCGCGACGGCCGCGGACCCGACGGCGCCACGCCGCCGAACAACTGGCCGAGCATCTTCGGCGGACCCGCCTGGACCCGGATCACCGAGGCAGACGGCACCCCCGGCCAGTGGTACCTGCACATCTTCGCGCGCGAGCAACCCGATCTGAACTGGCAGAATCCCGAGGTCGCCGCCGATTTCGAGCAGACGCTGCGGTTCTGGCTCGACCGCGGCGTCGACGGCTTCCGTCTCGATGTCGCGCACGGCATGGCCAAACCGGACGGACTGCCCGATATGGTGCGCGTCGATACCAAGATGCTCGTGCACGACGACAGCGATCCGCGCTTCAACAATCCCAATGTGCACGAGATCCACCGCCGCATCCGCAAGGTGCTCGACGAGTATCCGAACGCGGTCTCGATCGGCGAGGTGTGGGTCGACGACAACACCCGATTCGGCGAGTACGTCCGACCGGACGAACTGCACCTGGCCTTCAATTTCCGTCTCGCCGAGACCGAATTCGCCGCCGATCCGGTGCGGGCCGCGATCGACAATTCGCTCGCGGCCGTCGCGCCGGTGGGCGCCTCGCCCACCTGGACCCTGTCCAACCACGACATCGAGCGCGAGGTCACCCGCTACGGCGGCGGTCCGGTCGGGGTGGCGCGGGCGCGGGCGATGATGATGGTGGAGTTGGCGCTGCCCGGTGCTGTCTTCATCTACAACGGCGCCGAACTCGGACTGCCGAATGTGGACGATCTGCCCGAGGCGGTGCTGCAGGATCCGGTCTGGGAGCGTTCCGGACATACCGAGCGCGGACGCGACGGCTGCCGGGTGCCGATTCCGTGGGAGGGCGCCACGCCGCCGTTCGGCTTCACCACGGCCGAGCGGTCCTGGCTGCCGATACCGCCGGAATGGGCGTCGTCGTCGGTCGAGGCGCAGTTGGAGGCACTGGGCTCCACGCTGTCGCTGTATCGCCTGGCGATCGAATTACGCGGTGTCCGACCGGAATTCGCGGGCCCGCGGATCGAGTGGTATGGCAGCCCATCGGGTTGCCTGGCCTTCCGGCGACCGGGTGGACTGGTCTGCGTGCTGAACGCATCTCCGGTGCCGATCTCCCTGCCGCCGGGCGATGTACTGCTCGTCAGCGCTCCACCGGTGAACGGACAGTTGCCCGCGAATGCCGCCGCCTGGCTGGTGTGACCGGACAACACGAGTTCGACTAGAGCGCGAACTACTACAGAGGATCGTCTACCTTTGTTCCGTGAGCATTCTCGAGACAGTGCTGATCTTCCTCGGCATCCCGCTGGTGATCTACGGCGCGATCGCCGGATTGTCGTTTCTCGGCAAGCCACTGCCCGGCGAGAAGCCGGTCCACTTCGATCTCGGTCAGAAGTGGACCCAGCCTCCCGTGCTGTGGAGTGCTACCGACGAGGTGACCGGATCGGGTCACCACGCTGAGTCTTCGCATGGGCACCATGCGGCAATCGAATCCACCGACGTGGAGCTGATCGGAGGCCGGGCAAGTGGCAAGTTCTAATTGGCCCGCGGTAGTCGAATCCGAACTGCCGCACGGTTCGGTGGTCACCAGCAGCGGCCGCGTCTCGGGTGTGCACGAGGCCGGCGCGGTGTTCAAGGAAGCCCCGTTCAGCGATGACGAGCGGCTCACCATGGACAACGTGCTCACCGAGGCGACCCGCGCGACCAAGGTGCGCTTCAACATCTATATCGGCGATCTCGGCGCGGATCCGGCCGCCGGTGCGGACGCTGTCTTCCCCGCGACCCCCGAGGCCGCGCGTTCGGTGCTCATCGCGGTTTCGCCCAATGACAAGGCCATCGAGGTGCGCTCCGGCCACGAGGTCGCCGATCGCGCCAACGACCGCGTCTGCCAGCTCGGCGTCACCGCCGCGCTGAGCTCGTTCCGGCAGGGCCAGCTCATCGACGGCTTGGTCTCCGCGGTTCGCGTGATGGCCGCCGCCATCGGTCGCTGATCGTTCCACGTCCGGCGCGTTCACCTCGGTTGAGGTGAACGCGCCGTTTGTGTTTCAGCGCTGGGTGTTTCAGTCCTGGGCGTCGAAGGCGCGGGCGCGCAATGAGCGTTCGATGCCCGCCTTGCCCTCGATCACCAGGCGGCGCAGCGCGGGCGGATGGTCGTCGGCGAGGAACTTGTCCGCCGTCGCGACGGCCTCCTCGCTGATCGCCCACGCCGGATAGAGCCCGATGACCACGGTCTGCGCGACCTCGCTGGAGCGGCGCTCCCAGACGCCGGGAACCTCGGCGAAATAGCGCTCCACGTACGGCGTCAGCAGCTCACCCTGGCTGTTGGGCGCGAAGCCGCCGACGATCGAGCGGGCGGTGATATTCGGGACCGAATCGTCGGACATCACCGTCGTCCAGGCCTGCTCCTTCACCTCGGCGATCGGACGGGCCGTCGCCGCGGCCGCGGCGTGCCGCTTACCCGCCGCGGTCGGATCGTTGGACAACTCCGTATCGATCGTGGGGGTGGCGAGCCCTTCGGCGTCGATCTCACCGGCGGCCGCGAGTGCGGTGACCAGCCGCCAGCGCAGATCGGTGTCGACGATCAGACCCGGGAGACCGACCTTCGCCGGATCGCCGTCGAGCAGTTCACCCAGCACCTCGGTGTGCCAGTCCGACAGCTTGGCGCCGGTGAGTGCGTTGACGAAGGCGAGTTGGTGGTCCGAACCCGCCTCGGCCTCGCGAGCGAGCTCCAGCAGCCGGTTGGCGTATTCGGGCCAGCCGGTGGTGGCGGCCCATTCCGGATCCGCGTAGCTGCCGATCGCGGTGTTGGCCTGCATCAGGAGTCGTTGCACCACACCGATTTCGGATTCGGCGCCGATGCCGCGCTGTACCAGGGCGACGAAATCGCGGGCCCGGAATTCGGCCTGCCTGGTCATCTCCCAGGCGGCCGACCACGCCAGCGTGCGGGGGAGCGGTTCGGCGATATCGGCGATGCGGTTGACCAGCACGTCGAGCGAATCGGCATCCAGGCGCACCGAGCAGTAGGTGAGGTCGTCATCGTTGACCAGTACGAACTTGCCGCGTGACACGCCTGCCAACTCGGGGACGTCGGTGCGCTCGGCGGCATCGAGATCGAGCTCGACGCGCTTGGTGCGCACCAGCTTTCCGTCCTGGTCGTCGTAGACGCCGACGGCGAGGCGGTGGACGCGACGTTCGCCCGCACCGGGTGCCGCACCCTCCTGCACCACGGCGAACGAGGTGAACTTGCCCTCGGCGTCGACCTCGAAATCCGGCCGGAGGATATTCAAGCCGGTGGTCTTGAGCCACTGCGCGCCCCAGCCGGACAGATCACGGCCCGAGGACTGCTCCAGCGCTGACAGCAGATCGTCGAAAGTGGCATTGCCGTAGGCATGTTCGGTGAAGTAGGCGCGCAGACCCGAGAGGAACGGCTCCAGACCGACATACGCGACGAGCTGCTTGAGCACGGAAGCGCCCTTGGCATAGGTGATTCCGTCGAAGTTGACCTCCACCGCATGCAGGTCCGGGATATCCGCGGCAATGGGGTGCGTGGAGGGCAGCTGGTCCTGGCGGTAGGCCCAGGACTTCTCCACATTGGCGAAAGTGGTCCAGGCACTTGTGTATTCGGTCGCCTCGGATTGGCACAGTACCGAGGCGAAGGTCGCGAACGACTCGTTCAACCACAGGTCGTCCCACCACTTCATGGTGACCAGATCGCCGAACCACATATGCGCCATCTCGTGCAGTACGGTCTCGGCGCGGCGCTCGTAGGAGGCACGGGTCACCTTGGACCGGAAGACGTAGTCCTCCAGGAAAGTAACGGCACCGGCGTTCTCCATCGCGCCCGCATTGAACTCCGGGACGAACAGCTGGTCGTACTTGCCGAAGGCGTACGGCACACCGAAGTTGTCGTGGTAGAAGCCGAATCCCTGCTTGGTCTCGGTGAAGAGGCGCTCGGCGTCCATATGTTCGGCGAGCGAGGAGCGGCAGTAGATGCCGAGCGGGATGGTGCCGTGATCGTCGGTGTAGGCGTCGGTCCATTCCGCGTACGGGCCCGCGATGAGTGCGACCAGATAGGTGCTCATCCGGGGGGTGGTGCGGAACAGGTGCTTGCCGGGATCGGCGATGAGCGTATCGACCGCGGCGGAGTTGGAGATGACCTTCCAGCTCGGCGCGGCGGTGACGCTGATATCGAAGCTGGCCTTGAGATCCGGCTGATCGAAACAGGCGAACATGCGCTTGGCATCGGCGGTTTCGAATTGCGAGTACAGGTAGACCGCGTCATCGGTGGGATCGACGAAGCGGTGCAGGCCCTCACCGGTATTGGAGTATTCGCAGTCGGCCTCGACGACGAGTTCGTTGCGCTCGGCCAGACCGGTGAGGGTGATGCCCTTGGCTTCGTCGTAGTCGGCGACGTCGATCGGCGTGCCGTTGAGCACGGCGGAGCGGACCCCGCGGGCGACGATATCGATGAACGTGCTCGCGCCCGCGGTCGCGGTGAAAGTGACCGTGCTGCGGGAGAAGAAGGTCTGCTCGCCCGGCTGCCCCGTCCCGTCGGTCAGGTCGAGCTCGATGCGATAGTTCTCGACCTGCACTGTCGAGGCGCGTTCGATCGCCTGGTCGCGAGTCAGGTTCGGTGCGGACATTGGACTCCTTCGTGGTTCGAAGAACATGCACGGGCGGCCCCCGGCGGGCACAGCACTCACCACAATGCCACCTCGGTAAGGTTGCCCGCGCGGGACTTTTCCCCTGAACCCTATCGACCAGGATCGGAGCTGCGACGTGAAGCACATCCACGCCGGAAAGGTGCGCGACCTCTACGAGGACGGCGACACCCTGCTGCTGGTGGCGTCGGACCGGGTATCGGTCTACGACGTGGTGCTGCCGACGCCGATCCCGGAAAAGGGCGCGCTGCTGACCCAGCTGTCCAACTGGTGGTTCGAATTCTTCACCGATGTGCCCAACCATGTTGTCTCCGCGACCGATGTGCCCGCGGAATTCGCCGGTCGCGGCATCCGGGTCAAGCCGCTGAAGATGGTGCAGGTCGAATGCATCGCGCGCGGCTATCTGACCGGGTCGGGGCTGAAGGAATACCAGCGCACCGGGACGGTTTCCGGCGTCGCACTGCCGCGCGGTCTGCGCGATGGCGACATACTGCCCGAGCCGATCTTCACCCCGACCAGTAAGGCCTCCGAGGGCCACGACGAGCCCATCACCTTCGCGGATGTGGTGAATCAGGAGGGCCGCGAGGTCGCCGAGCAACTGCGCGACCTGACTCTGCGGATCTACACCCGCGGTGCCGCGCACGCCGCCGTGCGCGGCGTCATAGTCGCCGACACCAAGGTCGAATTCGGTTGGGACGGTGACATTCTCACCCTCGGTGACGAAGTACTGACCTCCGACTCCTCCCGCTTCTGGCCTGGCGCCGAATGGGAACCCGGCCGCCCCCAACGCTCCTTCGACAAACAGTTCGTCCGCGACTGGTCCACCTCCACCGGGTGGAATAAGGAGTACCCCGGGCCGGAGATTCCCGCGGAGGTCGTCGATGCGACTCGGCAGAAGTACATGGAGGCATACGAGCTGATCACCGGGCAGAGCTGGAGTGGCGCTCCTCGCTGACCATCGGCGGCTGGGTTCGCTAGCGCCGCAGCCGACAACGTTCGCCCGGCCGAGCCAAGCGCCGCACTGGAATGGGTAATCTCGTGGCGTGCATTCGCATCTGATCTTCCACAATCCTGCTGCCCTGCCGCATGACGTGGTGGTCGGGGTGTTGGAGCGGGCGCTCGCTGACCGGGCGCATCAGCCCGACGCGGCGGATGCTCTGGTGGGGAGTGCCTTGAACGACGACGATCGGGAGTTCGTCGAGCACTGGTGCGTGCAGGTCGGAATGCGGGCGGTGTCGGGTAGCCCGCTGCTCGGGCTGGCAGGCCTGTGCCTGGGACATATCGCTCGACGGTTCGGACAGCTCAGCGATGAGTCCGTTGCGCTGGTGCGGTCCTTGGCGACGCGTGCTGAGGTGGATCCGTCAGACGTGGACGGACGGGCACTCGATGGTTTCGACGATGTCCGGAGTTTCCTGCATCTCTGGTGAGGCTGGCCTCATCGGAGTGGGTCAGTGGTGCTCGGTTGCTGTTGGGGACGTGCGGTGGTTGATGGGTGCGGGTGCCTGGTTCTTACAGCGGGTTGGGTGCCTGGTCGAGGCGGGGTGTTCGCTGTCCGGGGCCGGTCAGGCGAGGTGTTCGGCCAGTCGCTCGAGGTAAGGCCGCTGGCCCGCACCCAGTTTGTCGTGCGCGGTGACGAGGTCGAACCACTCGGCGCGGTCGATTTCCGGGAAGGTGGCGAGGCGGCCGGATCTGGGCGGCCATTCCATTTCGAAGGTGCCGGGGACAACGGCGGCCGGGTCCAGATCGCCCTCGACAGCCCAGACGGTGAGGTTCTTGGCGGATTTGCCGCTGCCGTAGCGAACCTCGCCCAACGGCACCCGCTCGCCATCGGGCACTGGCAGCCCGAGTTCCTCGAGAAACTCACGCGCCGCGGCCACCTCGGCGCTCTCGTAGTCCGGTTCGTACTCACCTTTCGGAATCGACCAGGCCCCCGCATCTTTACGCGCCCAGAACGGCCCACCCATATGCCCGATCAGCACCTCGACCGCAGCGGAGTTCCGACGGAACAACAGAATCCCAGCACTGAATTTGCCTGCCACACCGAGCAGTCTGCCGCCTGCCGTCGCCCAGTGTGCACCTGACACGGCGGATCCAGCGAGGTGTGTGGATCTGCGTCAATGCACCCTACGGACCAGCCGCGTGAAGCAAAAGACAGGCCACTCGAGCGTTTTGACGTACTCGAGGATCAGATAAGCAGGACCCACGCGCTGACCCTAGGGACCCAGGTAGAGAAAGCCGCTCGGGGATGGAGCTAACGGCCCGTTGCTGACGGGTGGGGGGCGCTATCGCTGGGCGGACGCCCCAGACTGCCAACGGCAGGTGGAATCGTGGATCAGGCACAAATTTCGTGATCGCCGACCGCTGCGGTCCCCCCGAGATGCACTACTGGACAAGTGATCACGTGGAACTGGCGGCGGCACCCTCTCGGCCGATGCCGCCACCAGTTCCACCTGATCGGCCGTTCTTCCTTCTTCCGCTCAACTTGACCCCAAGAGGTATGCGTGGGCGGTGAGTGGTGCTGATGGTGAGTCATTTCGGCTATGGCGCGCTGGCCCTCACGCGTTCTGCTTGCCGCGATAGCGGCGGGCTGCGCAGCCGCATCCCAGGTTTTGGCGGGATTCGATGGGATGCCGACACCTTTGCGGGTGGAATTCTTGTTGGTGGCCGTTGTCGCCGGAGGAACCACAACGTGGGTTGCAGGTGGACATCATCCGTCTGCGTGCCCGATTACTCCGATCGCTTCAAAAAAATCTTCGCGTTTTGCTTCCAATCAAAACTCAAGTTCAGGTAGTAAACAAGCTGGGTTTGACCTGGCTTTCCACGGTATTTCGACGAAAATGATTGTGTTACAGCGGGATAGCATTATTCAGGTCCTTGTTGAGTTGGGTATGTGCGCCGCCGCAGATTTCGCTGGCCAACTGGGCCGACGGTGAGAACAGTTCGGGAGATGCGTTGTGCGCGGGCGGTGCTCGCACCTGCTCATTCGGCGCTGCAAGTGATAGACCAGCCTGGGTGGGTCGTCGACCGACACATCCGGTCGGGTGAATCAGACGCGCTACCGCTCGACATACGCGACGGGGCGGAGCACCCCCGCGTCGACCAGGGTCCAGAACGCTTCATGTTTTGCGCCGCATGAGTCGGCGTCGCAGTTGATGCGTGCACGGAATACGCACCGTGCTTCGCAGAGGGTGTACGGATGGTCCGGTGCACGGTGGCACTGGTCGCGTGCGATGCGAGCAAGTATTTCCGTGCTGGGGCGTTCACCGTCGACGTGCACCGGGCGGTCGAGGAGGTGCGGCAGTACGTAGAAGACCACAACGCCCAGCGTGACAACCCCCGCGACTGTGGCGCATACAACTCCAGTAGTCGACATGGCTAGTCGACCTCCATGTCATCGATCGAGATCGGCTCCACGGTGATCACGGTGTGCTCGTCGAACGCGTGTTGGTCGTCCAATGTGAATGCGAATGTCTGGCCGATGAATCCGTGGTCGTCAACCGGGGCCCAGGAACCGTCGTCGTGCTGCAACCAGCCCGCCAGGCGATCGGTTCCGGCGTTGGCGTCGCGGAGCGCGACAACGATTGCGCGGCTTGCGCGCTCGATATCGGCGGTGCAGTAGTGGCAAATTCCGGTGTGCGGCTCGGCGTCCTCATGGGTGCAGCGGGGGCAGGGCTTCGCTTTCGGCTCACTGAGCGCCAAGACGGTCCCCTCGGGTGATTCATCCTCTCCGGAGGACTCGACACCCCATCGCCGGTGCGGCCCTCGGTGCGGCTCTTCTGCCGCAGGTGGATCCACCCACTCGCGGACCGCGTGCGCGAACAGCTCGACCAAATCACCCGGTGCGCCGGAATAGATACCGGGCGGGCCGATGAAGGGATCACGTTGCGGCAGTTGTGAATTAGCCCGTTTGTTCAGCGCCGAGAGTTCGGCGTATTCGTTGTGCGCCCCATGTCTTTGCCCTCCAGCTCGTCATTGATGAGCACCCGCCGCCGAGGGCTTCAAGGCCACCGACCACGGAACACACATCGCGGTCGGGATGCCGGATAAGGGATATGGGTTTCGGTCATCACCCGGCGTCGGGGCTATAGCAAGCCTCGCGCCGTGGGGGGGAAGTGTCTGTGTCACTTCCGGAATCAGTTCACCGAAAGTGCCACGAAAGCATGTGATCAGCAGCGAGTTCAGTACTCGAGGCGGACAAGCTCGGCCAGCTCCCGCATTTCATCGGTGAGGGTGCGACGCTGATGGACGATCGTTCCGAGGATGTCACGCGCATAACGCTGCTGCGCAAGCCATTCCGGTGCTGCCGTGCGCAGCTGCTGCAAGGTGTGAGTGGCTTCGCCGTGCTGGCGCAACTGGGTGTGCGCGTTGGCAACGTCGAGCCGGTGCCGCAGACGACCGGCCGCGGTCGGCGAGAGTACCGTTGTCGGAAGGCTTTCCGCGATGGCGAGCGTCTTGCTCGGCTGTTCGGCGATTACTGCGCATTCGCCGGTGATCTGTGCGACCGTCACAGGCCCGAACAACCTGTTCGGATTCGGGTCATACAGCACCTCGTGGCCGATCCGGTCTGCTGCCGCACGCGCCAAACTCAGCGCATCCTCTGTCTCGCCGGGCGAGTTGTCGCGTACACCAACGTTTGCGACGTACAGCCACAGCCGACCCCATAGCGCGAGCTGTGAAACCGTCGCGCGCGAGAACCGCGGCTCGATGTCGTCTGCCCATTTCACTGCCAACTCGCGGGCGATGTCGAGCCTGCCTTGACGGAGGGCGGACCAAACCAGAACATTCACCGCGCCGACCGCTATCCCGCGCTCAGGCGCGGCATCGATGGCCTGATCCAATGTCATTGCCGCAATATCGAATTGCCGATTCTGGGTCAGCATCCAGCCGGTCATACTGAGCAGGCGGGCGCGTATCGCGCGGCCTTCGTGATCGGTGAGAGCGTCGGCATCGCACAGCAGCGCGGGGAGCACTGCCGAGGTCTCTCCGTATCGGTGCTCGTCGATCATCGGCATCAGTGCCTCGTACGCTGCGTGTACGCCCGCGTTCGTCGGCTGCTCGTCGATTGTGTCGTTCGCGTCCAGACCAGCGAGCGCTCGACGTACAGGCTCCCAGACATCCGACGTTTCGGCGTCGGCATACTCGGCGTCTGCGCGTCCAGCCTGAAGCGTCGACGTGCGCGTCCGGAGCGCGATGGCGAGCTTTCGCAATGTCTCCAAGCGGACACCTGCCCGGTCGCCCTGCTCGAGCTTCCGAATCAATGACAGTGAAACGCCAGAGTTGTTTGCCAATTCGCGCTGACTCAATCCGCGCCGCTTCCGCGTTGACTTAAGTCGGTCCCCAAGATCCGCACTCATGTACACCACGCTACGGCTGATTCGCAACCACGTCACTGTGCCGGTCTCGAGGCTCCCAGTCGATGTAGGCGTTGAGACTCGGGTCCGTTCGGCATCAGCGATCGGTCAGCAAGCGAGAGCCTTTCGCTGTTTTACATCAGGTGACCCTGGCGTAGGTTGGGACCTTTCCAGGTCTGACCTGGGGGATTGGTGTTCGTGTCCCCTGAGCTCCACTAAGGCCCTGCCACGTTGGGATTCCGCTTTTCTGTCCCGTTTTGTGTCGACCAAGATCCACTCATCGGCCGGTGAGGCCGCGGTCGAGCAGTTAGTGCTCGACCCGCGGCCTCGTTACTCACTCGCCCATAGGCAAACTCCTACCCAATCCATGGACGGCGAACGCAACGTCACGTAAGCCCGCAGCGCTCCCAGTGCGAACAACCACTAATCCGCAAAGCGTGAGATAGCAGATGAAACAAAGGGATCCGAGCAAGGCGATTTCAAACACACCAACTCCTACGACGGTGCAGGGCAATCAATTGCTGTGCCCAAGCGGCATCTACGTGCGCTCAGGGCACCTTCGATCCAGATGCAGCCCCATCCAGAGTTGTCGGCCGATCAGGGGCCCACAACCTAGTTCGCCGCCCCTCGGCGCGGCGTACTGCACGGGTATAACGACGCACTGTGCCCAATGTGGTAACCCCCCGTAGTGGGCTGTACAACATATGAACCAGTGATCGTGCTTGTCAGACTGGGTGCCCTCCAATGGTTTTCGATGGAACCCCTTGCCGATCATCATTCCGAAGGCCATAGCACCGCGCAAGCATTGCTTGCGTCCCGTGCGTAGAGCTGGATGTCCAGTACGTGGCCAGGTTTATCCGATAGGACAGTAGGCCGACCGCATCGGCGCACACGGTGGGTCGAGGGGCGGCGAATGCATTCGGGTCGCCTGGGAGTGAACGATGACAACCGACCGGCTTCAAGCTGGAGGTAAGGCGTCGTGGCGGAGGTGGGCGGCGCGGAGGGTCAGGTAGTCGCGTTCGGGGGTGCTGGCGGTGTGGTTGGCGGCGCAGGTGTAGCAGGTGATGGCTGCGGCGAAATCGCCTGCCATTTCGTGTAGGTGGCCGCGGACGGCGTCGAGGCGGTGATTGCCCGCCAACTGGTCTTCGAGGGTGTCGGCGAGGTCGAGACCGGCGGCGGGGCCGTGCACCATGGCGGTGGCGACGGCGCGGTTGAGAGTGACCATCGGGTTCTTCGAGATGCGCTCGATTATGTTGTACAGGGCCAGGATTCGACGCCAGTCGGTGTCCTCGGCACGCAGCGCCTCGGCGTGTAGTACGGCGATCGCGGCCTGGATCTGATAGGGACCGGTGAGACCCGAGGCGAGTGCACCGGTCGTCAACGTGATGCCCTCGGTGATGAGCTTGCGATCCCACAGCGCGCGGTTCTGTTCCGCGAGCGGAATCAATTCACCGTGCGCGCCGGTGCGGGCGGCCCGGCGGGAGTCGGTGAGCAGCATGAGCGCGAGCAGCCCCGTGACCTCGGTGTCGTCGGGGAGCAGCCGATGGATCGACCTGGTCAGGCGGATCGCCTCGTTCGAGAGGTCGGTCCGCTGTAGGTCGGGTCCCGCGGTGCTGGTGTGCCCCTCGTTGAAGATCAGGTACAGCACATGCAGCACGGCACCGAGCCGCTCGTGCCATTGCGCGTCACCGGGCCGGGCGAACGGGCGGTCGAGCGTGGCCAGCTTCTTCTTCGCACGCGTAATCCGTTGTGCCATGGTCGCTTCCGGCAGCAGGAAGGCGTTGGCGATCTCCGTCGTGCCGAGCCCGCCGACCGCGCGCAATGTCAGCGCGATGGCACTCGCGGACGACAGCGCCGGATGGCAGCAGAGGAAGAACATGGCGAGCGTATCGTCACGATCGACGGCCTCGGCATCGGGCACGTCGCGCTCGAAAACCGTTGTCTCCCTATGTCGCCGGGCCACCTCGGCGCGCACCGTATCGGCCATCCGTCGCTGCGCGACCTGGATCAACCACGCCCGCGGATTATCCGGCAACCCATCGGCGGGCCATTGGGTCGCCGCCGCGAGCATCGCCTCCTGCAGCGCGTCCTCGGCGGTGTCGAAATCGCCGAATCGGCGTACCAACGTGCCGAGGACCTGTGGCGCGAGTTCGCGCAACAGGTCCTCGATGGGCGGTGCTTCGTGCATGGACAACTATTACTCGGTCGCCGGGGCACCCATCACCGCGCGCACCTCGATGTACTCGCCGATCGGCTTACCACCCGGTCCGGGGGCCGCCGACGCCTGTGCGGCGATCTCCAGCGCACGCTCCGGACTTTCCACATCGACAACCCAATATCCGGCCAGGAACTCCTTGGTTTCCGGGAACGGCCCATCGGTGACGACCGGCGCCGAGCGTCCGTCCGAACTGACTAGTCGGGCCTCGTCCGGCCCGGCCAGGCCCTGCGCGTCGACCAGTTCGCCGGTCTTGGCCAGCTCCGCGCCGAGCGCCCGCTGGAAGTCCATATGCGCCTTGATCTCCTCCGGCGTCCACTCGGTGATCGGGACGTCGCAGCTGGCGGCGGGTCCATAGGTCTTGAGCAGCATGTATTTCATTTCCGGTCTCCTAGCCTGCGGTGCGCCCCGGCGGCGCGCTCGCGATGAGGTCGGAGCTGGGTGCGCCGATTCGACGCATACACGATAGTGATCCACATCACAGCGGCGCGGAGGTGTCTGCGAGCCTTTCCGGATCGACCTGCTGGCCGATCAACTCCTTGATCCGGTCGGTCACGTCCCAGATGTTCACATTCATCCCCGCCAGCACCCGGTTCTCGGCATCGAGCCAGAACGCGACGAACTCGCGCTCGCCCACATCACCGCGCACGACCACCCGCGCGTACTCGCCGGTCGCGGCATATCCGGTGTACTCCATGCCCAGGTCGTATTGGTCGGTGAAGAAGTACGGCAGGCGTTCATAGGAAGCCGATTTGCCGAGCATGGTCTGCGCCGCGACGGCGGGCTGATTGAGCGCATTCGCCCAGTGCTCCACCCGAATTCGGCGCCCGAGCACCGGATGCTGCGCGTCGGCGATATCGCCGACCGCCACGATATCCGGGTCGCTGGTGGCCAGGCTCGCGTCGACGAGTACGCCACCGTCGGTCGCCAGCCCCGCGTTCGCGGCCAGTTCGATATTCGGCCGCGCGCCGATCGCGACGAGTACCGCATCGCCCTCGATCACGGTGCCGTCGGTGAGCCGGACGCCGCTCGCCAGCTCCACCCCTCCCTGACTGGCGGTGATCGCCCCGGCCTGATGAGTGGTGATCGACTCGACCTGCGCGCCGAATCGCAGGTCGACGCCGTGGTCGCGGTGCAGATCTGCGAAGACCTCACCCATCTCGGGGCCCAGCGCCGCCAACAGCGGCAGTTCGGCGGATTCGACAATGGTGACCTCGACCTGGGCGGCGCGTGCGGCCGCGGCGACCTCGAGCCCGATCCAGCCCGCCCCGATGATGACCAGCCGCCGGGCCGAGCCGAACAGCTCGATCAGGCTGTCGGAATCGCCGATGTTGCGCAGCGTGTACACCTCCCGCGCATCCATGCCAGGAATCGGCAGGCGGCGCGGTGTCGAGCCGGTCGCGAGTGCGAGCTTGTCGTAGCCGAGCGTCGAACCATCCGGCAGCGTCACGGTTTTCGCGCTCGGATCGATCGCGCCGATCTCGGTGCCGAGCCGGACGTCGATATGGTGATCGCGGTACCACTGGCCCGGATCGACGGTGAATTCCTCGAGTGATTTCTTACCGAGCAGATGTTCCTTGGACAGCGGTGGTCGCTCATATGGCAGGTAATCCTCGGCGCTGATCAGCGTCACGGTTCCGGCGAAATCGTTGGCGCGCAGCGCTTCCGCCAGTTTGGCCGCGGCCAGCCCGCCGCCGACGATGACGAAATGCTGATCAGAGGTCATTACGGACTCCTTTTCGGGAGGGAACCGGACGCCTGCGTGTCACCCTACTGGGACCCCGGGCCGCCTTTTCGGAAAATCGGGCGTCCGGTCCGGGAACGAATCGCGCGCCCGCGTGGTTGGCCACGGATAGTGGCGCGGCGAATCCGCGCGTTGCGAGCGTGCGATGGAGAGGAACCTCTGTGAGCGAGACGACCACCAAGAACGTTGCCGATTTCTGGTTCGACCCGCTGTGCCCCTGGTGTTGGATCACCTCCCGCTGGATTCTCGAGGTCGAGCAGGTCCGCGATATCGAGGCCCGTTTCCACGTGATGAGCCTGTCGGTGCTGAACGAGGGCAGGGAGGGCCTGCCGCCGCAGTACGAGGAGTTGCTCGCCACCGGCTGGGGTCCGGTCCGGGTCGCCATCGCCGCCGCCGAGGAGCACGGTGACAAGGTGCTGTCCCCGCTCTACACCGCGATGGGCACCCGCATCCACAACCGTCGCGAGGAGTACACACGCGACTCCCGCAAGGAAACCCTCGCCGCCGTGATCGCGGATTCGCTCGCCGAGGTGGGCCTGCCCGCCGAACTCGCCGCGGCCGCCGAGAGCACCGAATTCGACGAGGCGCTGCGCAAGAGCCATCACGAGGGCATGGATAAGGTCGGTCCGGATGTCGGCACCCCGACCATCCACATCAACGGCAATGCCTTCTTCGGTCCGGTGCTGTCGCGGATCCCGCGCGGCGAGGAGGCCGGGAAGCTGTGGGACGCGGCGGTCACGCTGGCCGACTACCCGCACTTCTTCGAGCTGAAGCGGACCCGGACCGAGGATCCGTCCTTCGACTGACCGCGGACCTACGGCACGGGTTTCGGCGGCAACGCCGGAACCTCGCCGTAGCTGCTCGGGTACGAACCGGCCGGTGGCGCACCGGCCGGTCGGTTCGGTCGCCAGAACAGCTTGCCGTGCCTACTGCGGTCGCGCAGTGCCCACATCCGCCAGGTCAGCACCGGATGCGAGGACATGGCATTGCTGATCCAGACGAAGAAGCCCTTCTCGACCGCGGCCCGATCGGCCATCTCATCGAAGCCCACCAACTTGTTCAGGTACTTGCCCGCCGCGAGGGTGCCCATGGCGCCCGGTGCGCCGACATGCCGGTTGCAATAGCCGTGGTTGTCGGCGGTGTACTCCTGGGACCGGATCAATGAGCTGCCGATGATCGGGAGTGATGGCGCCACGAACATGCCGAGCTGACGCCAGTACGAGGTGTGACCAGCCGCGATATGCCCGACCTCATGACCGATGATGAAGGCGAGAGCCTCGGGTTCGCGTGCGGCGCCGCCGATTTCGAACAGATCGCTGTAGACCGCGACATAGCGCCGGAACCCGTGACCGGATGCGAAGGCATTGATCTGGCCGTTGCCGAGCACGACATAGGCATCCGGCGCCTTGGCCATTCCGAATCGGGCCGCCGCCTCGACCACGAGCTGATAGCCCTCCGGAAACTGGGTCGGCGACATCTTGACGCCGTTGACCCGCATGGCCGCGTAGCCCATACCGCGCAGGAACCACACCACGATCGGTGCGAAGACCAGGATGATCAGGTAGATATTCGGCTGCTTCCCATCCAGTACGAGATCGATGCACACCGCCACCGCGATCAGCATCGCGAGCGTGGTGATCACACAGACGACTACCAGCAGTGGAATCTCCCACGGGTGCCGCGCGGGCATGCCGTACGGGGACAGGCCGCGCGGCTGCCGCTGCGGGGGCGTGCCGGGCGGGACCGGAGCCACACCGTATCCGTACGGCGCGGGTCCGTAGTGGGGTGTGGGGAATCCGGGGTACGGCGCGGCGGGGTATTGCGGCGACGATGGGTACTGCGGCGAATCGTTCGGTGTGGCGGTCGCGTCCTGAGCCTGCGCCCATCCGCCGAGAGCGGGATAGGGGTCGGCGGGTCCGCCCGGCTGCTGGGGCGGCTGGGAGTCGTGCGGCTGCATGCGAAGAACTCTATTCATTTGCCGGGGACGAGGTTCGGCGCCGTTGGTGTGCGGTCGGCACTGGTGGCCGCGAACACCGCTGACATACCTGTCGATTCGCCGTGGCCGCCAGTGGTGTTAATGCCCGGTGGTGCGGCACTCGCACGATGCCGCACCGTTTTCGACTCAGTGGTTCGGCGGCAAGATCACCGGGTCGGGCAGGCACAGGCTGGCCGAGCGGGTCGTCGGCACCGGTCCTTTGCCAGGGTCGAAACTCCACTGCGAGATCGAACCCGCCGCCTTCCACCGCAGCGTGCCCGTCGCATCGGATACCACCTCATATATTTGCTCGCTGCCATCGATGAGCTGAGTGCCCACGCAGTAGTCGTTGTACTGGGTGCCGGGTTGCAGTGCTCCCGCGCTGAAGTTGCCCGAGGGACCGGCGGTGGCGCCGGGATTTGCGACGGTGCTCGGCGTGTGGACGGCAGCGCCCCGGAGCCACTGGGGTGCGCCGCGCTGATCTGTCGCGCAGGTAAAGGTCGAGCCACCGGCCACCAGTGTCGCGCCTTGCGCATGGCCGGATCCCGCCCACAGGCAATCGACAGCAGGCGCGGCGCTCGCCTGGCCGGTTGCCGCACCGAGCAGACCGGCCGCGGCCCCCGCGGCGATCGAGATGGCGAGCCCGCGACGCAGCCGTGGCGTGGTGCGTCCGGACTTGGTGGAGAGCAGCGACTTCATGATGTTTCCCTTCGGCTGGCAGCGGTGAACTTCTGCCATCAACGATCACGTTGCGGGCTCGTTGCCACGAGGGAGCGCAATCCCGAATCGATGGTGTCGTCAGGTGCACCATGACGGTGGTGCCGCCCACCGCGCGCCGCGCGAAACACGCCTGACACAATCGCAGCCATGCGCGTATACCTGGGTGCCGACCATGCCGGTTTCGAACTGAAGAATCACGTCAAGGCCCATCTGGAGCAGGCGGGCCACGAGGTCGTCGACTGCGGCGCCCTCGAGTACGACGCACTCGACGACTACCCCGCCTTCTGCATCGAGGCGGCCCGCCGCACGGTCGCCGATCCGGGCAGCCTCGGGCTGGTCTTCGGCGGCAGCGGCAACGGTGAGCAGATCGCCGCGAACAAGGTGCCCGGCGCCCGCTGCGCCTTGGCCTGGAGCGTGGAGACCGCGCAACTGGCCCGTGAGCACAACAACGCCCAGCTGATCGGCATCGGCGGCCGCATGCACTCCACCGAGGAGGCGCTGGCGATCGTGGACGCGTTCGTCTCGACCAAATGGTCCGAGGAGCCGCGCCACCAGCGCCGCATCGACATCCTGGCCGAGTACGAGAAGTCCGGTGTGGCCCCGGCGGTTCCGGCTTACTGAGCGCGTAATCCGCCGTCGCGCAAGGTAGCCGAGCGGCGATGCGTGGCGGCGAACCGGAGAGGATCTTTAGTCTCGATGCCCGAGAGCTATGCGCTGCACCGGCTTACGCGGCTGCGGCGACAGTGCTTCGCGGGCAGTGTGGTGTGCGTTTCGAGCGCGAAGCAGAGGGGCGCGGCCCCTGCCGAGCGTGGCCGCGAACCGGAGAGGATTTCGACCTTCGATGCCTGAAGGGCACACACTGCATCGGCTCGCGCGACTACATCAGCGACGTTTCGCTGGGGGAGTGGTGCGTGTTTCCAGCCCGCAGGGCAAGTTCGCCGCCGGGGCCGCGCGTATCGACGGACAGGTGCTCATCAAGGCCGACGCATGGGGCAAACACCTTCTGCACCACTACGAGTCGGGTCTGGTCGTACACGTGCACCTCGGGTTGTACGGGGTGTTCACCGAGGTGCCGCTGCCGATGGGTGAGCCGGTCGGGCAGGTGCGGATGCGGATCGTCGGTGACGCGTCGGCCGATGATCGCCTGTACGGCACCGATTTACGCGGACCGACCGCTTGCGAGGTGTACACCCACGCCGAGGTGACGGCACTGACCGAGCGGCTCGGGCCGGATCCACTGCGGCGCGGCGCCGATCCCGAACGGGCCTGGCGGCGAATTCATCGCTCGCGCAGGCCCATCGGCGCACTGCTGATGGATCAGCAGGTACTCGCGGGTGTCGGCAATGTGTATCGCGCGGAACTGCTTTTCCGGCACGGTATTTCGCCACAGCGACCGGGCACCGCGCTCACTGCCGACGAGTGGGGCGCGATGTGGACCGATCTGGTCGCGCTGATGCGGGTGGGCGTTCGGGTCGGCAAGATGGTCGTCGTCCGCCCCGAACACGACCACGGCGAACCCTCCTACGCCGCCGACCGCCCCCGCACCTACGTCTACCGCCGCCCCGGCGCCCCCTGCCGCCTCTGCGGCGCCCCCGTCGCACACACCGTGCTGGAGGGCCGGAACCTCTTCTGGTGCCCCACTTGTCAGGCGGGCTGAACCGCAGCTCTACCGGAAGTAGCGGTGCACCATCTGGGCGATGCAGACCGGCTTGTCAGCGCCTTCGCGTTCCATGACGGCGTCGACGGTGACTTGGACGGCGCCGTCGCCGAGGTCGGTGGCGTCGGTGAGGGTGGCGGTGAGGCGGACCTTGGAACCGGCGGGGACGGGGGCTGGGAACCGGACCTTGTTGAGGCCGTAATTGATTGCCATGCCGCGGTTTTCGATGACGAGTATTTGCGACCAGAGCGGAATGAGCAGCGACAGGGTCAGGTAGCCGTGGGCGATCGTGCCGCCGAAGGGGCCGGTCTTCGCGCGTTCGACATCGACGTGGATCCACTGCTCGTCGTGAGTGGCCTCGGCGAACATGTCGATATCGCGCTGCGGGATCTCGAGCCAGTCGCTGCTGCCGAGTTCGGTGCCGATGAGGTCGAGTAGGTCGGTGGGTTTGTCGACGGTGGTCGCCATGTAGCGCGCTCCTTCGGTTGTTGTGGATTTACGGTGTCAGTCCGCGCATTTGGCGAGCGTCGTCGCGGAGCCGCAGGCGCTCGAGCTTGCCGAGGGCGTTGCGTGGCAGCTGCTCGCGGAAGATGAAAAATTTCGGGATCTTGTATCGGGCGAGATTTGCTTCGAGATGGGTGCGAATCGCGTCCTCGTCGATGGCGTGACCGGCGCGGACGACGATGAACGCCAACCCGACCTCACCCCATCGCTCGTCCGGCACCGCGACCACAGCGCAATCGGAGACGCCGTCCAGGCGGGAGATGGCTGCCTCGACCTCGACGGGGTAGATGTTCTCGCCGCCGGAGATGATCATGTCTTTGACACGGTCGACGATGTGCGCCCAGCCGTCATCGTCGATGCGGACGATATCGCCGGTGCGGAACCAGCCGTCGATGAACGCCTGTTCGCTGGCATCGGGTCGATTCCAGTATCCGGCAAAGACGTTGGGGCCCTTGACGAGTAGCTCGCCCTGGCCGGGTCCCTCGACGATCTCGCCGGTCGGGGTGAGCAGCGCGACGTCGGTGAAGAAGTGCGGAACACCCGCGGATACCGGATGTGCGTCGGCGCCGTGGCGCAGTGCCATGAGCACGCCGGGTGCCGCCTCGGTCATGCCGTAGCCCTGTAGGGCCTGGATGCCGCGGGCCAGCCACGCCTTGGCCACGTGCTCGAGGACGGGGGAGCCGCCGAAGGCGACGCAGCGGACGCTCGACAGATCGGTGGTCTCCCACTCCGGCGCCTCACACAACATTTTCAGCAT
>NZ_BDBY01000223.1 GCF_001613225.1 Nocardia pseudovaccinii NBRC 100343
TCTGTCCGAGTCCGAGTACGTGGAACAGCGGCGCGGAACACAAGCTGACATCGTCGCGGCCGAGACTGAAATGGGCGAATTGGTTGAGGGTGTTCCAGACGATATTGCCGTGGGTGAGCACGGCGCCCTTGGGGTGGCCGGTGGTGCCGGAGGTGTAGAGGATCAATGCGGGATCGTCGAGTCCGACCGCGTGGGCGGGCGGAGTCCGGCCGGTGTGGTCGGTGATCGCGTTCTCGTACTCCTCGCCCAGACGCAGCAGCTGGGGAGCGGCGGAGCTTCGTGCGAGCGCCGCGCCGCCGGTGTCGGCGCCGACGACGAACACAGTCGGGTCGGCATCGTCGAGTAGACCGGCGATCTCCGGTGCGGCCAGCCGAGTGTTGAGTGCCACGAAGATGGCACCGAGATGCATTGTGGCGAAGAGTGTTTCGAAGGTCGCGATGTCGTTGGGGCCGAGGTAGGCGACCCGGTCGCCCGGCCTGACGCCGAAATCGGCGAGGGTCGCGGCGAGGGAGTCCACGCGATCGGCGAGGGTGGCGTAGTCGACGCGCCGATCCTGCTGGATCAGCGCGATGGCATCGGGCTCCATCCGGGCCCGCCGACGCGGCCACGAGCCGATTCCCTGGTCCATCATGTCGACCTCAATCCCAATGCGGTGATGGCGTTTTCACGCAGGATCAGGGGACGGACCTCGTCCTTGACATCGAGTTGCTCGAAGTCTTTCATCCACCGATCCGGGGATATGAGCGGAAAGTCCGAGCCGAACAACACCTTTCGTTTGAGCAGGCTGTTGGCATACTTGACCAGTTGCGGCGGAAAGTATTTCGGCGACCACCCGGACAGATCGATATAGACGTTGGGTTTGTGCGTGGCCACGGCCAGCGCTTCGTCCTGCCAGGGAAACGAGGGGTGCGCGATGATGATGGTCAGATCCGGAAAGTCGACGGCCACATCGTCGAGCAGCATCGGGTTGGAGTATTTCAGCCGGATGCCGCCGCCACCGGGGAGTCCCGCGCCGATTCCGGTCTGACCGGAATGGAACAGGGCGGGCACCCCGAGTTCGCTGATGGTCTCGTAGAGCGGGTAGACGGCACGATCGTCGGGCCGGAAAGCCTGCACGCTCGGATGGAATTTGAAGCCGCGGACCCCGTGCTCGACGACCAGTCGCCGGGCTTCGGTCAGTCCCGCCTTCCCTCTGGCCGGATCGATACTGGCGAACGGGATGAGGACGTCGCTGTGCGCGGCGGCCGCGGTGGCGATGTCTTCATTGCTGATCCGCCGATGGCCGAGTGCGGCTTCGGCGTCGACGGTGAATACGACCGCGGCCATGCGGCGTTCCCGGTAGTAAGCGGCCATCTCGTCGATGGTCGGCGGGCCGGATTCGGCGCCGAAGTAGGCGTCGGCGCCCGCCCGGAGCTGGTCCGGTAGCGAATAGTGGCCGCAGCCATCGGTTTCGGCGTGCGTGTGCACGTCGATCGCGACCAGCTGGTCCAGGTCCAGACTCATGACAGCTGCTGCGCGGTGGTCGGGATCTTGGGCAGCGGGATGCCGTAGGTTTCGAGCTGCTCACCGATCGAGGAGTCGAACGCCTCGGCGATCGCGTCGGCGGTCCAGCCGCCGTCGAGGAAGGCGCTGCGGATTTCGCTCGGATGCGACCAGAGCGACAACCGGTCGCCGCCGATCCCGATGCATTGGCCCGTGATATCGGCGGACGCGTCGGACGCCAGGAAAACCACCAGTCCGGCGACATCCTCCGGGGTGCCGAACGAGGCCGCGCGGCGCACCACCGAGGGGATCGGCTCGCCGTTCTTCATTCCCTCGACGTAAGGGGCGAGGAAGGGAATGGTCTCGGTCATCGCGGTCGCCGCGTTGGGGATGATCGCATTGACCGCGACTCCGGCCTTCGCGCATTCCATCGCCCAGGTGCGCGCCATCGCCGCGATACCGGCTTTGGCTGCCGCATAGTTGGTTTGACCGAAATTGCCGCGCTGCCCGGCGGGGGATCCGGCGAGCACGACCCGCCCGCCGTGACCGGCCTGACGGAAGTGTCGGACCGCTTCCCGAACGCAGGTGAAGGTGCCGCGCAGATGGACGTGGATGACGGCGTCGAAGTCGTCGTCGGACATGTTCCACAGCACCTTGTCGCGCAGGATCCCCGCATTGGTCACCATCGCATCTAGTCGCCCGAACGCGTCGACGGCCGCCGCGACCAGTGTCTGCGCGGCCTCGGTGGTGCCGACGGCGACCGGTACCGCGAGTGCCCGGCCACCGGTTTCGGTGATTTCGGCGGCGGCCTTCTCGGCGCGGTCCGCGGCCACATCGTTGACCACGACCGACGCGCCGACGGCGGCCAGCGCCTTGGCGTAGGCGAGGCCGAGACCTTGGCCGCTACCGGTGACGATGGCGACTTTGCCGGTGAGATCCATATGCAATGTTCCTTTCGAAAGAGGGATCAGAAGATGAGGACGGGTTTGATCGCCTTGCCCGAGGTCATATCCGCGACGGCCTGGCCGATATCGTCGAATCGATACCGGGTGATCAGCTTGTCGATCGGGAGCCGCCCGCTTTGCATCAGCGAGACCAAAGCCGGTATGGCGGTGCGGGTTTCGTGATCGCCCAGGGTCAGTCCGACGACCTTGCGTCCCGGCAGCATGGCGTTGACGTCGAGCGCCACCTCGGCGCCGAACGGTGGTGCGCCGACGATGACCAGCGTGCCGCGCGCGGCGAGGACATCCGCGCCGGTGCGCAGCACGGCGGTACTGCCGGTGGTTTCCACGACGGCGTCGGCGCCACCGGTGATTTCGGTGATCGCGGTGGCGACATCGGTGGTCGTCGCATCGATGATGTGCGTGGCGCCGAGTTCCCAGGCCAGTTCGAGACGTTCGGCGATCTTGTCGACGGCGATGATCGTCGTGGCCGGTGACAGCGTGGCCGCCATGATCGCGGACATTCCGACCGCACCGGCGCCGAGTACGACAACGCTCGATCCCGGCCGCGGCTGTACGACGTTCCATATCGCGCCGACACCGGTCTGGACTCCGCACCCGAGCGGGGCAATCGATTCCAGCGGCACATCGGGGTCGACGACGATCATGCTGCGCTCGTCGACCAGCGCGAGTCGGCTGAACGACGACTGCCCGAAGAAGTGCCCGCCCAAAGGCGCGTTGTCGCGGGTGATGGTGTGGCTGTCATCGGCTCGCGCGCCGCCGATCAGGTTGAGCGGCAACCAGGTTGCGCAATAGGCCGGGTGGCCGTCACGGCAGTTCGCGCACGCTCCGCACGAGGTGAACGACAGCAGTACGTGATCACCGGGTACGACACCGGTGACTTCGGATCCGACGCGTTCGACGATGCCCGCACCTTCGTGACCGAGGACGCCGGGCAACGGAAACGGCAGTCCGCCACTGGCGACACCGAGGTCGGTGTGGCAGACACCGGCCGCGACCATGCGCACGATCGCCTCGTGCGGTCGTGGTTCATCGAGTTCGATCGCGGAGAGGGTGAACGGCGCACCGCCGGATTCGACGACGGCGGCCCAGGTGGAGGTGGTCATGGTAGGTGTCCTTGCGGATTCAATCGAGTGCGATGACAACGGATTTGACCTTGGTGTAGGACGCGAGGGCCTCGGGTCCGTACTCGCGTCCGAAGCCGGAGTCCTTGACACCGCCGAACGGCATCGCCGGGTCGAGCATCGCCCAGTCGTTGACCCAGACGATTCCGGCCTGCAATTTGTCGGCGACGCGGTGTGCGCGGGCGAGATCGGTGGTGTGCAGGCCGGACGCGAGTCCGTAGCGCGTGCCGTTGGCCAGCGCGATCGCTTGGTCTTCGGTATCGAAGGCCTGCACCGTGAGCACCGGTCCGAAGATCTCCTCCTGCACTACGCGGGAGTCGTCGGCGAGGTCCGCGATCACGGTGGGCCGGTAGTAATAGCCGCCGTCCAGATCCAGGCGTGCACCACCGCATATCACCCGGCCGCCCTCCTGGCGGGCCAGCGCTACATATTCTTCGACCTTCGCGACGTGCCGTTCCGCGGCCATCGGTCCGACCACGGTCGCCGGGTCGCGCGGGTCACCGACGCGTACACCTGCGACGGCTTCGGCGAGGATGCCGACGACGGTCTCGTAGAGCGGCCGAGCGACCAGCAGCCGGGGACCGCCCATGCAGAACTGCCCGGTATTGAAAACGAACCCCTTGATGATCGCGCCGATGGCCTTGTCGACATCGGCGTCGGCGAACACGATCTGCGCGGCATTGCCGCCTAGTTCCATGGTCACCGGCTTCAACGCCGCACCGGCCACGCTCGCCGCGCGTCGGCCGATCTCGGTCGATCCGGTGAACGCGATCTTGTCCACACCCGGATGCTCGAGCAGCGCCGCACCCACCACCGGACCGGAGCCCGTGACGACGTTGACCACACCCGGCGGCACACCGGCCCGTTCGAACAGCGTCGCCATGAAGAGTGCGCTGAGCGGCGTTTCTTCGGCGGGCTTGTGGACGACCACATTGCCTGCGGCGAGCGCGGGCGCGATCTTGGAGCTCGACAGGATCAGCGGAAAGTTGAACGGCGTGATGGCGGCGACCACGCCGAGTGGATCGCGGCGGGTGTACGCGAACGCGGGTAGCGGGGTGCGGCGGGTGGCGCCGTCGATGGTCTGGGCGAGCGCGGCGCAGTACTCGTACTGTTCGATGGTGGTCGAGACGTCCACCGATCGGCACAGGGTGACCGGCTTGCCGACGTCGAGGCTTTCCAGCCGGACGAGCTCATCGGTGTTCTCGCGCACCAGCTCGGCAATCCGGAGCAGGATGCGCGCTCGTTCCCGGCCGCTGCGACCGGACCATTCGGCACCGGTGAACGCCGCCCGCGCGGCGGCGACCGCGTCGTCGACGTCGCTGCGGTCGGCCTCGGCGACGGTGCCGATGACGCGGCCGGTCGACGGGTCCACCACATCGCTGCGGCCACCCGATGCGGAGTTCCGCCATTTGCCGTCGATGAACAGCTGTCCGTCGACGTTGTCGTTCGTGCTCATACTTGCTCGGTCCCGTCCCGACGATTCCGGCCGCTGTGCCGAGATGCGTCTGCTCTCATCAACAGGAAACCTGATGGTTTTAGTGATGTCAGCCACTATTCGCCACTGACAGGATTCCTGTCAATGGTCTATTCTCGATTTCGCTGAACATCCCGGTTCGGCGCCCGCGACGAGGTGAGGAGAGTGCTGGTGACGATCTCGGAGGCGAAGCCGACCGCAAGCCGACTGCCGCGTAGTCAGACCTCGCTGCTGTACGCGGTCAAAAGGGTCGAGCTGGCGGTGCGGGCGCGCTTGGACGAGCTGCTGCGTCCGGTCGGGATCACCACATTGCAGTACACCGCGCTGACCGTGCTCGAGCGGCACGACGGCTTACCGGCCGCGCAGCTGGCGCGGGATTCGTTCGTCACGGCACAGTCCGTCGCCGATGTGGTCCGCGCTCTGGAGAGTCGCGGACTCATTGCGCGCGAACGCAACTCACGCAACCGGCGCGAGCTGCTGATCCATCTCACCGAGGCGGGACGGGGGTTGCTCGCCGATGTCGCCGACGAGGTCGACGCGGTGGAACAGCAGATGATCAGTGGTATGACGGACGAGCAGGCCGATGATTTCCGCTCGGCGCTGGTCCGAGCCTGGCATGCGCTGTCCTGACAGGCTTCGGCGATGACCCAGTCGTCGGTGCTGGCCCGCGCACTGGTGCTGCTCGAGGCGTTCGACAACGCCCACCCGGTATTGAAGCTGTCGGAGTTGGCCGAGCGCACCGGTCTTCCGCAGACAACGGTCTATCGCCACGTTGTCGATCTCGTGCAGTGGGGTGCGCTGGATCGGGCCGCGAGCGGCGGGTACCAGATCGGTTTGCGCATGGTGGAGATCGCCTCCTATTGCCCGCGCGCCAGGCCCATCCGTGATGTCGCGCTGCCGTTCATGGAGGACCTGTACGAGGCGACGCACCAGAACGTGCAGCTGGCGGTCCGCGACGGCACCGAAGTGGTCTATGTCGAATTTCTCGCGGGCCGCGACGCGGTATTCGTGCGCACTCGAGTGGGTGCGCGCTGGCCGATGCACGCGACCGGCGTCGGGCTGGCCATCCTGGCCTACGCTCCCGCCGAGATCGTGGACAAGATCGCCGACCGGCCGCTGGCGGTATTCACCACGAAGACGATCAGCACGCCCGAGGTGCTGCGGCGCGCATTGGCCGAGGTGCGCCGCACCGGGGTCGCGATCAGCGACGGACAGGTGACCCTCGACGGATATTCCGTCGCCGCACCGATTTTCGGTTCGGACGGTCAGGTCGCGGCGGCGCTGTCGATCGTCGTACCGGCCGACGACTCCCGCCGGGCCATGTGGGCTCCTGCGGTGCGCACCGCGGCCCACGGCATCACCAGGCAGTTGGGTGGCGGGCGCTGACTTCCGTTCGACGGAAGTGTGTCTTGGCTCACGCATCGGCGGACCACACGATGGACCGCACAGCCCACATTTCAGGAGCATTCCGATGAGCCCGACAACCGCAATTGCCCGCAACCAGTGGTATGTGGCCGCCTACAGCCAGGAGATCGGACGCGATCTGTTCGCGCGGACCATCTGCAACGAGCCGCTGGTGTTCTACCGGACCGAGGACGGCGCGGTGGCGGCGCTGTCGGACCGCTGCATCCATCGCCGCTACCCGCTGTCGCAGTCGCGGCTGGTCGGTGACCGTGTCGTCTGCGGCTACCACGGTTTCACCTACGACCGCACCGGTGCCTGTGTCGCGGTACCCGCGCAGACCCGCATTCCCCGCAGCGCCCGTGTTGCCTCTTACCCTGTGGTGGAACAGGACTCGTTCGTCTGGGTGTGGATCGGCGACCGCGAATCGGCCGACCCGGCCGCGATCCCGCGCGCACCGTGGCTGGTGCAGGACGGCTGGACCACCATCCGCGGCCTGGAGACCATCCGGGCCAGGCATGCGCTGCTGATGGACAATCTGATGGACCTGTCCCACGAAACCTATTTACACGGCGGCTATATCGGCACTCCAGAGGTCGCGGAGACGCCGATCACCACCGAGGTCGACCAGGCAGCCGGTGTCGTGCGGGTGAGCAGGCATATGGACGATGCCGAATGCCCGCCGTTCTATGCCAATTCGACCGGCATCACCGGGCGCATCACCCGCTGGCAGGACATCGAGTTCCAGCCGCCGTGCCTCTACCGGCTGCACAGCCGCGTCGCGCCGCAGGGCGACTATCCGCCCGAGGGCTACCTGCCCGGACGCGGAGCCGACACCGATCCCGCCGCGTTCCACACCGAAATCGTGTACGCCCTCACTCCGGAAACCGAGCATTCGGTACACGACTTCTGGATGGTGGCAAGGGATTTCGCGATCGACGACCAGGACGTGACCGACTACCTGCACAAGAGCAATCACACCGTGGTCATGCAGGACGTGGTGGCGCTGAGCCTGGTCGAGGAGGTCATCGCCGCGGAGGAACGCGCCGGGGGCACCTACCAGGAGCTGTCGATCAATATCGACACCGGCGCGCTGGCGGCACGTCGGTTGATCGCCGAGCTCAGCCGGACCGAGGAGACCCGAGCATGACCGCGGCCGCCTGCCACCGCGTGCAGTGGTTTCCGGGCAGCGATCAGCTGCTCGGCCGATGCCATTGCGGCGCAACCAGGATCGCCGATGACCCGATCGAGATCTGGCAGTGGTTGCTCGCCCACCCGAACGGTCACCACGACCGCGCGCCCGATCCGCGGCCCGCGGTCCTGAACGGAGCCGGAGTATGACCGCCGAGCCGGAATTCACCGTCACCGTCACCGACCGCCGCACCGTCGCCGACGGCATCGTCGAACTCACCCTCGCCGTGACCGACGGCCACACCCCGAAATGGCAGCCGGGCGCCCACATCGACCTGACCCTGCGCCCGGACCTGGTGCGCCAGTACTCGTTGTGCGGCGATCCCGACGACCACGACCGATTGACGGTCGCGGTCCTGCGTGCTGCGAGCAGCCGCGGTGGATCGGCCTACGTCCACGACCAGCTGACAGTGGGCGATCGTCTGCGAATCCGAGGTCCCCGCAACAACTTCCCGCTCCGGGACGCGCAACGCTATCTGTTCATCGCCGGTGGCGTCGGCATCACACCACTGCTGCCGATGATCCGAATTGTCGCGGGCCGCGGCGGCGAGTGGAGCCTGCACTACGGCGGGCGCACCCGCGCGAGCATGTCCTACTTATCCGAACTGTCCGCGCTCGGGCCGATCGAGGTGTGTCCGCAGAGCGAGACCGGTCCGCTCGATCTCGACGCCATCCTCGCCACGCCGGACCCGGGCACGCTGGTGTACTGCTGCGGTCCGGAGTCGCTACTGGCCGCCGTCGAAAGCCGCTGCGCGGTAACCTGGCCCGCCGACGCCCTGCACCTCGAGCGGTTCGCACCGAAGCCGACGGAAGTGACTGTCGATTCCGCCTTCGACGTCGAATGCGCGCAATCCGGTGTCACCGTGCGCATCCCGGCGAACACCTCCATCCTCGACGCCATCGAAGGGGCCGGTATCGCGGTCTTGTCCTCGTGCCGCGAAGGCACCTGCGGTACCTGCGAAACCGTTGTCCTGGACGGCATCCCCGACCATCGCGACAGCATCCTCGCCGCACAGGACACCGACGTGATGATGATCTGCCGCTCACGCGCCCACACCCCGCGCCTGGTCCTCGATATCTGATCTCTTGTCGAAAGGTTCCGCTATGCCCGTCGTCCGTGTCTCCGATACCGATGTTCACTACTCCGTGTCCGGTGCCGGACCAGGATTGGTCCTCGTCCACGGCACCAGCATGAGTGCCGAATCCAATTTCGGACACCTCATCTCCGAGTTCACCGACCGCCACACCGTTGTCGCACCGAACTATGCGGGCAGCGGCGAAACCACCGCACCCGACGGCCGACTGACTCTGGACCTGCTGGTCGAGCAGATCATCGCGGCCATCGGGGATGCATCGACCGGCCCGGTCGACCTGGTGGGCTTCTCCCTCGGCGCGGTCGTCGCGGCAGCGGTCGCCGGACGGCGTCCCGACCTGGTGCGCAGACTCGTCCTGGTGGCCGGTTGGCCGGTGACGGAGGATCCCCGGCAACTGCTCACCCTGCACGGCTGGGCGGCTTCATTGGAGGCCGGACCCGAAATGGCCTCCGCATTCGGTCCGTTGCTGGCGTTCAGCCCGGCATTCCTGAGCGGGCTAGGACACGCGGGTCTGGCCCAGTTGCGTGCCACGAAACCCGAACCCGGAACGCTGCGGCAGATCGAGGTGAACCTCGCAGTGGACATCCGGGACGAGCTGAGCCGTATCGCCGCACCGACATTGGTGATCGGCTGCACCCAGGACCAGTTGGTCCCGGTAACTCATGCCCGTGGCCTGCACGCCGCGATCCCGAACAGCCGATACGCCGAAATCGACAGCGGCCATGTGGTGTTCTTCGAGAAGCCCGCCGAAATCGTATCGCTGGTACAAGGTTTCCTGCACCCGGTCAGCTGACTGGACAGGCCCTCCGGGGGTGACCGGAGGGCCTGTATCGGATCAGCCTGCGACGGCCTTGATTTCGGGTTTATCGGTGTCGGCGGGGGCGAAGCGGCGTCCACCCGCGGTCTTCGCCGAATACATCGCGCGATCGGCGCGACGCAGCAGATCGGTGAAATCGCAGGAGTCGCCCGGCGGACAGTATGCGGTGCCGACACTAGCCGAAACCGGCACCGGACCGGCCGTCGACCACACCGGATCCCGCAGCGCGGCCACGATCCGATGCGCGATTTCACCGAGCGTGTTGTGCAGCGGGTTGGTGGCGAGCACGAATTCGTCACCGCCGTAGCGGCAGATGACCGTATCCGGCGGGCAGATCTCACGCAGCCTGCGGGCCAGCTCGACGAGCACCTCGTCGCCGACGGCATGTCCGTAGTTGTCGTTGATCTGTTTGAACCGGTCCAGGTCGATCAGCAGCAGACCGACGCCGCGGTTCGGATCGGCCGCCATCAGCCGCACCTTGTCCTGCAGCAGCGTCCGGTTGGCCAGATCGGTGAGCGCGTCATGGGTGGCCTCGTGCCGCAGCCGATGCTGCAGCGCGGCGATCTCCTGCACCCGCAACGACACCGCGGCCGAAATGTGTTGCTCCTGCTGGGCCAGCGCCCGCTCCTGCAGCGCCTGGGCATAGCTGTCGATGGCCTGACTGGCCACCAGCGGCCAGCGCGTGGCGACCAGCGACCCGGGCGCCCCCGCAGGGAAGCCGAGTAGCCAGCGGGTGGCCTGGGCCAGCATTCTGGTCCGTTCGAACGGCGCCTCGACCAGCCGCGCCCCCAAGTTCCGCGCCTCGGGCACCGGGAACGGCTCGGACCTGGCCAGCAACAGCAGCCGCTCGATGATCTCGACCAATACCGGCTGCAACTGTTGTGGTGACGCGTGTGATCCCGGTTCCGCGCAGACCGCACGCGCCCACGCGCCTGCCATCTGCGCTACGGGTGGCTCGATATCCGCAGACATCGCACTCACCCGCCACGGGTGATGTCGGTACCCGGGTGCCCTGTTCCCACGCAGGTGCCGGCGTCACCCCGATCGTTCCCACTGCTACGCGGTTGTGTCCACCTCGCTTGGTGCACGCTCACCGCCCCCTTTCCAGATACCCCCGTCCGGCAAAAAGGATCCTAGCAAGCCACTCGGCACTGAAAAACGCCGTTTTATAACGAGTTATCGGTCCCTCGCGAATAGCGATCGGGTATGTCATCGCTCTCGCGCCGTCGGCGTTACACATCAATTCTGTTCGCCGGAAAGTCGCGGACCGACACGCCGACAGCACGCCGAAAGAGGAGGTTTCCGGCTCGCTCACCGGCTCGACTCGATCAGCGATAGCGATCGGCTACCGTTGACGGCTCGGATCGTCGGCGCATCGGCCCCGCTGGCCGCCTTGGTGGGGGCTGATTGGCGTATCCGAGGCCCCATTCGGTACAGTCGGTTCGCACACGACATCGTGGCGATCCCATCAGATGTCGTATGCCTGCGGGTGTAGTTCAATGGTAGAACCTCAGCCTTCCAAGCTGATGGTGCGGGTTCGATTCCCGTCACCCGCTCCACGCAGGATTCATCCTCGTCGGCACCGTCTTTCGCCGCGAGGCCACGGGGTGTAGCGCAGCTTGGTAGCGCATCCGCTTTGGGAGCGGAGGGTCGCAGGTTCAAATCCTGTCACCCCGACAGAAACAGCAAGTGGGGCTCGGGGAGGGATGAGAGCGGGGCCGGAATCCCGTTCCCTTCTTGGGCATCGTCGGTCCGATGATGTTCGAGAGGGTGTAAATGCCAGCACCGTTGGAGGATCGGGTTACCAACCTCGAGACGCTTGTGGCTGCGTTGACGATGCGGCAGGCGGAAGCGAAGGCGAAAGCTGGTTCGCCGACCGACCTTGCCGCGTTGGACGCGAAGGTGGCGCGCAACCATGACGCGGTTATCGAGGAGATCGGCAGTCTCAGGGCTGAGATCAATGACCGGTTCGGCGCTGTTGATGATCGGCTCTCCGCGATTGACGAACGGCTTGCCGCAATGGACGACCGGTTCGCTGACGTCGGTTGGAAGTTGGATCGCATCCTGACGGCGTTAGGAGACGCTGGCGAAGCTGAGGTCGATCGCTAGTCGGATTCGTTTGCTGGCAGCCACACCCGCAGATAGCCAGTGCTTTGCCTGGAGCCTGTTTCGCTGTCGAGAAGCTTCGGCGATGTCGATGATCGCCGGATTGCGCGGCGGTCCGTTCCGGTAGGCGGGGCGGGCCGGAAATCTCGTGCGGCGCTTGATGCGTCGCGTGTCGCGCACCGGATTGTCCGCGGTGGCGCACAGTGAGGTTCACGATCTCGAGCGGTGCCGACCGGGGTGAGATCGCGGGGTTCCGCCACGGACAGTGGCGAATTGTGCTGGGCGCGCAGGCGTATTCGGGGAGGTGGGACGCTGGTCAGCGCGGGGCATCGCGTCGCGCCCGCACACCTAGGTAGTGAACCTGGCTGCTCACGTGGCAGCACCCGATGCCGACACCTCCCCGATCTGGGAATACTGAACCGACGTGCAGACAGTCGCATGTGTTGGCAGGGAACGGTCGGGGCGGAGGGAGGTGCGATGATTCCGTGGGCGACGGTGGAGACGTTGGCGCCAGGGGTCGCTTCGGTGGCTGCGATGGGGGACGCGTCGCGCAATTTCGCCAATTGCGACCGTGTTGTGCAGCGATTGCTGGCGAAGAGTCCGGCCCTCTATGACACCCTGACGACCCGCGACATCACCGGGATGATCCGCTTGGCGCACCTTCGGGGCGAGGATATGGATCTGACGATCCCGACCGGCGCTGGGCCGCACAAGCTGATGTTGCGGCCGGTGCTCGGTCCGGCGGGCGATGTGCACGCGGTGCGGTTGTGGCTCGGTCCCGCGGTGGCGCCGATCCCCCCTTTGCGCCCGGCGGTCGGTCTGATCTGGGAACTCGATACGCAGTTGATCCACCAGCCCGTCGGCCTCCGGCGGTTGTGCGGTGTCGAGGCCGAAGAGTATGTGCCGCGACGTTCTATTGCCGAACTGTTCCACCGGATTTCGAGATTCGATCGACATGTGGAGGTGCTGGATCTGCTCTACGGTCCGGTGCCGGGTCAGAAGCTCCAGTTCGACGTGATCGTGACCAGTGGGTCCTCCCGACGAGGGCAATGGCGGATCAGCATGCGGGCTCGCGATGACGAACGTACCCGCGGCGCCTGGTGGTTGATCGAAGACGTGACCTCGGACACCATGCCCTCGATGGCGCCGACTCTGGATCACGTCGGGCTGCGGGAAGCTCACCGCCGTGCCGGGACCCATTTGGCTATCGTGCAACTCGAGCACGCCACCATCTCCCATTGGCTCACTGAGCCTGCCCCGTGGGTCCGGTGGGACTACTTGTTCCGGCCGGTCGATGTTTTCCATCCCGGTGATCGCGTTCGATTGGCCGACCTCAGCGGCAGGCTCGCATCCGGCGATGCGACGGAAGCCACCGTGCGCACACTGAATTACGGTGGCGGATACACGCCGACCTCATTGTTGCTCTATCCGTATCCCGGATACTCGGTACACCGGCTCACCATCGCCCAACTCGTCCTCATCGGCGACGAACTCCCGATTGCGCGACCGAGTGAACCCGTCGGCTACGACGAACAACTGTCGCGCGGTCGGTCCCACCGAATGGAACATATCCCGGCTCACTGAATGATGACGCACCGTTGGGTAGCGGCCGGGCATCGGTGGCGACCGACCGGTGCTCGCTGGGCGGCGGTGCCGAAATGCCCATGGTTCTACCGATGTTCGGGACATACCTATTGCGCGATCGTTACCGCGACCCACCACTTGCCTGTGTGACCTGGCCAGCGTTCGGAGTTTCGCTTTTGAACACGCAACAGCCTCCACTCGAGCCTGATACTTGTCCCGTTCCGCACCACGTATCGCCTGCCGGGGGTGGTGGCGACTACGTCCCGCTGTACTCCCCGGAATTCGCCGCCGATCCACATACCGCCTATCGGGAGATGCGTAGCCGCTACGGCGCGATGGCGCCGGTGGAACTCGCACCGGAAGTGCCCGCGACCCTGGTGCTCGACTACTACACCGCAGTGCGCATCCTGAACGATCCAGACCACTTCCCTGCTGATCCACGCGGCTGGCAGCAGGCGATTCCCGTCGAATGTCCGGTACGGCCGATACTCGAGTGGCGTCCGAACGCGCTGCGCAGTGCCGGTAACGAACACACCCGCTATCGGCAGGCCATCGCGGCGGCGATCGATGGGGCCGATCTCCATGCCCTGCATGCCACCGTGGAGTCCATTGCGGTTCCGCTGATCGAGGCCTTCAGCTCGTCCGGTTCGGTGGACCTGATCAGCCAATACGCCTTGCCGCTCGCATTCGGCGCGATCAACGCGATGCTGGGTTGCCCACCGGAGATCGGCCAGCGGGTCGCACAGGCGACTGCCGCGATTTTCGATGGAGTCGACGCCGAACAGGGCAACAAAATGCTCAGCGAGGCATTGCTGGACCTGATCGACTTGAAACGCGCCGAGCCCGGCGATGACATCACCACTCGACTACTCGAACATCCCACCGGACTCGACGAGTCGGAGTTGATTCATCAGCTTGCCATCTTGTACGGCGCCGGAATCGAACCGCAACAGAATCTGATCGTCAACACGCTGCTGCTCATGCTTACCGACGAGCGGTTCGCGGGAAATGTGCTTGGCGGCAGCCTATCGACCCGGGACGCACTCGACGAGGTGTTGTTCGCAGACCCGCCGATGGCCAATTTTTGCGTCACATATCCACGACAACCGATTCTGTCCAGCGATATCTGGCTGCCCGCGAACCAACCGGTCGTTATCAGCATGGCCGCCTGCAACAACGATCCAACGATCAGCGGCGGTGAGTACCTCGGCAATCGTTCGCACCTGGCATGGGGCGCCGGACCGCACGCCTGCCCGGCGCGAACGGCGGCCTATCTGATCGCCCAAGATGCCATCGATCAACTCCTCGACGCCCTGCCCGATCTGACGCTGGCCGTGCCGGTGGATGAACTGAGCTGGCGGCCCGGTCCGTTCCACCGCGCCCTTGCCGCCCTACCCGTGGTCTTCCCGGTATCGACGACGCGCTGACCCAATTCGGCGATCCGCACCGGCTCAGTGGGGTGTGGTTTCGGTAGCGGCGAATTTCACCATATTCGCTGGGCGGATGAAGGTTTCGGCGAACGCGTCGGCCAGTGCGGTGTCCTCCTGTGCGGCCAGCATCAATTCCCGCACGGCCGGTGGGGGGTCGAGCACGGCCATTGTCCAGCGTGCCGCGGCATGGGCGATCGCGGTCAGCCACGGCTGTGCCGCCGAGGTCATCCAGGCCCGGTCGAACGGGCCGGTGGGATTGTCCAGAATCGCCGCGCTGTACTGGGCGGCGCAGTGTGCGGCGCTGTTGGCGCCCTGCGCACCGCCGGGATCCATCCGGCACACGACATCGCCGCCGCCCAGCACGAGGGTGCCGGAGGGCAGTGTGCCGATCGGCTCGCGCATGGTCGGCGGTACGGCGCCGACCAGAGTCGCGCCACCGTCGGTCAATTCGGCATTGCGATACCGATCGGCAAGTGCCGCAGGCAGATACTGTTGCAAGAGTTGTACTGCGCGCGGCAGCCGCTCGGCCGGGACCGTGTGCGCGAAAACATCCAGTCCGCCGCCGGGCAGTCCCTCGAAAAGCAGTATTTCGCAACGCCTCTCCTGTCCGGGAGGGCCGGTCAGGCCCGGATAGGAGATGATCTCGCCGTGGCCAGGAAGGGCCGTGTAGGTTCCGAGGCCATCCGGATCGGGCTCGACCCCGTCGAGGTACAGCACCGCCAGTCGACGCATTGGTTCGGCGGGAACCGACCAGCTCGGGTCGGCGGGGAAATACACGGCGAGCTCACGCGATGCTCGGGTGACGACGGTCAGATCGTATGCGGCGGTCCGCCGATCCAGTTGCGGCACAGACAGTTGTGCGATCTCCAGATCGCCGCCCGCAGCCGCGAAGTCGGCAAGCCAGCGCGCGAACACCGTCCGCTGGTCGACACTCTGCGCTGGCTCGCTGAAACGTCCGGCCCACCCGGACACCACGTTGCGGTCGACGACCAAGTTGAACCGGATGCCCAGGATCCGGGGCGCAATCGAGCGCCAAATACCCAGCCCTGCTCGAGATTCGAGGTCCAATGTCGGCCCGAACTTCACCTGTGTGCTGGTCACCGAGCCGGACAGCACCGCGGCCGCGTCGCGATCGGTCACCAGGGTGACCGGGATGCCGCTGTGCCGCAGCCGCAGTGCCAGCGGGAGGCCACACTCGCCAGCGCCGAGTATCTGAATTCCGCGCACGTGAAATCCTTCCGATGGTGAATTCGCTGGTCTCAGCTTCGTGACATAGGTAGGTCACGTACATCGGGTGCAACGACGAATGTTTCAGATACCGGCTGACTAGTGTGCTCACCATGACCGGGCGATATTCATCGAGCCTCGGATCGCTGCCGTCAGCCGCCAGTGATTTCGTCGGACGCGAACGGGAACTGGACAAGATCGCGGAGTTGCTGCTGGATTCGGCGCGTCTGATCACCTTGATCGGTTCGGGTGGAATCGGCAAGACTCGCCTTGCCACCGAGGCGGTGCACCGCTACCACAAGGCTCGTCGGGTTCCCGTCCATTGGGTCCGGCTGGCCCGGCTGGCGAGCGGGGCGGACGTATCGGCGGTCGAGGACGAGGTGGCGCAGGCGATCGTCGACGCCGACTTCTCCGATCGATCGGTATGGGCCGCTCTGGTCGACACCCTCACTCGTTCCGACGCTGTGGGCCACCGACTGCAGACGATCCTGGTGATGGACAATTGTGAGCACGTCCTCGACGGCGCCGGGCGATTGATCTCCGACCTACTCGACGCGGTGCCGGGGTTGACGGTGCTGGCGACCAGTCGCGAGGCGGTCGGCTGGGTCGATGAGCAATTGGTGCCGATCGGTTCTTTGCCGCGAGAACAGGCGCTGCGACTGTTCCGCAAGCGAGCGGAGCTCACCGGGCGTGCCATCGCCGATGATCAACTCGCGCTGGCCGATTCGATCTGCAGGCATGTGGACAACCACCCGCTCTACATCCGGCTGGCCGCCGCCCGCCTACGACACCAACCGTTGCGCATGATTCTGCGCGACCTCAGCGGCGAGGCAGGCGATCGGCGCCTGCGGTGGTCGCCCGGTCCACGCGTCGGCACCGAGGAACGGCATCAGGGCATCCGGGATGTCATCGCATGGTCCTATGACCTGTGCACGGACCAGGAACGCCTGCTCTTCGATCGGATGTCGGTCTTCGCCGCGGGTTACGACGTGGATCCCGACGATGAAGCCGATACGTCCGTGCTCGATGTCGGTGCGGAACTGGATGCGATCGAGGGTGTCTGCGCCGATCTCGACATCGGCGACGGCGACCCGCGCGTCAGCATCGCGACGGACGAGGTCGAGGGTCTCTTGGAGCGTTTGGCGGATCAGTCTCTGGTGTCGGTCCACCTGACTTCCGATACGGTCCGTTACTCACTGTTGGAGAGCTTCCGCGTATTCGCTCAGCAGCGATTGCGCGAACGCGCGCCCGGCGCCGAATGGGAGCGGCTGACCGCCCGGCATCGGCGCTACTACCGCGACAAAGTCATGCGGGCCTGCGCCGAATGGTGCAGCCCTGCGGAGCAGGATCTGCTCGATTGGGCGCGGGCGGCCTGGGACAACTTGCTCTGCGCGATCGACGGAAGCCTCACGACCCCGGGGGAATCGGTGATCGGGCTGGAAATCGTCGTCGGCCTGATCTCACTGCGGGTTCCCTTCATCAAGGGATCGCTGCGCGAGTCTCGGCGGTGGGCCGAGCGAACGCTGGCGGCAACGCGCGAACTCGACCCACAACCCGTCGAACTCCAGATATCGGCAATGGCCCTGATCGGCTGGATCAGCGTGTGCCAGGGTGTGCACGAGGAGGCCGAGCGGATGGTCGAGGAGTGCGTCGCCGCGTGCGTGACAGATCCGGCGGCACGAGCGAACTGGCGCCATACCTTCGAGCGTGATCTCGGTCTGCCCGCACTCGTCGAGTTCACGCGCGGTAGCGAACTGATGCTGGTGCAGGGCGACGCGCGTGCGGTAGCGGTGCTCGGGAGCGCTCGCCAGAAGTTCGCCGCTGGTGGCGATCTCGGTGGCGCGGCCATGTGCGAACTGTTCGAGGCACTCGCGGCCGGTTTCGGTGGCACCGCGGTGCAGGCCATGGAGATTGCCCGGCGTCATCTCGAGAACGCCGTTGCGGCGGGGGCGCGCTGGGCGAAATCCTGGGCCGAACTGGCATGGGCGATTGCCCTGACCAAACATGGTGACCCCGAAGAAGCGCTCGCCGTCGGTCGCTCCGCGTTGGCGGATCAGGTCGCGATGCGTGACCAATGGGGTGCCCTCTGGGCGGTGCACATCCGGATGTGGACGCTCGCGCGCATGTCGGGCGATGCGCGGACCGCGGACGGTGCCGTCTCGGACCAGGTGCTTGCGGGGGCCACTGAAATCGCACTGCTGGGCGGCGGAGTCGCCACCTGGCGGCAGCGCATGGGCGTGAACATAGCGAACTTGGTGCCATTCGAAACCGAAACCGACAACGCTATCGACATCGCACGGGATGTGCTCGGACACCAGCTGTTCGAAGCCACTCGGCGCGAGGGTGCCATGCTGCGGCCGGAGCACGGTGAGGTGGCAAAGCTGGCGTTGGGCACGTTGTCGATGGGCAAGCTGGAGGTGGACCATCCCATCCGGCGCGACCGCCCGTCACCCTGGCAGGAACTGTCGACCGCCGAACAGGAGGTGGCCACGCTCGCGGCGGCGGGCTGGACCAATACGGCGATCGCGGCCAGTCGCGGCAATTCGTTCAAGACCATAGACGCACAGATGGTTTCGATCTTCCAGAAGCTGATGATCACATCGCGAGCCGACATCATCACCTTCGTGCCCGCGGACCGGCGCGGCGACGTCACGAATGCGGCCGCGCGTCGACCGACACGTGCGCGGCGCAGGCCGATACCCGAGCGCGGCCGCTGACCGGCGAAAGCGATAGGCGCAATGGGCCGGGCCGGGCCGGTGCAGGTGCGGCATAGTGTGTAGGCGTGCCCGACCGTGACACGTCACCGGCCGCGACCGTTCTCGTGGTCGACGACGAGCCCAACATTCTGGACCTGCTTTCCGCCGCGCTGCGGATGAGCGGATTCGACGTGCATACCGCCGCGAGCGGGTACGCGGCGCTGGCCGAGGCGTCGGCGCATCCACCGGACATCGTGGTGCTGGACGTCATGCTGCCGGATCTGGACGGCTACGCGGTGGCGCGGCGGCTGCGGGAGTCCGACAGCCAGGTGCCGGTGCTGTTCCTGACCTCCCGGGACGCGGTCGAGGATCGGATCGCCGGTCTGGCCGCCGGTGGCGACGACTATGTGACCAAGCCGTTCAGCATCGAGGAGGTCCTGCTGCGGTTGCGGGCGATCCTGCGGCGCACACGTGGCCCCGAGTCCGGCGACGATCGGCTGCTCAAATATGCCGACCTGGAACTGGACATCGATGCGCACGCGGCATACCGGGCGGGCACCGAGATCTGGCTGTCGGCAACCGAATTCAGCCTGCTGCAGTATCTGGTGGTCAATGCCGAGAAGGTGGTCAGCAAGCAGCAGATCATCGATCGGGTGTGGAGTGCGGAGACCGGGCGCGACGGGCGGGTCGTGGAGACCTTCATCAGCCAGCTCCGGCGCAAGGTCGATGCCCGGAATCCGCCGCTGATCCACACGATTCGCGGTGTCGGATATACCCTGCGCCTCGGCGGCGGACGTCCGTGAGTGAACGCAGCGAGCGAACAATCAACACAGCCGGGCATCGCTCGGTCATGGCGGAGCCGAGCGCTGGCGAGGCCCAGTCATGAACGGGCGCCGGGTGTGGAATCGGGCTCGCCGGTTGACCTTACGCACCCGGCTGCTGCTGGCCCTGGTAGCGATCGCCGGTATCGGAATGGCCGCCTTCGGGCTGCTCAGCGTGACCATGTTGGATCGGGCGCTGCTCGATCGGGTGGACGACCAGCTGAATCGCGTTGCCAGCGATATGACTTCGACCAAGCGGCCACCGCCGCCCCCGCCGTCCGGCCCGCCGGAGTACGAGCAGTTGCCTTCGGACTTCCGGCTCATGTTCTTCGATGTCGGCGGGCATCAGATCGGCAAGCTCGGCGCACCGGCCCAGGTGAGCACCGTGCCCGCGCTGCCCGCGATGGACGCGGCATCGGTGCGCGCCCGCCCGAATACCGCGTTCACGGTCGGCGACCAGAAGAGCGATATCCGTTGGCGGGTGCGCACCGTCGTGCAGCCCGCGACCGAATGGCAGCCCGACGGCGGCACCGTCGCGATCGCGATGTCGCTGGCGACCACCGAGGCGACCACCGGCAACCTGCGCGCGATCGAGTTGGCGGCGGGTGCGACGCTGCTGCTCGCCATCTGCGTGATCGCGGCGGTCCTGGTGCGCATCGGCCTGCGACCGCTGACCCGCATCGAGCACACGGCCGAGGCGATCGCCGCCGGGGATCTGGATCGCCGTGTCGCACAGACCGATCCGCATACCGAAGTCGGTCGGCTGGGCACCGCGTTCAATGTGATGGTCGCCCGGCTGTCCACGGCACTGCGCCAGCTCGCCGATTCCGAGCAGCGGATGCGGGCATTCATCGCCGATGCCTCCCATGAACTGCGCACCCCACTGACCTCCGTGCGCGGCTACGCCGAGCTGTATCGGCGCGGCGGTGCGTCCGACGAGGTGGGCGTGCGCGAGATGATGAGCCGGATCGAGGGCGAGGCGATCCGGATGGGGGTGCTCGTCGACGACCTGTTGCTGCTGGCCAAATCCGATCAGGAACGGGCGCTGGATCTGGCGGAGCTCGATCTGGTGGTGCTCGCGATGGAAGTGGTGCGCGATGCCGCTACCCGAGCCCCGGATCGGGACATCGGTCTGGAGAGTTCGGCGGATCCGGTTCGGGTGGTCGGTGACGAGCACCGATTGCGGCAGGTCGTGACCAATCTGGTCAATAACGCGCTGGTGCATACGCCATCCGAGGCGTCGATCACCGTCACGGTCGGGATCAGAGCCGCGGCCGCGCTGACCGATCCGGTCGCCGCCGAAGCCGGTGCGGTACTGCCCGACGTGTTCGAGTTCGCGGTACTCGATGTGCACGACGACGGACCCGGCATCGCCCCGGAGAACGCCCCGCGCATCTTCGATCGTTTCTACCGGGCCGCGGAATCGCGTTCCCGCACCGGCGGTTCGGGGCTCGGACTCGCCATCGCCGATGCGATCCTCGGCGCGCACGGCGCCCGGATCCAGCTGTTGCGCACGCCCGGCGCGGGTGCGACTTTCCGGATCCTTTTCGCCGTTTCCTGATCGTCGGCGGATTGGGCACGCGTTGGTAAGTTAATTGTCATTCTGTCCTCTGGGTAGGAGGACGATATCGTCGGCTCTCGCCGAGCGTACGGCGCTCGGCCTCATCGAATGGCTGTACCGCGGCGATGTCTGGTTTGCGCTGTGGGTGGAAAGCGCTTCAGGTTCACGCCCCGTCTTATCCCGGAGCCGAAATTGATTCTGACGCTGATTGTTCACTGTTCATGACCTGACTTGTTAGTGTGTGAGTCATGGGGGAGAGGTTGGTGAAGCGGGCGTACAAGTGCCGCTTCTATCCGACCGAGCAGCAGCAGCGGGAGCTTGTGCGCACGTTCGGATGTGTCCGTTTGGTCTACAACAAGGTTTTGGAAGCCAGGACTACCGCGTGGTACATCGAGCGTCGTCGTGTCAACTACAACGAAACCTCCGCGATGCTGACCGCGTGGAAGAAGATCGATGAGCTGAAGTTTTTGGGGGAGGTGTCGTCGGTGCCGTTGCGGCAGACGCTGCGGCACTTGCAGCGTGCGTTCGCCAACTTCTTCGATAAGCGGGCGCGTTACCCGCGTTTCAAGTCGCCGAAGAGGTCTCGCTCGTCGGCGGAGTACACGCGGTCGGCGTTCACTTTCCGTGACGGGGAACTCACCCTCGCGAAGATGGCCGAGCCATTGAATATCGTGTGGTCTCGGCCGTTGCCCGAGGGTGCGCAACCGTCCACGGTCACAGTGTCGTGTGACAGCGCGGGCCGCTGGTTCGTGTCCATGCTCACCGAGACCGCGGTCACCGACCACCCGCACACCGATAGCGTTGTTGGTGTGGATGCCGGGATCACTTCGCTGCTGACGTTGTCGACCGGTGAGAAGATCACCAATCCCAGACAACTACGGCGAGAACAGGCGCGACTGGTGAAAGCTCAACGCGCCCTTGCCCGCAAGACCAAGGGGTCGGTCAACCGGGATAAGGCTCGCCGGAAGGTGGCGCGTCTCCACGCTCGTATCACCGACCGCCGCACAGACTATCTGCACAAACTGAGTACTCGGCTCGTTCGTGAGAACCAAACGATCGTGATCGAGGACCTATACGTGGCGGGGATGCTTCGCAATCACTGTCTGGCGCGTGCGATCTCCGATGCCTCGTGGTCGCAGTTGCGTTCCATGCTGGAATACAAGGCCGCCTGGTACGGGCGTGAGGTGATCGCCGTGGACCGGTGGTTCCCGTCGAGCAAGACCTGCTCGGCGTGTGGGTCGGTGAACGATGCTATGGGGTTGGAGGTGCGGGAATGGGTGTGCCGTTGCGGTGTGACCCATGATCGTGACGTCAACGCTGCGAGGAATATTTTGGCCGCCGGGCTGGCGGTCGCTGCCTGTGGAGGTGGTGTAAGACCACCCCGGCAGTCGTCGGTGTGGCAGTCGCCGGTGAAGCAGGAAACCCGACCTGTGAAGGTCGGAATCCCGCACCAATAGATGTGGGGGAAGAAGCCAATTGTGACACCTTCGTGTCATCACTCGCGACCACGGCATCCGCTACCGCCTGTCCGGATAAGACAAAGCACACATGCATGCCGGAATCTCCTGTGCGGCAAAGATTTTGGGAACCACGGGTGCCCTCCGCATTTTCTCCGGGCACCAGTCGGGTCCGGTCTACGAACCCGGTACCGCGGGCTTACACGACGCCTTCGTCGCCGAATGCCTGCGTGCCGGTTACGATCCCGGTCGCTGCGCGATGGGTGCACTGCACATCATGGGTTCGGCACGCATGGACGGCTCGCGCGCGGATTCGGCCACCGATCCGGACGGCGTGGTCTGGGATGTGCCGAATGTCGTTGTCGCCGATGCCTCCTGCTTCCCGACCTCGTCGGGGGTGAACCCGATGGTCAGTATCGAAGCCATCGCTCATATGAATGCCTTGCGTCTGGCCGCGCGACTGACCTGAGCCTGCCCGGCGGGTCCGCGTGCCAAGCGCCGGTCGATCGTCGGATCGGCAGAAATCGCGCTTGATCAGGAACGGATTGTGCTTGGATCGGTCGCATGTCCTATCCGAAGGACCCGCGCGTCGACGCCTACATCGACCCACTGCCCGAGTGGCAGCAGGCCATCTGTCATGAGGTACGCGAGCTGGCGCACGCCGCCGATCCCGAGGCCGTCGAGACCATCAAACGCATCGTCCAGCCGTACTTCGTGCTGGACGGAAATATCTATGCTCTCCTTGCGGCCAAGACCCACGTGAATGTATTCCTCTACGACGGCGGCATCGTTCCGGATCCCGAAGGCATCATCACCGGCGGCCACGAGAACGAGACGGGGCGCACCGTGGCCATCTATGAAGCCGAAAAGTTCAACGCACCAGCCCTTCTCGCGATGTTCGAGCAGATAACCGCCAACAACCGTGCCAGTGGCTGGCGCAAGCTGAAACATGAGAGCTGAACTCCCGCACCGCAGTTGGTGCGGGAGTATCCCGTCAGTAGCCGATTGTGAAGCGGCGCTGGATGAATCGCGGTAATTCGGCTTCGTCGAGCAGCGCTACCGCGGCGTCCTCGATGGAAATGCGGCTCTGGCCATCGATATCGCGGACCGGCTGGTCGCCGCCGACGCGGTAGCGGCCGGTGCGTTCGCCGGGGGCGATCAGTTCGGCCGGGCTGAGGTAGGTCCAGAGCCGATTCGAGGTGCGCAGGATATCGAGGGCGGCGCGATGGCCGCGCACCGCGGCGGCGTACTCGCGGGGGAGGCCGAGTCCTTCGAGGGTATCGGCGAGGCGCTGGTCGTCATCCGCGGTGACTCGGCCGGGCTCGTACTCCAGACTCCCCGCGCCGCCGACGACGATCAGTCGTGTACGCGGGTGCGTGTGCAGCGCTTCGAGCAGTGCGCGAGCGGCACTGGCGTAGACCGTCGGATCGGCGATGGAGCGCGCGACGGTGTCATCGAAATCCGCTGCCGCATTTCCCGGTTGGTAGCAGCTGATCAGTACGTCCATGCCGGGGAGGGCCGCGGCAATGGCCGCGCTGTCGAAGATGTCGAGGCTGCGCCAGGTGACGTTCGGCTGGCTGGTGGTGATCTGGTCTGCGTCCCTGGTGAACGCCGTGACGTGGTGGCCGCGGGCGACGGCCTCGGTCAGTACCCGCTGGCCGATATTGCCGGTCGCGCCGACGATTCCGATGAACATGGTTCTCCTCGAACTGAGTGATACGGCGTGTAGAAACTATACGCCGTGAAATAATTATGCAATGTCAAGTTTTCTCACACCGCTGTAGAGTGGCCGCTGTGGGCACTGCGACGCCGAGCAGGCGGGAGTTACGACGCTCCGAGACGACCGCGGAGATCAAGCAGGTCGCGCTCCGGTTGATGGCCGAGGGCGGACCGGGCGCAATCACGCTGCGGGCGATCGCGCGCGAAATGGGCATGACCGCGAACGCCGTCTACAGCTACTTCCCGACCCGCGATGATCTGATCACCGCGCTGATCAACGACGTGTACTCCGAACTCGCCGATGCGGTCGAGGCGGCCCGCGATGCCTGTCCCGCAACCGATGCCTCTGGCCGAATCATCGCGTGGGCCTGCGCATTTCGCGATTGGGCATTGGCGAATCCGGCCGGGTTCCGCCTCATCTACGGCGATCCGGTGCCCAACTACGAGCCGCCCGAGGGGGGCGCGGCCCCGGACGCGGAACACCGAGTGTGCGCCGGTCTGACCGGTTTGGCCGCAGGCGCGTGGCCGCACGCCGAAAACCTGTACGCGGACAACGGTTTCGAGTGGTCGGACTTCGAGCCGAAACTCGTCGAGGAGGTCAAGGCGGAGTTCCCAGGCCTACCGCCCGCCGCGGTCGCGATCGCCCTGCGCATCTGGGGCCACCTGCACGGCCTTGTCTCCCTGGAAATCCTCGGCCACCTGCGCTCCCAGACGACCGATCCGGAAAAACTGTACCGCAACGAGATTCGCCATCTCGTCCGTTCGCTGGGCCTCGAGCCACCCGAGCGCTGAGGCCGGTTGTGGGCACGCGGCTTCGCCCGGTCCCGAGCCTGAGGGCGTGCGCGGGGATTCGGACTGATCACCCGCACTCGCTGTTGCCGTCCACTGTGTCGGCAATCGGATCGCCGATGGCCGCGTGGACCCGCGGTCTTGCACCCGGCGTGGAGGCCGCGGACTGATCGCCTCGGCCGACGGTGCTGTATCAGCTGGCGGCGCGAGTGCCGTCCAGCGTGTCGACGGCCTGATCGCCGATACCCGTGTGGACCCGCGGTCTTGCACCCGGCGTGGAGGCCGCGGACTGATCGCCTCGGCCGACGGTGTCGTATCAGCTCGCGGCGCGTGTGCTTTCTAGCGTGTCGGCAGCCGAATCGCCGATGGTCGCGCGAGCGGCGCGTTCGGTGAGGGCGGCGAGGAAGGGGAGGCGGGCGTCGCCGAGGGACATGGCGTGGTTGCCCAGGTGGTTGGTGACGAAGCCGATGCCGAGGCCGAGGCCGGGATTGGCGATACCGCCGGAGCCGCCGATGCCGAAGTGGCCGAGGGCCTGGCGGGTGAGGCGGGTGAGGCGGGTGCCGACGATGGCGCGGTGGTAGCCGAGCGCGAAATGCGGTGGGGCGCCGAGGACGTAGTCGTAGCGGCTGTTCGGCGGCATTTCCGCGATGCGGTGCGTGGTTTCGGGACGGAGCAGTCGGCGGTGGCCGACCAAGCCGTCGTTGCCGATCGCGCCGTACATCTTGGCGATGGCTCGGGCGGTGAAAACGCCGTTCCACCCGGGCATCATCGCATCGTAGGGGCGCATGCCGAGGGTCATATCGGCCCAACCGTCGTAGACCGCGCTGCGGGCGGAATTCATCACCTTCACCGAGGCGAAGGGTGCGATGAGAGTGTCGAACGGGACCCTGGCGATGCCGAGACGGGGCGAGAGCCGGGCCAGCCGCTGTCGCTGGTTGTCGGGTACACCGAACCAGAAATCGTTGTCGCCCAGTGGCTCTCGGAGTTCACTGCGCACGAGGTCGGTGAAGTCGCGGCCGGTGGCGCGCTGCGCGATCTCCGCGACCAGGGTGCCGAAGGTCAGGCCGTGATATCCGGAAGCCCGCAGCCGCAATGGATCCGGCGCGGATGCGGCCATCGCGGCGGCCACGGCATCGTGGTCGAGCAGATCGTCCGAATCGGCGACCAGATCGCGGGTGCGCTGCAATCCGGCGCGGTGATTGAGCACGTCGCGAATCGTGATGGCGCTCTTGCCCTGCGCCGCGAATTCCGGCCAGTAGTCCGCCACCGGCGTGTCCAACTCGAGCACGCCGCGCTCGATCAGCCGATGCGCGACCGTCGCGGTGACACCCTTACCGGTCGAATATGACAGTGCCATGGAATCGGCCCGCCACCGCCGGTCGCTATCGGCCCACCCTGCCCAGATATCGAGGACCGGCTCTCCGTGGAGGTACACCGCCAGCGCGCCGCCGCCCTGGCTCTTACGCCGGAACATCGCGAAGAACTTGGCCGCGACGGCGGTGAATCGGTCGTCGACCAGCATGTGGCCGGGCACGCCCGGGCCATCGGTGCTCGCAGCTGGCATGGTCAGACTCCTTTGTCTGTCAGGTAACGCCAACGGGCTGCTGCTAACAGTTGCAAGCGGCCTGCTAACTTACTGTAACCAGCGTTTCTGGATAGACGCAATGGTGCGTACCGGTGGTCGGAATAGCGCACGGCCCGATGAGGTCGGGCTGCCGCGCGGAATCCGGTTGAATTCGGTGAGTCCGGGCTGGATCTCGGAGACCCTCACCGCGCTCGGGCGTGACGGTTCTGCGGGCACTCCGGTCGCCGATGTGGTCCGGGCCGCTATGTGGAGTTCATCGAAGGGTCCGCCCACGGCCGGGTGGTCGAGCGATGGTCAGGTACCGGCCGCGGGCGTGACCCTTCAGAGGCGCGGGTCGACCGGCTCCGACTCCAGGGCGAGGACCGCGAACACCGCTTCGTGCACGCGCCACAGCGGTTCGCCTGCGACGAAACGATCCAGCGCTTCCAGGCCCAGTGCGTACTCGCGCAGCGCCATCGAGCGCTTGCGGCCCAGACCTCGGGTGCGCAACCTGCGTAGGTTGTCCTCGCGCAGGTACTCCGGACCGTAGATGATCCGGAGGTATTCGGGGCCGCGGCATTTCACGCCCGGCTGGACCAGGTGGTCGCCTTCGCTGCGGACCATCGCGTCGTACGGCTTCACCACCATGCCCTCGCCGCCCGCCGTGGTCAGCTCGGTCCACCAGCTGGTTGCGGCGGCTTCGCTGTCCGGGTCGGTCAGATCGACGATCCTTCGGCCGGTCGGGGTGAACAGGTCGGCGTCCGCGGCGACCAGCCGGTCGATCGTCGACAGATGCCAATCATGGTCGCGCACTGCGTAATTGATGCCCGCACCGGCCAGGATCTGGAACGGCGCGATCCGTAGACCGGCCAGGCCGTCCACCGGCCAGCAGTACCGGCCGTAGGCGGTGGTGAAGGCCATCGCGTCGGTCTCGCGTGCGGCGGTGCGTTCCGCGAGATCGGTGACATCCAAGCCGCGGGCCGCGACGGCAGTCAGCAGATCGGTCGCGGTGCCGAGTGCGGCACGGGCCGCCGTACCGACAGCGGCATACTGATTGCGCAGCAGGCCAACGGCCTTGGCCGACCACGGCATCAGTTCGGCATCGAGCAGCAGCCATTCGGTATTCAGTTCCTCGAACAGGCCCGCTGTCTCGGCCGCGGCCCGCACCCGGGCGAGCAGCTCCTCGGTCTGCGCGGCATCGTCGAAGAACGGACGCCCGGTGCGGGTGTAGAGCGCACCGGTGCTGCCGTCGTCGACGCCGAACCGATCGGCCGCGGCCTGCGCCGAGCGTGTCACGAGGACGATTGCGCGCGAGCCCATGTGCTTCTCCTCGCACACCACGCGTCGCACACCCTCGGACCGGTAGTAGTCGAAGGCCTCGGCGGGATGCTCGAGGTGGCCGTCCAGCTGGGTGGTGGCACACGGCGCCATGGTCGGCGGCAGGTACACCAGCCAGCGCGGATCGATGGCGAAGCGGCTCATCACTTCCAGTGCGGCCCCGGCGTTTTCCTCCTGCACGCCGACTCGGCCGTGCTGACGGGTCTCCACTACACGGCGGCCCATCACATCGTCGAGATCGAGCACGCCGGGATCGCGGTGCGTTACGCCGCCGGGGATCGCCATTGTGGTGGCCTGAAGCGGTCGCACCGGCTCGTACCAAACCCGTTCGGCCGGAACCGAAACCGGCACGCGCTCCGGATAGCGCAGGGCCGAGAGCTCGCCGCCGAAGACGACAGCGGTGTCCAGGCAGAGTGTGTTGTTCACCCAGCGCAGATCCGTCACCGGCGTGTGGCCGTACAGCACAGTGGCGCGGCCGCGGTAATCCTCGGCCCACGGATAACGCACCGGCAGACCGTATTCATCTGTCTCCCCAGTGGATTCGCCGTACATCGCGAAGGCGCGTACCCGGCCCGACGCACGGCCGTGATACTCCTCCTTGAGCCCCGCGTGCGCGACTACGAGGCGGCCGCCGTCGAGCACGTAGTGGCTGATCAGTCCGCGACAGAAGTCCAGCGCCGCCTTGCGGAAATCCTCGTCCTCGGTCTCCAATTGCGCCAGCGATTCCGCGAGGCCGTGTGCGATACGCACCTTCTTGCCGTCGAGTGCGCGCACCAGCTTGTTCTCGTGATTTCCGGTGACACACAACGCCGTTCCCGCGCGCACCATCCCCATGACGAGGCGGAGCACACCCGGGGTATCCGGTCCGCGATCGACCAGATCGCCGACGAACACCGCGGTGCGCCCGGCCGGGTGACTTCCGCCGACAGCCCGGCCCGCGTCGTCGCGCGCCAGTTCGTAGCCGAGTTCGCCGAGCAGTGTCTCCAATTCGGCGCGGCAGCCGTGCACGTCGCCGATCACATCGAACGGTCCGGTGAGTTCACGCTTATCGTTCCAGGCCTTTTCGTCGACAATGGTCGCCGACTCGATCTCCTCGACGCCGCGCAGTATGTACACCTTCCGGAAGCCCTCGCGTTCCAGACCGCGCAGGCCGCGGCGCAGTTCGCGCTGCTGCCGGGACACCACGTGCCTGGCCAGGTGCGCCCGGTCGGGACGTTGCGTATTGCGCTCGAAGCACACGTCATCGGACACGTCGAGCACGATCGCCACCGGCAGCACGTCATGGGCTCGCGCGACCGCGATCAGTTCCTGACGCGCCTTGGGCTGCACATTGGTGGCGTCGACGACGGTGCGCAGGCCGCGTCGCAGCCGGATACCGGCGATGTGGTGCAGCAGTGCGAAAGCGTCCGGCGTCGACGACTG
>NZ_BDBY01000224.1 GCF_001613225.1 Nocardia pseudovaccinii NBRC 100343
GCCGATCAGCACGACGAGGGAGAGCTCAGGGACGGATAGCTCGGTCATCACGCGGCTCCTCTCGTACTGCTGTCGGTTGTGGCCTTGGCGAACAGGGCCAGTTGCGTGGGTGGGCCGAATTCGGGATGTTCGACACCGACGGGCACGAAGCGCACCGCGTAGCCATACCGTTCGGCCACGCGAGATGCCCAATCCGCGAATTCCGCACGGGTCCATTCGAAGCGGTGATCGGAGTGCCGGAATTTCCCGGCGGGCAGCGTCTCGTACACCACATTGTGCTCGGTATTCGGCGTCGTCACGACTACGGAACCCGGTGCGGCCGAGCCGAATACCGAGTATTCGAGCGCACCCAACCGCGGCTCGTCTACGTGCTCGACAACCTCCATCAGCACGGCGGCGTCGTATCCACGCAACCGCGCATCGGTATACGTCAACGCACCCTGCAGCAACGTCAAACGCCGCGCGACTCGCTCCGGCATCCGATCCAGCCGCAACCGCCGCTTGGTGATGTTCAAGGCACGCATCGATACGTCGACACCGACAACTTCGGTAAAAGCCTTGTCCGCCAGCAGTTCCCGCAACAATGCCCCCTCGCCGCAGCCGAGATCGAGCACCCGACGCGCCCCGGCGCCCCGCAGCGCCGCCAGCACCGCGGCCCTTCGCGTGACCGCCAGCGACGGTGCCCGCTCTTCGCCCTCGGTCGCCGCTGGCTCTGCAGCCGTCGCGTGTGCCGACGTGGCTTCCGACTCCGCGGCCTCTGCGGCTGTGGTCTCAGCGGCCGTGGCTTCCGAGGCTGTCGCGATTACGGTCGCGGCCGCTGCCGCCGAGATCTCGGTCGACCGGGTCGCTGCCGGTACACCGGGTCCGGCGTTATTGCCCACGGCCTCGGGTCCACTGCCTGACCAATCGGCTGCGACCGCCCCGGTGTCAGTCGGTTCCAGCGCCTCGTCGCCCCCCTCTTCGACCGCATCGAGCTCCTCGGCCTCCGCATCGTCGACCTCGGCCAGCCGCGCCAGCGCCGTCCGCACCAGCGACTGACGTCGCGCCAGGTAGCGCCGCGTGATCCAGCCGCGTTCCGGATGCTCGGCCAGCCACCCGGCCCCCGCGCGGATGAGTTTGTCGACCTCGTCGGCGGCCAACCAGTAGTGCTTGGCGCCGTCGAGCACCGGCAGCAGGACATACAGGTGTGCGAGGGCGTCGGCAAGGCGGATGGTTCCGGCGAGTTCCAGTCGCACATAATGCGAATCGCCCCACTCCGGAAAGGCCGGATCGAGGGGGAGTGGTTCGGCGAGCACGGTCCAGCCGAGCGGCGCGAAGGCCCGCTCGGCCGCCTCCGGTCCGCCCTTGCACGGCACCGCAGGCAAAGCGATCCGCAACGGCAGTGCCGTCTGCGCCAACTCGGGCCGCTGATCGCAACGTCCGTGCAGTGCCGTGCGAAATACCGCGCCGAGTGCCACCGACAGCAGCGATGACGCGGCGTACGGCCGATCGTTGACATACTGACCGAGACTGAAATCCGGTGTGCTGCGCGATCGCCCGCGCACCAACCGAATCGGGTCCACCTCCAACAGCAGCGCCGCCGTACACCGCGCCGCGCTCGCCTCCGGGTACACCACATGCGCGGTGCCGTAGGACTGCTCGAACGCCTGCACCCGGTCCGGGTTCTTGTGCAGCAAGAAGCCGAGATCGGTCGCGGGCCAGGCCGCGCCCTCCGGTGGTGTGCAGGTGATCGTCAACAGCATCTTGCGATCGTCGCCGAGCCGCACACCGCACGCAAGGAAGTTTCGCGGGGCTAATCAGAGGCTGAGGTTCGGCCAGGTCCATTCGGCGACCGCCGGAATGTCCTCGCCGTGTTCGCGAGTCCAGGCGCGGGCATTCCAGCGGGCGTCGACCATCTCCTGGCGCAGCCCTGCCGCCTTCTCCCGCAGGGCCGGAACCCGGTCGATCACATCCATAACCAGGTGGTACCGGTCCAGATCGTTGAGCATCACCATATCGAAAGGTGTTGTGGTGGTGCCCTTTTCCCTGTATCCGCGCACGTGCAGCTCGCTGTGGTTGGTGCGCTGGTAGGTGAGCCGGTGGATCAGCCACGGGTACCCGTGGAATGCGAATATCACCGGACGGTCCCGGGTGAACAGCGTGTCGAACTCGCTGTCGGACAGGCCATGTGGATGTTCGTCCGATGGTTGCAGCCGCATCAGGTCGACCACATTCACCACTCGCATCCGCAGTTCCGGCAGCCGTGCACGCAGAATCGCCGCCGCCGCGAGCGTTTCCAGCGTCGGCACGTCTCCGGCGCAGGCGAGCACGACATCGGGCGTGGTGCCGAGATCGTCGTTCTGTCCGGCCCAGCCCCAGATTCCGGCACCGCGCGCGCAGTGCATCGCGGCATCGGAAACCGAAAGCCAGTCCGCCTGTGGCTGTTTCCCGGCGACCACCACATTGACGTAATGCCGTGAACGCAGACAGTGATCGTAGGTCGATAGCAGCGTATTCGCGTCCGGTGGCAGATACACCCGCACGATCGATGGCTTCTTGTTCAGCACGACATCGAGGAATCCGGGATCCTGATGGGTGAAGCCATTGTGGTCCTGTCGCCAAACATGTGATGACAGCAGGTAATTCAGGCTTGCGATGGGTCGCCGCCACGGCACCGCCGCACTCGCGTCCAGCCATTTGGCGTGCTGATTGAACATCGCGTCGATGATGTGGATGAAGGCCTCGTAGCAGGTGAACACCCCGTGCCTGCCGGTCAGCAGATATCCCTCGAGCAGCCCCTGGCACATATGCTCGGACAGCACCTCGATCACCCGTCCGGTGCGGTCGAGATCCACATCGAATTCGCCGATTTCGGCCTGCCAGTTACGACCGGTGACCTGCAGAATGTCCTGCAGCCGATTGCTCGCCAATTCGTCGGGGGCGAAGGTCAGGAAGTTGTCCGCATTGCGCGCGGTGACATCGCGCAGCCAGGCGCCGAGCACCCGGGTCGCCTCGTGCTGTGTCGCGCCCGGCTCACGCACCTCGACGCCGTAGGACCGCCAATCGGGCAGCCGCAGATCCCGAACAAGCATGCCCCCGTTGGCAATTGGATTCGCGCTCATCCGCCGATGGCCCTTGGGCACCAGGTCGAGCAGCTCCGGGATCGGCCTGCCCGACTCGTCGAAGAGCTCCTCCGGCTGATATGACCGCAACCACTGTTCGAGCACCGCCCGATGTCCGTCATCGGTACGCGCGGCCGCCAACGGCACCTGATGCGCTCGGAAGGTGCCTTCAACCGGATTGCCGTCCACCACCGGCGGGCAGGTCCACCCTTTCGGCGTGCGCAGCACGATCATCGGCCAGCTCGGGCGCACCCCATCGGTCCCCGCGCGTGCGGTCCGCTGAATCTCCGCGATGCGATCCAGGGCGGTGTCGACAGCGATGGCCATTTCCTGGTGCACGTTCGCGGGATCGCTGCCCGCGACGACGATCGGCTCATAGCCATATCCGCGCATCAGCATCAGCAATTCGGATTCCGAAATGCGTGCCAGGATGGTCGGATTGGCGATCTTGTACTGATTCAACGCGAGAATCGGCAGCACCGCACCGTCGCGCGCCGGGTTGAGGAATTTATCGGCATGCCAGCTGGTGGCCAGCGGCCCGGTCTCCGCCTCACCGTCGCCGACCACGCAGAACACCGTCAGATCCGGATTATCCAGTGCCGCCCCGAACGCGTGCAGCAGCGAATAGCCCAGCTCACCGCCCTCGTGGAAGGAACCGGGCGTCTCCGGCGCACAGTGACTCGGCACCCCGCCCGGAAAGGAGAACTGGGCGAACAGTGCGCCCATCCCGGTCTCGTCCCGCGGCACATGGCTGTACAGCTCGGAGTACGTCCCCTCCAGCCACGCACAGGCATTCGGCCCCGGTCCGCCGTGTCCCGGCCCGGCCACGAAGACCGCATCGAGATCACGCTGCCGAATCGCCCGATTGGCGTGTACCCAGACCAGATTCAGGCCGGGCACGGTGCCGAAATGTCCGAGCAGCCGCGGCTTGATGTTTTCGGCCAGCAGCGGTTCGCGCAGCAGCGGATTGCTCATCAGATAGATCTGGCCGACCGCCAGATAATTCGCGGCCCGCCACCACGCGTCGAGCGATTCCAGTTCCGCGCGATCGAGCGGGCCCGGCGCCTCCGCGAGCCGATACGGCCGGGGTGCGACGGTCGTGCCGTCGCCGCTTTCGACATTGTCGGCCGAGGTATCGCCCCCGGCGCTGGCTACCTGGGTCATGCTCGACTCTCCTCACACTCGGGCATCAGCGGCGGCACCTGGAGGGACCGCCGATTACCGGGTCCTGCGCGGTTGCCGACGTCGATTGATAACGCCGGATGGAGAATTCACAGCCAGCCTACCTACGCGGGCGCGCCCCAATCGGTTCGCACGGTCTCGCGTCCACGACGGGTCCGTCTGGGGCCGGAGGTCACCCGATCCCGTGCCATCCGTCGTCGCACTATCGGCGGGTGGTTGGGCCGAGCCAGTCGCGGTGGATTATGGTCCGCCGCATGCAAACACTGCGCAGGATCATCGGTATCGGCACCATCGCCGCGGCGACATTCGCGCTGGCCGCATGTGGCTCGGACGATGACAAGGGCTCGTCCGCCACCACGTCTGCCCACACCTCGTCGGCCGCCGCGGCATCGGCGCAGCCCACCTTCGGTCAGCTGCCCGCGCAGAACACCGGCGCCGAATGCACCGCCGACGACATCGTGGTGGTCGGCGGTTTCGGCGCGACGCCGAAGATCACCATCCCGGACACCTGCACCCCGCCGACCCAGCTCCTCGTCAAGGATCTCGTTCCGGGCAGCGGTCCCGGTGCGGTCGCAGGTCAGCCGCTCACCATGAACTACACGCTGATCACCTGGTCGGATAAGAAGAAACTGGACAGCTCGTTCGACCGCGGCAAGCCCTTCCAGCTGACGCTCGGTGCCGGACAGGTCATTCCGGGTTGGGAGCAGGGGCTGGTCGGCGTGCAGGCGGGTGCGCGGCGGCTGCTGATCATCCCGCCGAACCTCGGTTACGGCGCGGGCGGGAACGGCATCAAGCCCAATGAAACGCTGGTCTTCGTCACCGACGCGGTCGGCGTCGGCAAGTAATCGCAACGCGCGGTCCGCGGCGGTGGTGCTGCCTGCAGCCCGCTGCGACGGGTCAACTAACCTGGTCCAGATACGCACGTTGAGCCGTGCGGCGATTTCGCTCGTGATTACCCCCAGCAAGTCGGCCACAAGCAAGTCGACCAGAACCAACGAACAAGGAGCATGTCCGTGAAGAGCACCGTCGAGCAGCTGAGCCCGACCCGGGTCCGGATCAACGTCGAGGTGCCTTTCGAGGAGCTGAAGCCGGACTTCGACAAGGCCTACAAGGCGCTGGCCAACCAGGTCCGCATCCCCGGCTTCCGTCCGGGCAAGGCCCCGGCCAAGCTCATCGAGGCCCGCCTGGGCCGCGGCGCGATCCTCGAGCAGGTCGTCAACGACGTGCTGCCCGGTCGCTACAGCGAGGCCGTCACCACCTCCGAGGTCAAGGTCATCGGCCAGCCCGAGATCGAGATCACCAAGATCGAGGACGGTCAGGAGCTGGCGTTCACGGCCGAGGTCGACGTGCGCCCGGAGATCGCTCTGCCCGCCTACGACGGCATCGAGGTGACCGTCGACTCGTTCACCATCGGTGACGAGGACATCGAGGAGCAGCTGCAGTCGCTGCGCCAGCGCTTCGGCACCCTGACCGGTGTCGAGCGGCCGGTCCAGGACGGCGACTTCGTCTCCATCGATCTGTCGGCCACCGTCGACGGCGAGGACGTGCCGGAGGCGGCCACCACCGGCCTGTCCCACGAGGTCGGCTCCGGCCAGCTGATCGAGGGCCTGGACGAGGCGCTCAGCGGGCTTTCGGTCGACGAGTCGAAGGAGTTCACCTCGACCCTGGTCGCCGGTGAGCACGCGGGCAAGGAGGCGGTCATCACCGTCACCGTGCGCTCGGTCAAGGAGCGCGAGCTGCCCGAGGCCGATGACGACTTCGCCCAGCTGGCCAGCGAATTCGACACTCTCGACGAGCTGAAGGAAGACCTGCGCAACCGGGTCGAGCGCGTCAAGAAGGTCGAGCAGGCCGGTCAGATCCGCGACAAGGTGCTCGAGACCCTGCTCGAGCAGGTCGAGGTGCCGCTGCCGGAGGCGGTTGTGCAGGCCGAGATCGACGCCGTGGTGCACGATGCCGTGCACGGCTTCGACCACGACGAGGCCAAGCTCGCCGAGGCGCTCGAGGCCCAGGGTTCCAGCCGCGAGGAATTCGACAAGGACACCAAGGAGTCCGCCGAGAAGTCGGTGAAGACCCAGCTGCTGCTGGACGCCATCGCCGAGGCGGACAACACCCAGGTCGGCCAGGAGGAGCTCACCGAGCGGATCCTGTTCCAGGCGCAGCGCTACGGCCTCTCGCCCGAGCAGTTCATCCAGCAGGTGCAGCAGGCGGGCCAGCTCGGCGCGGTCTTCGCGGACGTGCGTCGCGGTAAGGCGCTGGCCGGTGTGGTCGGCAAGGTGAAGGTCACCGACTCCGACGGCAACGCCGTGGACACCGCCGAAATGTTCGGCGCCCCTGAGGGTTCCGAGCCGGAGGGCACCGAAGAGACCACCACCGCGAGCGCCGAATAATTCCATGGAGGAGCAGCGTGATCGAAGCCAGTGTGGTTGTGTGATTGCGCTGTGAGCGAGCGTAGCGAGTGAACCAAAAGCACAGTGCGCTCTCGCGCACAGTGCAATCGAGCGTCAGCGAGATTGCGCTGTGAGCGAAGACGGGCGGTACCGGGAGTTCGGTGCCGCCCGGCTTCGTTAATGTTTGTGACAAGCGAACCAGAGATGGCTGTTCGGTATCAGCAACGAGCCGGTAAGAGAAGGCAGGTATCCGTGACAATGAACAAGGCAGGGGTCGTCATGACATCCGCGACTGCTGGTCTGAACCTCAGTGATTCGGTGTACGAGCGCCTGCTGCGTGAGCGCATCATCTTCCTCGGCACTCAGGTCGACGACGACATCGCCAACAAACTGTGCGCGCAGATCCTGCTGCTCACGGCCGAGGATCCCACCCGCGACATCGCGCTCTACATCAACTCGCCCGGTGGTTCGGTGACCGCGGGCATGGCCATCTACGACACCATGCAGTTCGCCGAGTGCGATATCGCCACCTACGGCATGGGCTTGGCCGCATCGATGGGTCAGTTCCTGCTCACCGCCGGCACCAAGGGCAAGCGGTACGCCCTGCCGCATGCGCGCATCATGATGCACCAGCCGTCGGCGGGTATCGGTGGTTCCGCGGCCGATATCGCGATCATGGCCGAGCAGTTCGCGCACACCAAGCGCGAGCTCAACGAGCTGCAGTCGCTGCACACCGGCAAGCCGATCGAGCAGGTCACCATCGACGCCGACCGTGACCGCTGGTTCACCGCGCAGCAGGCCCTCGAGTACGGCTTCATCGACCGCGTGATCACCCACGCGGCGCAGGCGAACGGCGCGGGTAACTAGCAACTGTCGAGCTGCCCCGTTCCCCCTCAACGACTTTGGAGACGAAGATGGCCAATCTGTTCGACCCGCGCGCCGGTCTCGGCGGCACCGCTCCGGCGAGCCCGCAGTCGCGCTACATCCTGCCTTCGTTCATCGAGCACTCGAGCTTCGGTGTCAAGGAGTCCAACCCGTACAACAAGCTGTTCGAGGAGCGCATCATCTTCCTCGGCGTGCAGGTCGACGACGCCTCGGCCAACGACATCATGGCGCAGCTGCTGGTGCTGGAGTCGCTGGATCCCGATCGCGACATCACCATGTACATCAACTCGCCCGGTGGTTCGTTCACCTCGCTGATGGCGATCTACGACACCATGCAGTACGTGCGTGCCGATGTGGCCACCGTCTGCCTGGGTCAGGCCGCTTCCGCCGCGGCCGTGCTGCTCGCGGCCGGTACCCCCGGCAAGCGCGCCTGCCTGCCCAACGCCCGCGTGCTGATCCACCAGCCGTCGCTGGAGGGTGGCATCCAGGGGCAGGTTTCGGACCTGGAGATCCAGGCCGCCGAGATCGAGCGCATGCGTCGCCTGATGGAGACCACGCTGGCGCGCCACACCGGTAAGGATGCGGACACCATCCGCAAGGACACCGACCGCGACAAGATCCTGACGGCCGAGGACGCCAAGGAATACGGGATCATCGACACGGTCTTCGATTACCGCAAGCTCAGCGCCCAGAAGTAGGGCGGACGCGCCGGACGCGGCGCGCCGATCGCTCGTAAGTTGCTCTATGTCAGGAAAATCCGGCCGGGCCACATGCCGCTCGGCATGTGCCCCGGCCGGACTGCTTCAGGGAAGCCGACCGGCCGGAAGGGTGTCGGGCGGAAGGGTTTCCGAGGCGGGCGGCCAGGAGTGTCGGATGGCCGTCGATCGGGGTGAACGTGTTCCATAGTGGTGAGAACTCGGACGACCCCCGTGAGAAACATGCTCGAGTTGTCGACCTCCGTCGCACACACCGGGTACGGTCGACCTAGGGACCTTTGCTCCCGGTTGACGGCAGTGCTCGAACCGTCGGAATCGCTCGAGGTGTTCGTGATTACACCCGAGGGTGGCGGATTGCTGGCAACCTGGATAGACGGTTGCACGCGGACAAGGAAGTAGGGACCCACGAGATGGCGCGCATCGGAGATGGCGGCGATCTGCTGAAGTGCTCGTTCTGCGGAAAGAGCCAGAAGCAGGTCAAGAAGCTCATTGCGGGACCAGGGGTGTACATCTGCGACGAGTGCATCGATCTATGCAACGAGATCATCGAGGAAGAGCTGGCCGAGTCCAGCGAGGTCAAACTCGATGAGCTGCCCAAACCTGCCGAGATCCGGGATTTCCTGGAGAACTACGTGATCGGGCAGGACACCGCCAAGCGCACCCTCGCGGTGGCCGTCTACAACCACTACAAGCGCATCCAGGCGGGCGACAAGGGTCGCGACAGCCGCGGCGAGACCGTCGAACTGGCCAAGTCCAACATCCTCATGCTCGGTCCCACCGGCTGCGGTAAGACCTACCTGGCGCAGACGCTCGCCAAGATGCTCAACGTCCCGTTCGCCATCGCCGACGCGACGGCGCTGACCGAGGCCGGATATGTCGGTGAGGATGTGGAGAACATCCTGCTGAAGCTGATCCAGGCCGCGGACTACGACGTCAAGCGAGCCGAGACCGGGATCATCTACATCGATGAGGTCGACAAGATCGCCCGCAAGAGCGAGAACCCATCGATCACCCGCGATGTCTCCGGTGAGGGTGTGCAGCAGGCGCTGCTGAAGATCCTGGAGGGTACGCAGGCGAGCGTGCCGCCGCAGGGCGGGCGCAAGCATCCGCACCAGGAATTCATCCAGATCGACACCACCAACGTGCTTTTCATCGTTGCGGGTGCGTTCGCGGGGCTGGAGAAGATCATCTCCGATCGCACCGGACACCGCGGCATCGGCTTCGGCGCCGAGGTGCGGTCCAAGGCGGAGATCGATACCGATGACCACTTCGCCGAGGTGATGCCGGAGGATCTGATCAAATTCGGTCTGATCCCGGAATTCATCGGCCGACTCCCGGTCGTCGCCTCGGTGACGAACCTGGACAAGGACTCGTTGGTCAAGATCCTCTCCGAGCCGAAGAACGCACTGGTGAAGCAGTACGTGCGGCTGTTCGAGATGGACGGCGTTGACCTGGAGTTCACCGATGACGCGCTGGAGGCGATCGCCGATCAGGCGATCCTGCGCGGTACCGGCGCCCGCGGTCTGCGCGCCATCATGGAGGAGGTCCTGCAGCTGGCGATGTTCGACATCCCCAGCCGCGACGACGTCGCCAAGGTGGTCGTGAACGCCGACACCGTCAACGACAATGTGCTGCCGACCATCGTGCCGCGCAAGGCGCAGCGCGCCGAGCGCCGGGAGAAGTCGGCGTAGTAGTTACGCGGACCGGGTCAGACGAATGCAACCGCAACCTCCGTTGCTTCCGGCTGGCCCGGGCACGCTGCTGGATGCCGCCGCGATTCTCAACGGCACCGTCGATATGCGCACGTATCAGCGCAGGTACCTCGTGGTTTACGCCGAGACCCCCAGGGAGTCCGCAAGGATCGCAAATACGGCGATCCCCGATTACCAGGGGATCCTCTCGCTCGTGACGACCTGTGTCGAATGGCTCGATGAGCATTTCGGGTGGGAGCTGGTAAACGTCTTCACGCGGGAGTGCCAGGGAGATTACCTGCAGTGGCACTGCTACTACGCGATGCTGCGGCGATCGCGCTCGAACTAGTCCGATGTGTATCGGCCTGCTGGTTGGGGTACTCCTTGGTCACGGTTGAGTAACCAGCCCAGTCCTGGCCCCTAGGTGGTCGGGGCGAAAAGTTCCCGCCGACAAGGTTTCTCCGGCGGATGCGACGGACCGAGGTCCTCATGTCGACAGTTCTAGTTTCCTCAGATCAACGTATCGCTGCCGTGGACGGATCCGGACTGAAGCGGTCCGCCGATCGTCTGTGCGTAGTCGTGTCGCCGCCGGTGGATTCGGTCACCTTGTGTGCCGTGGGCGGCGAGATGGACTACCTGACGGCCGACGCTCTTCGGCAGTCTCTGCTGGAGGCACTGCCGACGGCGGGCGCGGTGGTGGTTATCGACCTATCGCAGGTGACGTTCTTCGGCGTCGCCGGGCTGCGGGTGTTGATGGAGGCCCGATCCTGGTTCGGCCACAGCGGCCGTCGACTCCAGTTGATCACGGGTCCGCGCTGCGTGGATCGGCTACTCGAGGTCGCGGGTCATGCCGCGGTCTTCGATGTCATCCCGAGCCTCGCCGCAGTCGCGCGGCCGAAACCGCTCGGGTCGGCTCGCGCGAGCGCCTGATCATCGAAAACACCGGTGCGGCAACCGAATTCGGTTGCCGCACCCGCGGTCTGTGTCGACTCAGGACGCTTCGCCGCGCATATCGTCCTGGCTCCAGTAGGCGCGCATGGCAACGATTCTGCCCTCGTCGTCGAAATCCATCGCATCGATGGGTGAGAGGGTGAAGCGCTGATCGCCGAACTTGGTCACGAGGGTGAACATGAAGGCGGCGTGGTTGCCTGCGATTCGAACCGAATCCGTGTGCAGCTCGGTTTCCCGATCGAGGTTTCCGAGCACCTCGTAGAACTCGCGAATGGCGTCGTGCCCGCGCTTGGGCTCGGTGCCGATCGGATCCTCCACCACCGCATCGGGTGCGTAGAGGTCGACGATCGCCTCGGTCGGGCCGGAACCGACCAACTTCACGTACTGCTCGATCACATCGCGGATCTTGGCTGCCATGGAAACCTCTCACGAATTGAAACGTGTTCTAATTCGGAGCGTAGCAGTGTCCGGTGATCGCGTGACATGGAATCCCGTTGGCCGGGCAGACGTACTGGCGCAGATGGCCCCCCGCGCCAGCACTCGTCGAACGGTATTGCGCACCGAACGGGCCGATCGTCGCCCGTCGGTTATCTTGTTGGCGCGCTAGTGATGTGGGATACGGTGACGACCGCTTGTCACATCACTGTGCCGCCCGATCGCGCCCGGATTCGGAATCGCCATTGACTCCCTGGTTCGCCGTTGAACCTTCTGTCCCGCACTTGTGCGTCTGCTTTTGGTGTCGCCAGAAACCCTTCGTGTGTTACCGCCTCCGCGGCTTTGTGGCTCCTTTTGTCCTTTTCGCCTGGTCCGCATGGGTCTTCAGCCCGGTGGGGCGGGGTGTTTCAGAAAACTTGTCGCTATTTCTCGCTGTTCGAACCCGGTGTGTCGAGCTTGTGTGGTGCTCGTCGTGCTGTTTACTCGGTCCGGTCAACCAGATGTTCGAGTGACGAGTGAAAGCGGAGGAGACATGGCACTGCCTACCATGACCGCGGAACAGCGCACTGAGGCGTTGGCCAAGGCGGCTGCGGTCCGCAAGGCGCGCTCCGAACTTATCGGCAAGGTGAAGGCCGGCAAGGTTTCGGTCGCCGACCTGTTGAAGAAGGCGGACAGCGATGACCTGGTCAAGAAGACCAAGGTTGCTGCCGTGATCAAGGCGCTGCCCGGTGTCGGACCGGTCAAGGCGGCCAAACTGATGGACCAGGCGGAGATTCCCGAGGACCGCCGGATCGGTGGACTCGGCGCCCGCCAGCGTGCGGCGTTGCTCGAAGCGTTGAAGGACTGACAAGTAAAGTCGGGCCATGATCGGGGAACAAATGCTCACGTCGGTGGCGTGGCTGTGCGTCGAGAACGGCCGCTTACTCGCGGTCCGGACCGAGGGACGCGACGCCTTCTATCTGCCGGGCGGCAAGCCCGAACCCGGAGAAACTCTGGCGGGAGCGCTCGTTCGGGAGGTTCGCGAGGAAGTCGGCGTCGAATTGGAGGCGCACCGGATTACGCCCGTGGTGACGATTACTGCCCCCGCCCACGGGCGTCCCGGAACGCTGGTCGAGATGCACTGCTTCCGCGCGCCCGGTCACGGCGCGCCGGCACCGGCGGCGGAGATCGCCGAGATGGCGTGGCTCGGACCGGACGACGGACACCTGTGTGCGCCGGCTGTTGTGCGGGCCCTCGACCATTTGACCGAGGTCGGAGGTTGGCACGCGTCCTGAACGCGCCCACTTCGCACGGAGAACGCCCCACAGCACGCGCTGTGGGGCGTTACTGTTTCGGCGGTCTAGCGGTTGGTACGGCGGCGGGGGCGTTGGAAGGTGATCGGGGCGGGATCGCGCAGCTGGGGCCCTCGCGGGGTGACCAGGATCAGGGCCAGACCGAGCGCGACGATCAGCGCCGCACCGATGACGCTTAGGGCGAAGCTGGCCCCGCCCATATCGGCGGGTTTGTGGAAGGCGTGATAAAGCAGGTGCGGAAGACCGAAGACCAGCCAGCCGAGCCCCGCGACCTGGGCGAGTGCGCTGCCGCCGAGGAATAGCGCGGCCAGTGTCACTGCGGTCAGCGCCAGAAAGAACGAGCCGACATCGGAGGCCAGATGGTGGTTGTACGGGCCGTCCGCGGAAATCCACTGCATGCCGAAGCCGGGAAAGCTGGTGTACCAGGAATGCGGCGCCAAGACCGCCCACAGTCCGACGACTGCGCCCTGAAATGCCAATACCCCCAACATGATTCGCACCGCGAGCCAGCGATTGCGCTGCTGTTCGAACCGCATCCGCACGCGTAGCCCGCCGGATTTGCCGTCTACCGTGATCCGCATCGGTCTCTCCGTTCATCGCCGAACCAGGGATCTGGTGCTGCAACCGTAAGTCGGACCTCGGGTCACGATCAATAGGCGGCGACCTCGTCGGTGATGGTCAGCCGGTCCGAGCGTGAGTAGATGTTCATGGTGTCCCCGCGCAGGAAGCCGACCAGGGTGAGGCCGGATTCGGCGGCCAGATCGATGGCCAGCGAGCTGGGCGCCGAGACGGCGCCGAGCATCGGGATGCCCGCCATCACGGCCTTCTGGACCAGTTCGAAGGAGGCCCGGCCGCTCACGATGAGCACGAGATCATTTGCGGGGATACGGTTTTCGAGCACAGCCCAGCCGAGCACCTTGTCGACGGCGTTGTGCCTGCCGATATCCTCGCGCACGGCGAGTGCGGTGCCGTCGGTGGTGAACAGTCCCGCTGCGTGTAGACCGCCGGTGGCGTCGAAAACCGTCTGGCGGATGCGCAATTGGTCCGGCATGGCGGCGAGGGTTTCGGTGTCGACGGTGATCGAGGTGGTCGGCAGCGGGAATCTGGTCCGGGTGCGGACCTCCTCGAGTGCGGTTTTGCCGCAGAGGCCGCATGCGCCGGTGGTGAGGAAGTTGCGGCCGTGCACCGGGATCGGGGTGCGCAGGTGGACATCGAGGACGTTGTAGGTGTTCTGCCCGTTCTCGTCGGTGCCCGCGCAGTAGCGGGCGCTCACCACATCCTCGGCGGTTTGAATAATGCCTTCGCCCAGGAGGAATCCGTGCACCAATTCGAAATCGCTGCCCGGGGTGCGCATGGTGACGGTGAGCGATTGGCCGTCGAGGCGCAACTCCAACGGTTCTTCTACCGCGACGGAATCCGGGCGTTCGATCACGCCGTTGGGCGAGATGCGGCGCGTCTTGCGGCGCGCGGTCACTCTACTCACGATGGCTGCCCCATATGGACGTGCGGCTCCACCCGGATGGTCACGGCCTTGGACACCGGTGTATTCGACCGTGCCGCAACGTGATCCAGCGGAACCAGCGGATTGGTCTCGGGATAGTAGGCGGCGGCATTTCCGCGCGGGGTCGAGTATTCGACGATGCGGAAGCCGGTCACCTTGCGCTCGGTGCCGTCGGTCCATTCGGAGACCAGATCCACCAGATCGCCATCCACGAAACCGAATTCGGTGATGTCGTCGATATTCATCAGGACCACCTTGCGGCCGCCGTGCACGCCGCGATATCGGTCGTCCAGGCCGTAGATGGTGGTGTTGTACTGGTCGTGGCTGCGCAGGGTCTGCAGGATCAACCGGCCCTCGGGGACCGGGACCCAGGTCAATTCGTTCACCGCGAAATTGGCTTTGCCGGTGGCGGTGCGGAATTCGCGGGAGTCGCGCGGCGGATGCGGCAGCACGAAGCCGTTGCGGTCGCGCACCCGTTTGTTGTAGTCGTCGCAGCCGGGGACGACACGGGCGATCGCATCGCGGATCTTGTCGTAATCCTGCTGATACTGCGCCCATGGCACCGGGTGCTCGGCGCCGAACAGTGTCTGTGCGAGTTCGCAGACGATGGCGACCTCACTGCGCAATTGCTCGCTGACCGGCTTCAGCCGACCGGTGGACAGATGCACCATTGACATCGAATCCTCCACCGACACTTGCTGTTTCGTGCCGTTCTGCAGGTCCAGATCGGTGCGGCCGAGGGTGGGCAGGATGAGTGCGGTCGCGCCGTGCACGACGTGGCTGCGGTTGAGTTTGGTGGAGACCTGCACGGTCAGCGCGCAACTGCGCAGCGCGGCCTCGGTCACCCCGGTATCCGGGCTTGCGGACACGAAATTGCCGCCCATGCCGATGAAGACCCGCGCCGCGCCAGCGCGCATGGCCCGGATGGCATCGACGGTGTCGTAGCCATGCTTGCGCGGGCTGGTGATGCCGAATTCGCGGTCGAGTGCGTCGAGGAAGGTGTCGGGCATCTTCTCCCAGATGCCCATGGTGCGGTCGCCCTGCACGTTGGAGTGGCCGCGCACCGGGCAGACGCCCGCGCCGGGCTTGCCGATCATGCCGCGCAGCAACAGCAGATTGGTCGCTTCCTCGATGGTGGCGACGCCGTGCTTCTGCTGGGTCAGGCCCATTGCCCAGCAGATGATGATGTTCTTCGATTCGGCCAAAAGTGTTGCGGTGCGGTGCAAATCGTCGTCGGTGAGTCCGGTTGCCGCCCGCACCGTGCCGAGATCGACCACGCGCGCATTTTTTTCGTATTCGGCGAAGCCCGCGCAATGCGCATCGACGAATTCGCGGTCGACCACCGTGCCCGGTGCGCGGTCCTCGGCCTCGAACAGCAGTTTGCCCAGGCCCTGGAAAAGCGCCATATCGCCGCCGAGCCGGATCTGCAGGAAGTCGTCGGCAATGGTGACGCCGCTGGTGAAACCCTTGACCGTCTGTGGGTCGCGGAAGCCGAGCAGTCCGGTCTCCGGCAGCGGGTTGACCGCGACGACCTTGGCGCCGTTGGCCTTCGCGTCGGCCAGCGCGCTGAGCATCCGCGGATGATTGGTGCCCGGATTCTGGCCCGCGACGATGATCAGATCGGCCTTGCCGAAGTCGTCTATCGAGACCGAACCCTTGCCGATGCCGATGGAACTGGTCAGCGCGGCGCCGGAGGATTCGTGGCACATGTTCGAACAGTCCGGCAGATTGTTCGTGCCGAAGCTGCGGACCAGCAATTGGTAGAGGAATGCGGTCTCGTTGGCGGTGCGGCCGGAGGTGTAGAACAGGGCCTCGTCGGGGGAGCTGAGCGCGCGCAGGTGCTCGACGATGAGTTGGTAGGCGTCGTCCCACTCGATGGGCGTGTAATGGGTCGCGCCGTGGCGTAGCACCATCGGATGGGTGAGGCGGCCCTGCTGGCCGAGCCAGTAACCGGATTTGCTCGTCAGTTCCTCGATCGAATGCCGAGCGAAGAACTCAGGGGTGACGGTGCGCAGCGTCGCCTCCTCGGCGACGGCCTTGGCGCCGTTCTCACAGAACTCGGCCGGGCGGCGATGCCCGGTCGGCTCCGGCCAGGCGCAGCCGGGGCAGTCGAAGCCGTGCACCTGGTTGAGGCGGGCCAAGGTGCGCGCGGTGCGCAGCACCCCCATCTCCTCGACCCCGCGTTTGAGCGCAACAGCCACAGCCGTCACACCCGCCGCCTGCTCCTTCGGCTGGGTGACGGTCAATTCGGACTCGTCGATGTCCTGTGTCGGCCCATTGCGGTGCATGCCCGATATTGTCCTCTCCCCGCGAAGGTTGTCGCGGACCCACCCTCTGTCCTGATCGCGGGTGCGCACGTTGTGGCTGTCGGCTCCTGCCCGACGGGTACCACCTGGTTCGGATGGTATGCATCGGTGGCTGGCGCGGTGTCGGGTTACATCGGTGACGCTACCTGGTAGCCAGCGGTTTTCGCCTGGTTCGGGCTCGGCGAGAAGGCTCCGCGCCGGTAGGTGCTGGCTTTACCATTGCTACTGATCAAATCGCTGATCTGAGGCATGGGCGATGGGGACGCTGGCGGCAATTCCGACGCGTGCCGGCGGGGAGCGTCGGCACGCGGCATCCCGGCGCGCGAAATTCGGTGTTCGGTGGGGGATCCTCTGTTCTGCCGCGGTGTTGGTCGCGTTGGCGCCGGTTTGGTTCGGCGGGGTGTCGGCCTTCGGTGTTCCGGCATCGGGGGAGCCGACATCGCCGGTGGTTTCGCCAGCGCCGACGCCCGGACACCACGGGCCGGGGACGCGGGATGGGGCCACGGCACCGTCCAGCACGGCGGTGCCGGATGACAATTCGGACGGCGGTGGAACCCGCGACGGGACCGGGACCCGCGACGGAACCGGGACCCGCGACGGAACCGGGACGCAGACGACGACCAGCCGGGTGCCCACTGATCCGTGCGCCGGACGGTCGTCGGATGGGTGCTCCGGACCGACTTCCGATCCCGAACAACCACGGCCGCCCGATATTGTGCTGCCGCCGATAACCGTCACCTTCCCACCGGCGCCACAGCAGCCGGTCACGCCGACTCCGCCGCAGCCGGTCACGCGGGACCCGCCTGCGGATTCGTCCACTACGGTGCCGCCGCAGCAGCAGATACCGGAGAATCCGCGGCCGCCGATATCTCCGTCGAATAGGCAGCCCGAGGTGGTCGTGCCGACCGTTGGGCCTGCACCGATGCCGACGACTGTGGCACCGGCGCCGCCGGTTGCGCCGCCACCCGCCGCGCTGGAGCTCACACCCACGGCCATCGGGCTCGGTGGTGATGTCACCGCGGCCGGATCGGGGTGCGATCCGCGGTCGCAGGTCAGCTTGCTGGTCGGGGAGACGCCGGTGGGTAATACCGTCGCGGGGGCGGACGGCGGGTTCCGGGCGCCCCTGGCGCTGACGTCGATCGAAGTCGGGCGATACGAGGTGACGGCGCGCTGCGGTCGCACGCTCACCGCGCCGCTGGATGTGGTGCTGGTCAGCCGGGTCAGCTCCGCCACTTCGACATTGACGGTGATTCTGTTCTTCTTGTTGGTCGGTGCCTGGTTCTACGGGCATCGGCTCGTCTCGCACCTACCCGCGCGGAGGGAACCATGATGCGAGCCCGTGTCTCGGCGGCCACGCGAATTATCTTGCTGCCCAGTGTGTTCGCTCTCGTGCTCGCCGGATTGTTCGGGGCGCCGGTCGCGGCCAAGCCGCAGGGTGTCGACTTGTCGGCGACCATCGACGATCGCGATATCGCCGAAACCTCCGCCACCGAACCACTACGGCTGCAACCGAACAGCACCATCCGGGTGGGTGTCGCGTTGACCAACAACAGCGATGGGGCGTTGCGTATTCGGCGGGTCGATCTGGCCGGGCATGTGCTCGGGCTGACGTTCTTCTCGTACTCGACCGCCGTCGAATTGACCATCGCACCGGGAAGATCCGAGGCGCTGAAGTACCGGCTCGATCTGACCGGACTCGAGGGGCAGGCGACCGGACTGATCGTCGCGGATTTGGCGGTGATCGGCGACGACGGCGCCCCCATCGCCTCGATACCGCTGGACACCGATGTGCGCGGCTCGTTGTATTCGGTATACGGACTCTTCGGAATCGCGTTGGCGGTGCTGACCGCGCTCGCCATTGCCGATGCGGCGCTGGCGATTGCCCGGCACCGGCTGTCCACAAACCGGTGGCAGCGCGGGTTGCGGTTACTTGCGCCGGGTATCGGCATCGGATTTATATTCGGATTCACCGCATCGGCGTTGCGGTGGTGGGTTCCGGATACCGGATTGTGGCTCGCGGTCGCCGGTGTGGCGGCTTCGGTCGGTTTCCTGCTCGGATACTGTTCGCCGACACCGGAAGTCGAGGATCTCGCGCCGACCGAGGAGGACGAAACCGCCGATGTGGAAACCGTGCGCTTCCCGGACGGGGCGACATCTTGACATCTGATACCGGCCGATTGCGGGCCGTGCTGCCCGCATATGACATCGGTGCGCAGGTCGGCAGGGGCGGATGCGGTGTGGTGCTCGCTGGTACGCATCGTCGGTTGGGGCGACCGGTTGCCATCAAGCAGATTCCACCGCAGTTCGCGCACGACGAGCAGGTGCGGCGCCGGTTCGTCGCCGAGGCGCGCCTGCTTGCGGCCATCGATCATCCACATGTGGTGCGGGTTTTCGACTACATCGAGGCCGATGAGCTGTGCCTGTTGGTTATGGAGTATCTGCCCGGCGGGACCGTTGGCAGTCGGTTCGCGACCGAGGGGTTCGACGCGGCTACCGCGGTCGCGGTCGGGCTGGCCTGTGCCGCGGGGTTGGAAGCCGCGCATCGTCACAAGATTCTGCACCGGGACGTCAAACCGTCGAATCTGATGTTCGGTACCGGCGGTGCGATAAAGCTGACCGATTTCGGGATTGCCAAGATCGTCGGCGGCGATGAGACATTGGTGACCAGGACCGGTGAGATCGTCGGAACTCCGTCCTATATCGCACCGGAACAGGCACGCGGACAGCAGCTTTCGGCCGCGACCGATGTCTACGCGCTGGCGGCCATGCTGTATCAGCTGCTGTCGGGGGTGCTGCCGTTTCCGCCGCATGAAGATCATCTGGCAACGCTTTTCGCACACGCCTTCGGTCACCCGATACCGCTCATCGAGGTCGCACCCGGCGTGCCGGAGCCGATCGCCGATGTGGTGATGCGCGGCCTCGCAACCGATCCCGCCGATCGTTTCGACACCGCCGAACTCTTCGGGATCGCGCTCGCCGAACTCGCCGCCTTGTGCTGGGGTGGCGACTGGCTTACGCCCGTGGGCATTCCGGTCATCGGTGCGGACACCATTGTCGCCGCCGCGACCGGGAGCAGTCGCGCCGCCGGGCGATCCGGTATTCAGACGCCGAGAGCGCGGGGCGGACATGGGCAGGCCGCAGTCACGCAGCGGACAGACATGCCCCCCGCGGGCTTCGGACCCCGCACGCCGGTGACCGCCGACCCCACCCTGCCTGCGACCGACGCCCGGCCTGGGGTGATTCCCCCGGTGCCACCTGCTTCGTCGGCCCCGACCGAAATCTCGCGGACGCCGAGACCAGACGGTACGGATTCGGTTGCGGGTGGACCGATATCGCCGGTGCCACCAGTGCACGGAGGTATCACGAGTGGCTCCGAGCAGTCCGGCGCTGCGACACCAGGTGCGCAGACCACGTCGGAGCCGCCCGGGGTGGACCTGTCTTGGTCGTCCGCACCGGAGCCGCCAGGGGCGAGGAGGCCTGCGCTCGAGGCGGATACGCCTGGGGCGCACGCTTCGGGAGGTGCGACGCCTACGCCGCGGCCGATATCCGGGTCGCCAGTGCGGGAGCCGCCCGTGTCTGGGTGGCCCGCAGCGGAGCCGCGCGGGTTGGGACGGGGCGGGGCACCGTCGCGCATGCCGGGGGATGTGCCATCAGTACGGCCTACTAATGGAGCCGGTCAGGGTTCGTCGGAGTATGGCGAGTCGGCACGACCGATGCCGTCGTCCGGGAAGTCGATGCCTGGGCCGTCCGGGTCGGCGCCCTTACGGCCGCCGATGGTTCGGGTGCGTCCGGTGCATGAGTTGCAGGACAACGGTGTTCGGTTGGCTGATGTCGATCGGCGGGATCTGGTGCCGATCCGCGATGTCGTCAGCTTTGCCTCGCCGTGGCCGTTGTTCTTGGTGGGTGCGTTGCTAGCGGCGGGTGCCTGTGCGGTGGCGTTGCTCGGAGTGGGTGCGCCGACCGCCGGAGGGGATCTGGTGCATGGCACGGTCACCCTCGCCGGTATCGATGTGACGGGGCCGAATCCGATCGAAGTCGATCTGTCGAAGCCGATTCCATTGCAAGTCAACGGAATTGATGTCGACTCCGCCGTGCTCACGGTGGAAGTTTTCGGCGTGCGGCTGGGTGGGGATCCGGTGCCGCTGCAACCCGGTGGCGTGGCCGACCTGCCCGACCCGGTGAACTCGCGTGTGCTGGCCGGAAACCTCGACGGCGAGCTCACGCTCCTGCGCAGTGGAACCGAAATCGCCACGCAGAGAATAGAATTCCGCACTGTCCAGAACCCGACACGCACCGCGGCGGCGGCGGTGATCGTGGTTCTCGTTCTGTTCGCCGTGGCTTACCTCGAGTCCAACACCCGCACCTTACGCCGCGGCCACGGCGGCCTCGCCAACATCATCGGCCTGTCCGTGAGTTCAGCCATCCTGTCCGCCGCCGTCGCCGGTGGCGCCTGGATTCTCCGCGACACCTCGCCCACCAGCACCACCCTCGCCGTCGCAGCCGTACTAGGCGCCGCAGCCGGGGTCGCCGCCGCCCTAGGCGCACGACGGATCGGCAAGCGCCGCCGCTTCCTTCGCCGCGCACGACGCGACAACCGTTGACGCAGTGGCCCCGCGAATGTGCTGAACGGGACGGCACGGGAGCTGTGCACGCTGCCGTGGCGGGTACCCGAGTGCGCCTCCTCCGTCGGCCAGGTCCGGTGTTGGTCCGGCCGTTGGTACGAGCTGCTCAGGAGCGGCGGCGTTTGCTCGTGGCCTCGGTCGGGTGTTTTGGGTGAGCTTCGGTGCGGTAGGTGAGGATGCGTTGGCCTATGCGGAGGCTCCAACCGGGATGTAACTCAGTGGGGGTGGTGCCGATGCGGGTCCATTCGTCGGCGCCGGGGGCGGCGATGAAAGTGCCTGCGGGGGTTGCGGCGTCGCGGACGTAGACCTTGCCGCGGTCGACCGAGACATAGGCGTGCACCCGCGAGACGTGGCGGTCGCGCGGAACCGCAAGGGGCGTGGCAGTGGCGGCACGCACCGTCTCGTCGATCATCGGGCTGCGGCCGACAACGTAGGGTCGGTCCAGTGGAAACGCCGAGCCGTCCGCGAGAACCAGCGCGCCGACGGGCTGCCCCGCTCGCGAGTTTTCCGGGTTTTTCGCGCTGCCTACCGGTCGCAATGGCCGCGGTCGTACCCCCTGCAACGCCGGAATCTTGTGCAGTGCAATCGGTTCCGGCCGCGCTGCCACACCCGACCGTGTTCCAGCGGCCGAATCGCGTTCCTGGGCGGACATGGCCTGGGTACTGATCTCCTCCGGAGCGCCTACCTGCCCTGATCCATCGGACGGTGCTGAGCCCCTCGGCCGCGCCTCCGATGATGCTGCGCCCGGCCGGGCATCGGCCGTCGATCCCACAGGCCCGGCCTTATCGCTCGCCGCGCCGAATCCCACGGCCTGCGTGGCCGATTGTTGCGGGGCCCGGCCCGAGTCCGTCGACCCGGTTGATCCTGCCTTTTCGGTTGCTTCGTCGTCCTCGGCGGAGTTGGCGCCGGATTGTTGTGCGGGCTGGCCGGAGTGTATCGATCCGGTGGGGCCTGCCTTT
>NZ_BDBY01000225.1 GCF_001613225.1 Nocardia pseudovaccinii NBRC 100343
CGGCTTTGCTCGCCGCGCATGGGTTGCCCGTTGCACGAGTTCGTCCGCCGCGCATGGATTCGCCGGGCAAATGTGGACGGTGCGGGAGGGTGTTGAGCGGGAAGGGACGGTCCGTGCCTCCGGGGCGTGAGTTCGTACGTCGGTACGCACGTTCGGTGGCCGCGCATGCCTTTTCGCTGCGTATGAGCGCATTGCGTACGGATTCGCCGGGCAACGTGCACGCTGCGGGAGGCGGGGCGTGGGAAGGGGCCGACTGTGCTCCCGGCAGGTGGGGACACCGGCGGTGTGCGACGTCGCCCGCGGTGGCGTTGCTTATGTTCGGGAGCCGCGCATGGATTTGCGCGCCGTGCATGGGGGTGCCCGGTGTGCACGAGTTCGTGCGCCGCGCATGGATTCGCCGGGCAAATGTGGACGGTGCGGGAGGGTGCTGAGCGGGAAGGGACGGACTGTGCAGTCGGTGCGTGAGTTCGTCGGCGGTGTGTGGCGCCCGCCCGCAGTGGTTTATATGTTGGCGGGCCACGGATGGCTTTGCTTGCCGCGCATTTGTTTGTTCGCCGGGCACGGTTTTGTTCGCCGCCTGTGGGTTTGCCCGGACGAGTTCGTGCGTTGCGCGTCGATTCGCTGCGCCATCATGGGCGGTGCGGGAGGTGTTGCGTGGAAGGGGCGGAGTGCGTCCCGGGCATGGGAGGTCCTCGGCGGTACGTGACGTCGTCTGCAGTGCGTATGTTCGGCGGACGCGCATGAGTGTTCGCGGCGTACGGGGTTCGTGCATTGCGGATGCCGCGGCGGACGCATTCGTGCGCTCGGGATGAGTTTGTCGGATGCGCAGTGGTTTGTCGGCGCACTGGTTTGGCCGCCGCACTGGTTGGTGGCTGCGCA
>NZ_BDBY01000226.1 GCF_001613225.1 Nocardia pseudovaccinii NBRC 100343
CTGGTTGGTGGCTGCGCACTCGTTGGTGGCTGCGCACTCGATGGTGGCTGCGCACTCGATGGCGGCTGCGTATGACTTTCCCGCTGCGCACGGTTCGTGGGCAGGGGTGGGTGCGCGGGCTGGGCGTGGATTTGCGGGCTGGGCGTGGATTTGCGGGCTGGGCGTGGATGGCTGTTCGTTGGCTCGTACGTCGCATGGATTCGTCGGGCATTGACTTGCGCGACGTGGGTAGTGCGGGCGAAGGGGGTGTGGGTGGCGGGTGGGAAGGGATGGACTGCGCGCGCAGCGTGAAGTAGGCCACGACCTAGGCTTATGGGATGCCCCGACGGAAACCGCGGACGGAACGCCAGGTGGGCCGCTCGCAGGAGGGCAACCCGCCGATCGGCGATGTCTTCGGTAGGCGGGAGGCCGGACCGGACAGCGACGACATGTACATCGTGCGAACCATCCCAGGTAGCCGGGCCGTCAAAACCTATCGCTGCCCCGGCTGCGATCACGAAATCCCGCCCGGCGTAGCCCATATCGTCGCCTGGGAGGTCGACGACGGCGAAGACGACCGCAGGCACTGGCACCGCGGCTGCTGGAACGGCCGCCGCACCCGCCGGATCACCCGCCGCTGGTCCTGAATCCCACTGCGCCCCAGAGCAACCCATTGCGCCCCCGCGTCGCCAGTGCACACCCCGCGTATACGGTATGCGGCCACGACAAAACGGTGCGTGTCCAAGTCAGAAGGTGCGTCTGCGGACTGACGGGCGCGCCTACAGACAGTGGGCTGCTGCGGGCCGTGCGCATCTGTGGACAAAGGTGGCACTTGCGGGCAGAAGGCAAGGCGCTGAAGGCGGCACCTTCACTCCGTGCCGCCTTGCCGGGAAGCGGTGCGCATCTGTGGACAGGGGTAGCGCTTGCGGCAAATGCGGACTTCCGGCCTGAAGGCGCACCGTCGCCCGAGGGTGCACTTACTAGGAAGAAGCGGGGCACCTGCGGGCCAGGAGTCCTGCGTCCGGGGTTGCAGGTTGCATATGCGGATACGTGGCCGCGCCTGGGAGGCGAGGGCGCGCGCCTATGAACAGAGGTCGGGTTTACGGACAGAGATGCGCCTGCGGGTGGAGGGTGGCGGCTTCGCGGAGTGCGGGATTCTGCCGATCCCCTTGGGGCTGAGCATCTCTGGAAGAGCGGATGTCGTCGTGCCGTGCACGGCATCGCAGGTGGCCACATGAGTCCGCATCGGAAGCCTGGACGCGGCACCCGGTCGTCAGGCGGCCAGCTTCCGACAAGACTGTGGATCTCCTTTGGGCTGAACATCTCTGGGGTTGCCAAGGGCTGTAAACCCGAATGTTCCAGGGGCGCTGGGCGCCTCGATTGGCCGGGTGTTGGGCTATGTCCGCGTATCGCGGCAGTGTCCGGCATTAGGAAGGCCGCCCCGGTGTGGGGCGGCCTTGGTGTGAATTCGGTTGGGGTGTTGCGTTTGTCGCCGCTCAGCCCGCCGTCGTCAGTTGGTGATTTCGGCGTTCTCGCGCTCGTCGGCGTCGATGTCGTCTTCCTCGGCCGAGACCTCGGGGATGGCCTTGGCGCGCGAACCGCCGGTGACCGACTTGGTGCCGCCGCCGATGGACTTGCGCTGATCCGGAACCCCGTCCAGCAGTTCGCTTTCCCGGTTGACGGCCGCGAGCATGGCAGGCACCGAGTCGAGCTGGCCGCGGATACCGAGCAGCTGGGCGAGCACCCGGCCGCGCAGCACGCGCATCTCCTCGGCGAGTTCCTTGGCGTGCGCGATCTTGCGCTCGGAGGTCTGCGTGGCGGAGGTGATGAGGCGGTTGGACTCGTCGGTCGCGTCCTTGATCCGCTGAGCGGCCTCGGCGCGGCTGGTGGCCTCGAGCTCCTCCATGGCGCGGGTGAGCTTGGTGCGCCGCTCCGCCATGGTGGCCTCGAAGTCCTGCTGGGTCGCCTTGCGCTTGGCATCGGCTTCCTTGCCGAGGCGGTCGGCCTCGGCCTGAGCGGCCTCGATGATCTTGGCGGACTCGGTACGCGCATTCGCCAGGGTCTGCTCGAATTCGATTTCGAGCGCCTCGCGCTTCTCCTTGGTCTCGGCGAGCAGCGATTCGTACTTACCACGCATTTCGGTGGCCTGCTGCTCGGCGATCGACACCATTTCCGCCGCCTCGGCCTGCGCGAGCGCGCGGACCTCGGACGCCTCGTCGGAAGCCAGGCGCAGCATCCGAGAGATGCGGTCGGACATGCCTTCCGCAGTGGTCGGCGGAACCGAAAGGCGATCGACTTCCTTACGGAGCTCGTCGATCTCGTCCCGCGCGTCCTCCAGCTGGCTGGCGAGGTTACGGGCTTGCGCCGCAGCGGCATCCCGATCTGTGGCGGTGACCCTTAACTCGGCATCGAAACGGTCGAAGTAGTTGCGTACCTCGTCTTGCGCATAACCCTTGCGCACAACGGTGAAGGGCAGTGCAACGAAGCGATTGCGATCGGACTCAGGTGACGACATGGCACACAAACTACAGCCTACTTGCACCTCATGGTGACTCGACCGCGAATGTGATGCGGACGAGTTTTTCAGGCCCGACCTTGATACTAGTGCGTAACATTCGCGTTGGGTTCGACCAACTCGATCAGCACACCGCCAGCATCCTTCGGGTGAATGAAATTGATGCGAGAATCTGCGGTTCCGTGACGGGGGGCGTCGTACAGCAAACGCAGACCTCGATCACGAAGATACATGGAGACGGCCTCGATATCGGTAACTCGATAGGCGAGTTGCTGCAGACCCGGTCCGCTGCGGTCGATGAACTTGGCGATGGTGGAGTCCGCGTTGAGGGGCGCCAGCAACTGCAGGGCAGTCGCGCCGTCCGGTGCGCCGGGCAATGACAGCATCGCCTCGTGCACGCCTTGGGCGTCGTTCACCTCCCGATGGGTCTCGATCATGCCGAGATTGTCGGCATACCAGGCAATTGCGGCATCCAGGTCGGGTACCGCGATACCCACGTGGTCGACGGCGATGACGTAGTCGCCGGGGATGAAGTTCGACGGGTCGATAGCGTTGCTCACTCTTCGAACGTAGCGCGTCCCTGGTAGGGGGCGTTCGGGTAGGACAAGCTACCGTGGGGTACAGAGGTTGACGTCGCGGGTGCTCGGTGCGCGACGCTGTTCGATCAATGAATGCGAGGCTCGTCGTGACCACAACCGTGATCGTTTCCGGTGCGCGTACCCCGGTCGGTCGGCTGCTCGGGGGTCTGAAGGACTTCACCGGTTCCGACCTGGGCGGTTTCGCCATCAAGGCGGCGCTGGAGAAGGGCGGCGTCGCGCCGGAGCAGGTCGATTACGTGATCATGGGCCAGGTGCTCACCGCGGGTGCGGGGCAGATCCCGGCCCGGCAGGCAGCGGCCGCCGCGGGCATCCCGATGGATGTGCCCGCGCTGACGGTGAACAAGGTGTGCCTGTCCGGTATCAATGCGATCGCGCTGGCGGATCAGTTGATTCGCGCGGGCGAGTACGAGATCGTCGTAGCGGGCGGTCAGGAATCCATGAGCCAGGCCCCGCATCTGCTCGAAAAGAGCAGGGAGGGCTACAAATACGGCGATGTGACGCTGCGCGACAGCATGGCCTACGACGGTCTGCACGACATCTTTACAGACCAGCCGATGGGTGCGCTGACCGAACAGCGCAACGACGCCGAGCCGGTCAGCCGCGAGGATCAGGACGCGTTCGCGGCGGCCTCGCATCAGCGTGCGGCGGCGGCGTGGAAGAACGGCGTCTTCGATGACGAGGTGGTCCCGGTTTCGGTGCCGCAGCGCAAGGGCGATCCGATCGTGGTGAGCACCGACGAGGGCATTCGCGCGGACACCACCGTCGAATCGCTGGCCAAGCTGCGCCCGGCCTTCCGCAAGGACGGGAGCATCACCGCGGGCACCGCCTCGCAGATCTCCGATGGCGCGGCCGCGGTGGTCGTGATGAGCAAGGAGAAGGCGCAGTCGCTCGGCCTGAGCTGGATCGCCGAGATCGGCGCCGCGGGCGTGGTGGCCGGTCCGGATTCGACCCTGCAGGATCAGCCCGCCAATGCGATCGCCAAGGCCTGTGCGCGCGAAGGTATTTCGCCCGCCGAGCTGGATCTGGTCGAGATCAACGAGGCGTTCGCGGCGGTCGGCATCGCGTCCACCCGCAAGCTGGGCATCGATGCGGAGAAGGTGAACGTCAACGGTGGCGCGATCGCCATCGGCCACCCGCTCGGTATGTCGGGTGCGCGCATCCTGCTGCATCTGGCGCTGGAGCTGAAGCGGCGCGGTGGCGGTATCGGCGCGGCCGCGCTGTGTGGCGGCGGCGGTCAGGGTGACGCGCTGATCATCAAGGTGTAATTCCCGGCTCCGCCCGGCCCGGATATACCGGGTCGGCGGAGTTCAGGTGTGACCGGTTCAACTACGACCCGTCGTAGCGGTCCGGCACAATGGTGGCCATGGGCAATTTCTTCGACTTGAGCACCGTGGCCAAGCGGTTCCGCTTCATCGCCGTGCTGGAGGCGATCTCCTGGGTTTTCCTGATCGTCGGCATGGTGTTCAAGCGCCTCCCCGAACCGGTGCTGTGGCCGGTCAAGGTGTTCGGGATGACGCACGGCATCATCTTCGTCCTTTTCGTCATCACCGCGATCCTCGCGGCCCGCGAGCTGGCCTGGAACACAAAGACCACGGTGCTCGCGTTGCTGTCGAGCATTCCGCCGTTCTTCACGGTCCTCTTCGAGGTGTGGGCGGTGCGTGCGGGCAAGCTCGGTGAGCTGAGCGACGTGACTTCCGTCGAGTCCGGAGCCCCGGCCTCGGTCACGCCGTGACAAACTGGAAACCGTGACTCGACCCGCTGCCCGCCGCCCTTCGCCAGCCGTCGCCGCCGCCATGTCAGGTGCGGTGGATCTGTCCAGCCTGAAGCAGCCCCCGGCCGGTGCGTCGGGCGCGGGAGGCGGCGGCGACTACGCCGTCTCGGAGGCGGACTTCGAAACGAAGGTGCTGCGCCGGTCCACCCAGGTGCCGGTGGTCGTCGCGCTGTATTCGCAGCGCAGCCCGGGCAGCGTCGAACTGGTCCGGACGCTGGAGCGGCTCGTCCAGGAGGGCGCGGGCGCGTGGGATCTGGCTACGGTCGAGGCCGAGGCCAATATGCGGATTGCGCAGGCCTTCGGTGTGAAGGGCATTCCGACGGTGATCGCGGTGGCCGGTGGCCGCCCACTCGCGGATTTCGAGGGCGCCCAGCCGGAGCCGCAGGTCCGGCAGTGGTTGAGCGCGGTCGTCGAGGCGGTCGGCGGGCAGCTCGAGGGCGGTGAGCAGCAGCCCCAGGCGGTAGAGGACCCGCGTTTCACCGCCGCGGAGGCCGCGCTCGAGCACGGCGACATGGCCGGTGCCGAAGCGGCCTATGAGGCCATCATCGCCGCGGAGCCGGGCAATGAGGAGGCAAAGAACGCACTGCGTCAGGTGCGTTTCCTGTCCCGTGCCCAGACCATTTCGGACGCCGCGATCGCCACGGCCGATGCCGATCCGGCCAATGTCGACGCGGCCCTGGATGCCGCCGACCTGGAAATGATGAGCCAGCAGCCGGAGGCCTCGTTCGACCGGTTGATCGCCGTGATCAAGAAGACGGCCGGCGATGATCGCACCAAGGCGCGCACCCGGCTGCTCGAACTCTTCGAATTGTTCGACCCGGCAGAGCCTTTCGTGGTTGCTGCCCGCCGCAAACTGGCTGCCGCGCTGTACTGACCGGCCGCTTGGGTGTGCATGGCATCGGCGGATAGCGTGCGCCGATGCCATCGCCGGGCCGGTCCACTGATTGCGGCGGCGCGGTCGATTGCACATGGCGGTAATCAACGCACTCGCGCAGCTGAGTGCCCAGCGCTGCGGGATTGGCGCGCTGAGCACTACGGCGGCTTGCTCGGCGAGCCGGTGTGTTTCCGGTATTGGGGCCAGATCGCGGTGTTCGGTGCCAGCGCCACAGTGGCTGCCGGGCTGAGCGCGGCGGGTTGGCCTGCCCGACCCACCTGTGTGGGGCTAATGGTCCCGGCGTGAGTCAGATTGCGTGTTCGGGGCCAGCGCCCGAGTGGCTGAAGCGGGCTCAGCGCTGCGGGTTGGGCTGCTTGACCTACCCCTGCGGTGTCTTGCGAGTCAGATCGCGGTGTTCGGTGCCAGCGCCGCTGTGGCTGCCGGGTTGAGCGCGGCGGGTTGGTCTGCTCGACCAATCCGTGTGCTGGCTATGGTTCTGGTGTGAGTGGGATGGCGGCGTTCGAGGTCGGCGCCAGCGCCACTGTGGCTGCCGGGCTGAGCGCCGCGGCTCGGCCTGCGCGACTCAACGCAGGGTCGCCCTACCGTGTCGTGGCTGATGTATTCGGCGAGCCGGATTGCGATACTCGCGACCGGCCACTAGGGCTGTAACCGGGCTGGACGCTATGGGGTGGCGCTCGCTCGACCTACCTGGGTGGCTTATGTCTCCGACGCGAGTCAGATCGCGGTGTTCGGGACCGGCCGCCCGGCGGAAGCCTGGGCTGAGCGCTTGTGGGGGTGGCGTATGTCTTTGGCGCGAGCCAGATCGCGAAATTCGCGACCGGCGCTACGGGACCGGAGCCGGGCTGAGCGCTGCAGGGTTGCTCGACCCACCTGCGTGGTGGCTTATGTCTCTGGCGCGAGCCAGATCGCGGGTGTTCGGCGCGAAAGCCATGGTGGCCGTGGCGGGCTGAGCGCCGCGGCTCGGCCTGCTCGAATCGCTGTGGGTGTGGCCTGCTCGCCCACCCGTGTGGTGGCTTATGTCTCCGGCGCGAGCCAGATCGCGGTGTTCGGGGCCAGCGCCACGGTGGCCGATGCCGGTCGACCGTGCCATGGCTCATCGGTCGCTTTGACACCGCCGAGGTTTCCGATGCCGGAGCCGCCGTAGTCGGCGGCGTCGGTGTTGAGGATTTCGCGCCAGGTGCCTGCGCTCGGCAGGCCGACGCGGTATTCGCCGTGCACCGAGCCGGAGAAATTGAAAACGCAGGCGATCACCGAACCGTCGGAGCCGTAGCGCAGGAAGGCGATCACGTTGTTCTCGCGATCGTCGGCCTGCACCCAGGAGTAGCCGCCGGGGCTGGTGTCCTGACTCCACAGCGCGGGGTGGGCGCGGTAGACCGCGTTCAGATCTCGGACGGCAGCCGTAATGCCCTGGTGCAGTGGGTTTTCCAGTTCGTGCCAGTCCAGGCCGCGGTCGTGTGACCATTCCCGGAACTGGCCGAAATCCTGGCCCATGAACAGCAATTGCTTGCCGGGATGCGACCACATGTAGGCCAGCAGTGCGCGCACGCCCGCCGCCTTGGCGAAATCGTCGCCGGGCATTCTGGTCCAGAGGGTGCCCTTGCCGTGCACGACCTCGTCGTGGCTGATGGGCAGCACGTAGTTCTCGCTCCACGCGTACACCAGCGAGAAGGTGATCTCGTTGTGATGCCAGGAGCGGTGGATCGGATCGCGCCCCAAATAGCCCAGGGTGTCGTGCATCCAGCCCATATTCCACTTCATGGTGAAGCCGAGTCCGCCGACATCGGCGCCGCGGGTGACGCCGGGCCAGGTGGTGGATTCCTCGGCGATGGTGACGACGCCGGGATGGTGGCGGTGCACGGTTTCGTTGAGGTCCTGCAGGAAGTCGACGGCCTCCAGGTTCTCCCGGCCGCCGTGCACATTGGGTTCCCATTCGCCGTCGGCGCGTGAGTAATCCAGGTACAGCATGGAGGCGACCGCGTCGACGCGCAGTCCGTCGATATGGAATTCCTCGATCCAGTACCGCGCATTGGCGACCAGGAAGTTGCGCACCTCGTTGCGGCCGAAGTCGAAAATATAGGTGCCCCAGTCGAGTTGCTCGCCGCGGCGTGGGTCGGCGTGCTCGTAGAGCGCGGTGCCGTCGAAGCGCGCGAGCGCCCATTCGTCGCGGGGGAAGTGCGCGGGCACCCAATCGAGCAGGACGCCGATGCCTGCCGCATGCATGCGGTCGACGAAGGCACGGAAATCGTCGGGGGAGCCGAAGCGTGCGGTAGGTGCGTAGTACGACGTGACCTGGTAGCCCCAGGAGCCGCCGAACGGGTGCTCGGCGATCGGCAGCAGTTCGATATGGGTGAATCCGGCCGCGCGCACGTAATCGGCGAGCTGATCCGCCAATTCGCGGTAG
>NZ_BDBY01000227.1 GCF_001613225.1 Nocardia pseudovaccinii NBRC 100343
CCGCCAGGAGCCCAGGTGCACTTCGTAGACGCTCATCGGAGCGCGAGTGGGGTCGGTGCGTTCGCGGGTCGAAACCCAGTCACCGTCGGACCACACGTAATTACTTTCGGTGACCACTGATGCGGTCGCGGGCGGCAGCTCCGTCGCGAACGCCAGCGGATCGGCGTGATCCACGGTGCGTCCGTCCGCGCCGTGTACCCGGAACTTGTATTTGGTGCCGACGCCGACCCCGGGTACGAAGACCTCCCATACCCCGGAAGACCCGAGCGAACGCATCGGTGCGGTACTCCCGCTCCAACCGTCGAAATCCCCGATCACGGTGACACCCCGGGCATTCGGTGCCCAGACGGCGAACGAGGTCCCGTTCACCTCGCCGTCGAGGGTGGTGTAGTGACGCGGGTGCGCGCCGAGCACATCCCACAGGTGTTCGTGGCGGCCCTCGCCGATGAGATGCAGGTCGAGTTCGCCGACGGTGGGCAGGAAGCGGTAGCCGTCCGCGCTGACGATCGTCTGTGCGCCTTGGTAATTGGTGACGATGCGGTAATCCATCAGGTCCGGATGCGGTACGACACCGGCGAAAATGCCGTGCCCCAATGACTTCAGCGGATGGTCGACGCCGCCGACCCGGGCGAACACCGTATCGGCATGCGGGCGCAGCACCCGCACGATCGTGCCGTCTGGATGCGGGTGCGCGCCGAGCACGGTATGGGGATCGGTATGGGTGCCCGCCGCGAGCAACATCAGATCGCGACGCTTCATCGAAATGTCCTCCGGAACGCCAGTTCCGCGCGCGCCTGCTGCGATACCGCGGGCAGCGTGAGAATGTGGGCGACCGCGTGGGCCGGATCCAGCCGCACGTAATTGGTCTGCGCCCAGTGGTATTCCTCGCCGCTGACCTCGTCGAACACCACTGGATGGTCATGCCATTCGCGGCCGATGGCGGGCAGGTCGAGCGAGATCATGCCCCATTCGGCCGCATAGGGATTCAGATTCACCACGACCAGCACCGCGTCACCGCTGGCCGGATCGACCTTCGAATAGGCCAGCAGTGCGTCGTTGTCGACGTGATGGAAGTGGATGCAGCGCAACTGCTGCAGCGCCGGATGCGCGCGACGGATCTCGTTGAGCCGAGTGATCCACGGCTCCAATGATTCTCCGCGCGCGAGCGCCTCGGCGAACGGGCGCGGGCGCAGCTCGTACTTCTCCGAATCCAGGTATTCCTCGCTGCCCGGACGCACCGCCTGATGCTCGAAGAGTTCGAATCCGGAGTAGACACCCCAGGTCGGGGCCATGGTCGCGGCCAGCACCGCGCGGATGGCGAACATGCCGGGCCCACCGTGCTGCAGGCTCTCGTGCAGGATGTCGGGAGTGTTGACGAACAGGTTCGGTCTGGCCTCGTCGGCCTTGGCGGCCAGTTCGTTGCCGAATTCGGTCAGCTCCCATTTGGCGACGCGCCAGGTGAAATACGTATAGGACTGGCTGAATCCGCGGCGAGCCAGACCATAGAGCCGGGCCGGTCGGGTGAACGCCTCGGACAGGAAGATCACATCTGGATCGGTGCGCCGCACGGTCGCGATCAGCCATTCCCAGAAATCGGCGGGCTTGGTGTGCGGGTTGTCGACGCGGAAGATCTTGACGCCCAAGCCGATCCAGTGCCGCACTACACGCAGCACCTCCGCGTACAGTCCGTCCGGATCGTTGTCGAAGTTGACCGGGTAGATGTCCTGGTACTTCTTCGGTGGATTCTCGGCGTAGGCGATGGTGCCGTCCGGGAGCGTGGTGAACCACTCCGGGTGCGCGGCGACCCACGGATGATCCGGTGCACACTGCAGCGCCAGGTCGAGCGCGACTTCGAGGCCGAGTTCGGCTGCGGTGGTGACGAATTCGGCGAAGTCGGCGGTGGTGCCGAGTTCGGTATGAATCGCGTCGTGCCCGCCATCCTTCGACCCGATCGCCCACGGGGAGCCGACGTCACCAGGTTCGGCGGCGAGCGCGTTGTTGCGGCCCTTGCGGTTGATCTTGCCGACCGGGTGGATCGGCGGCAGATAGACCACATCGAAGCCCATGCCCGCGATGCGCGGCAATTCCTTTGCGGCGGTGGCGAAAGTGCCGTGGATCGGGTTGCCTGCGGCATCACGGCCGCCGGTCGAGCGCGGGAAGAACTCATACCACGAGCCATACAGTGCGCGTTGACGTTCCACCAGCACCGTGTGCTGCGGGCCACGAGTGACCATGTCCCGCAATGGCGTATCGCGCAGGATCTCCGCGACCTCCGCGCTGAAGGCGGGGGCGACCCGGGCGGGCAGCTGTTCGTCGGCGCGCAATGCCGTCGCGGCGGCGCGCAAGCGCTCGAACTGCTTCTTGGGCACCGCCTGCGCGGCGCGTTCGAACAGCCGGGCGCCGAGCTCCAGGTCATTGGCGAGGTCGGCGGCGCTCTGCCCGACGGCGAGCTTGGCCTCTACCGCCGCACGCCAGGTGGCGATCGGATCGCTCCAGCCCTCGATGCGGTAGGTCCACGTGCCGGGCAGGTTCGGTACGAAGGTGGCATTGAAGACATCCGGCTCGTAGTCCGGCGTCATGCGAATGCGGGTGATCCGCGTCGAGCCGGGGCCGCGCACCGCCAGCGTGGCGGAGACGGCGTCGTGCCCCTCGCGCCAGACCACGGTTCGCACCGGAAACACCTCGCCGACCACGGCCTTGGCCGAACTGTTGTTCAGCCATATCGAAGGGGCGGTGTCATCGATGGCGATGCGGCCGGTCACGTCGACCAACCTACCGGGTGCGGGTCGGGTGGACGGGATCAGCGTGCGTCGGCCGCCAGACCGAGACCGAGTGCGACCAAGATCGCGCCGAGCGCGCGCTCCACCCGCTGCCGGATTCCGGTTCGCCGCAGCCAGGTCCCCGCGCGGTCCGCCGCCAGCACGATGCCGATGCACCAGGCGGTATCGATGACCAGCTGGATACCGGCCAGGATCAGCACGGTCGGCAGCACCGGACCGCTCGACGGCAGGAACTGCGGCAGGATCGTCAGGCCGAAGACGGCCGCCTTCGGATTCGCCGCGATCGAGATCAGTGAGGCGCGAAACGCCGAACCTGGGGTACGGCCGGTGGGGAGCAGCTTGGTCGCCAGGGGATGGCAGTCGGCGGAGCTGGCGGGGCGGGTAAGCGCTGTGCTGCCGAATTCGTCGTCATCGCGGGCGCCGCGCCAGGCCTGGACACCGAGCCAGATCAACACAAGCGCCCCGATGACGTGCACCGCCGTATTCATGAACCGGTTCGCGACCAGCAGCACAGACAGACCCGCGCCACCGGCGAGCGTCCAGCCGAACACCCCGATCTCGTTTCCGGCGACCGCCGCCAGCCCGGCCGCGCGGCCGTCGCGCACTGCGCGCTGAAGGAACAGCGCTGTCGCCGGTCCGGGTAGCGCGGCCAGAATGAGGCAGGCCAGCAGGAACTGCGGGAGTACATCGATCCAGTGCGGCATCAGCCGATGCTGCCATCCGTGCGAGTCCGGCGCGACCGATATTCCGGTGCGATCGAGCAGCGGCGGCAGGCAGTCCCTGTGGTTCGTAGGGTCCGCGGTAGCAGACCTGCGGCGGCCTCGATGGGTGCCGTGGCCCGCTGGAGCCACCAGGTGCTGCGGCATTGGGTAGGGTTCGGTTGGTGAAGGCACTCCGTCGTTTCACCGTCCGTGCCCATCTGCCCGAGCGTTTGGCGGCCCTGGGCGAACTTTCCACGAATCTGCGCTGGTCGTGGCATTGGGCTACCCAGGATCTGTTCGCGGAGCTCGATCCCGAACTGTGGCGCGAGCTCGGCCACGATCCGGTGCGCATGCTGGGTGAGGTGCCCGCGGCCCGGCTGGACGAGCTCGCCGCCGATGCGGACTACATCGGGCGAGTGGATGCCGCCGCCGCGGATCTGCGCGACTATCTGACGCGGCCGGGCTGGTTCCAGCGGCAGACCGATGAGCCGGTGCGCGGCATTGCCTATTTTTCGATGGAGTTCGGCGTCACCGAGGTCCTGCCGAACTATTCGGGCGGTCTCGGGATTCTCGCCGGTGATCATCTGAAGTCCGCATCGGATCTGGGACTGCCGTTGATCGGCGTCGGATTGCTCTACCGCTCCGGCTATTTCCGGCAGTCGCTGACCGCGGACGGTTGGCAGTCCGAGCACTATCCGGCGCTGGATCCGCAGGGGCTGCCGTTGCGGCTGCTGACCACCGAAGGTTCGCCGGTGTTGATCCACGTGGCCATGCCCGATCAGCGGGTGCTGCGCGCGCGGGTATGGATCGCGCAGGTCGGGCGGGTGCCGTTGCTGCTGCTGGATTCCGATATCGCCGAGAACGATCCGGAACTGCGCGCGGTCACCGACCGGCTCTACGGCGGTGATCAGGACCATCGGATCAAGCAGGAGATCCTGGCCGGTATCGGTGGCGTGCGGGCGGTGCGCGCCTATACGCGCGCCGCGGGTGTGCCGGATCCCGATGTGTTCCACATGAACGAGGGACACGCCGGATTCCTCGGCGTCGAGCGGATCCGTGAATTCGTCTCGGCCGGACTGGATTTCGACACCGCGCTGACTGCGGTGCGGGCCGCAACCGTGTTCACCACGCACACGCCGGTGCCCGCCGGTATCGACCGGTTCCC
>NZ_BDBY01000228.1 GCF_001613225.1 Nocardia pseudovaccinii NBRC 100343
CTTGCGACTCGCCCAGCGCGCCAACGGTGTTTCCAAATTGCACGGCGAGGTGAGCCGCGCCATGTTCGCGCCCCTGTGGCCCGGCTTCGACGCGACCGACGTGCCGATCGGTTCGGTGACCAATGGTGTGCACGCCCCGACCTGGGCGGCGCGCGAATGGTTCGACAAGGCACGCGAGCACATCGGTCCCGAGCTGGTCGAGGAGGCGCGTGGCTGGGAGAAGCTGCGCGATTTCGACCTGGGTGAATTGTGGTCGACCCGGAATGCCTTGCGCGCCACCCTCGTTGCCGAGGTGCGCCGTCGGGTTCGCGCGTCCTGGTTGGAGCGCGGCGCTGCTTCGGCTGAATTGGGATGGGTCGATAGCGTTTTCGATCCGAATGTGTTGACCGTCGGTTTCGCGCGCCGGGTGCCGACCTACAAGCGGTTGACCCTGATGCTGCGCGATCCGCAGCGCTTGCGTGCGTTGCTGCTGAATCCCGATCGGCCGATGCAACTGGTCGTCGCGGGTAAGAGTCATCCGGCCGACGATGGCGGCAAGGCGCTGATTCAGCAGGTCGTTCGGTTCGCCGACGATCCGGAAGTGCGACATCGCATCGTCTTCCTGCCCGATTACGACATGTCGATGGCCCGCTACCTGTACTGGGGTTGCGATGTCTGGCTGAACAATCCGCTGCGTCCGCTGGAGGCCTGCGGCACCTCAGGTATGAAGTCCGCGCTGAACGGCGGGCTCAACCTCTCCATCCGCGACGGCTGGTGGGACGAGATGTACGACGGCGAAAACGGTTGGGCCATACCGACCGCCGACGGCGTCTCCGATGAACACCGCCGCGACGACCTCGAGGCCGCAGCCCTCTACGACCTGTTCGAACGCACCGTCGCACCGCGCTTCTATGACCGTGACGGCTCCGATATGCCGGTGCGCTGGGTCGAGATGGTGCGTCACACCCTGCAAACGCTCGGTCCGCAGGTGCTGGCCTCCCGCATGGTTCGCGACTATGCCGTCGAGTACTACACCCCCGCCGCGTCGGCCGGTAAGCGCGTGAGCGCCGACGAATTCGCCGGTGCCCGAGCGGTTTCGGAGTATCGCCGCCGGGTCGAGGCCGCCTGGCCCTCGGTCAAGATCATCCAGGTCGACAGCGCGGGTCTGCCCGATACCCCGGTCATCGGCGCAGAACTCTCGCTCGCCGCCCGCATCGACCTCGGCGGCCTCACCCCCGCCGACGTCACGGTGCAGGCGGTACTCGGTCGAGTCTCACCGACCGACGACCTCTCCGACACCACCACCTTCCCGATGACCCACACCGGATCCGACTCCGGTGTAGACCTTTTCACCGTCGAAACCCCGGTCCCCCTGTCCGGCGCAGTCGGTTACACGGTCCGGGTCCTGCCCCACAACGAACTACTCGCCAGCGACGCCGAACTGGGCTTGGTAATCGCCCCGAACGGCTGATGTCGAATCCGGGACCTACTCGGAGCTCAGTTGGACCAGGCCCTTCGGGTCCCAGGGCAATGGTTTGGTCGGGAAGCTGAAGCGCAGCATTCGGTGGGTCGCGGCGGCATCGAAGTGCAGGGTGAAGGCGGGCAAGATGCCGTGGATCACCTTGTCGAGTAGGCCGTTGAGGTGGGCGAAGCTGGGTTCGGCCTTGACCTGCCAGGCGTCGAATTTGCCTGCGGGGACGTCGATGGTGGTGTGTTTTTCGACTTCGACCTCCACGGGCCAGTGGATCGAATAGGCGAACCAGAGGTTGATGGTGGCCTTGGCGCCCTTGTTGAAATCCAGGCCGCGGAAGGTGGTGGCGCCGCCGAGCAGTGAGGTCAGTGGGCTGGGGAACGGTTCGACCTTGCCGCCGAACTGCAGGTGTGCGGTTGCTTGCGAGACGTCCGTGCGAAGCAAGGTAGATCAATCTGTCTGAGATGGCTACCGTGACGCTGCTCACGAGAACCCAATACCTGCTGATGGGTCGGGTTCTCGAGTGCAGTGAATTGTCGGCTACCGTGCCCTGGCACGCCTGTACTCGTTTTTCGACTGGAGAGCTCATGGTCACCGACGTTCTGACGCGAACCCGAGGACGCCTCGACGCGTACTTCGGCATCAGTTCGAGCGGTTCGACCATGAAGCGTGAGCTGATGGCCGGAACCATCACCTTCCTCGCCATGTCCTATGTGCTCGCCGTGAATCCGTCGGTGCTCGGCGACGAGGGTGCGCTCGGTGCCAAGGGCATTCCCATGCAGGCGGTCTTCACCGCGACGGCCGTCGCCGCGGTCTTCGGCACGCTGGTCATGGGGGTGTGGGCCAGATATCCGATCGCACTCGCGCCAGGTATGGGCCTGAATGCCTTCTTCGCCTATTCGGTGGTGCTCGGGATGGGGATCCCGTGGCAGGTGGCGCTGTCGGGGACCCTCCTGTCCGGGGTGATCTTCTTCGTGCTCGCGATCACCAAGGTGCGCGAACGCATTCTCAATGCGATTCCGATGCAGATGAAGCTGGCCGTCGGCGCGGGCATCGGCATGTTCGTCGCATTCCTCGGTCTGAAGAACGCGGGCATCGTGGTCAATAGCGAGGCCACCCTCGTCACTCTCGGCGACTTCACCAAGGGGACCACGCTGCTCGCGCTGTTCGGTCTCGTGATGACCGTGGTGTTCCTGGTCATCGGCTGGCACGGTGCGGTGCTCTACGGCATCGTGCTCACCGCCATCGTTGGCGTCATCAGCGGTCTGGTCGATCTGCCCAACGGTGTCGTCGCGATGCCCAAGGGCCTAGAGCACACCTTCGGTCAGGCCGTCATCCATCTGCCCGACGCGTTCACCGGGCAGATGGCCGTCGTCGTTCTCACCATGCTCTTCGTCGACTTCTTCGACTGCTCCGGCACCCTTATCGGCGTCGCCAACCAGGCTGGATTGCTCGACAAGGACGGCAAACTGCCGCGCGCGGCCAGTGCGCTTGCCGCTGACTCGGTGGGCACCATGGCGGGCGCGGTCATCGGCACCTCGACAACCACCGCCTACGTCGAATCGACGGCGGGTGTCTCAGCGGGCGGGCGGACCGGTATGACCGCTGTGACCACGGCGGGCTGGTTCCTGATCGCCATGTTCTGCTATCCGATCTTCGCGGTGGTCGCCGGTTCGGCGGCCATCACCGCACCCGCGCTGATCGTGGTCGGCGTGCTGATGGCCCGCGCGCTCGGCGAGATCGATTGGAATCGGCTGGAGTACTCGATTCCGGCCTTCATCACCGTCGTCATGATGCCGCTGACCTACTCGATCGCCAATGGACTGGCGATGGGCATGCTGTTCTATCCGATCGTCATGGTCGCGAAGGGGCGCGTCAAAGAGGTGCATCCGGCGATGTGGGCGCTGATGGTGATGTTCCTCGGATATTTCTTCTTCCTCGCGGAATAAGCCTCGCCTATCGCGCGGTTGGGCTGAACTGTGGGATAATCGGACCGCAGTCCGATTCATTGCCGAGGCTAAAGAGCCATTGTTCATACCGATGCGCGGATGAGGACCAGCATGACTTCCAACGGCACACTCGAACGCCCCACCCATCCGAGTGGCGCGACTCTCGACAACTCCGCCGCCGATATCGGCCTCCTGGTGCTGCGCGTCGTCTTCGGCGGCCTGCTCGCGGCGCACGGCTCACAGAAACTGTTCGGCTGGTTCAGTGGCCCGGGTTGGCGCGGCAACGCCGACTCCTTCGACTCCATGGGCTACAACCCCGGAAAACTGTTCGGCACCCTCGCCGGACTCAGTGAATTCACCGGCGGCATCCTGCTGCTGCTCGGCCTGCTGACGCCGCTGGCCTCGGCCATCGTGCTCGGCACCATGATCAATGCGATCAATGCGACCTGGGGCGGCGGCCTGCTGACCGGTAAGGGCTATGAAATGCCCTTGCTGTTCGCCACCGTCGGGGCGGTCGTCGCTTTCACCGGTCCCGGCAAGTTCTCTCTTGACCGCGGGCGCCCGTGGCAGCGTCAGGGCTTTCTCTGGGGCGTGGCGGCGATCGTGCTGGCCGTGATCGCGGCCGTCGTCACATTGATCCTCAAGTGGACGCTCTGATCTGTCGTTTTCACGTTTGGTCACGGCTCGAGTGCAGGACCAGAACCGTGGTCGCGCCGTGGTGGAACTCGTAGGCCGTCTCCCGGAGTGACGAGCGGATTCCCTTGTCGTGCAGTTCTTTTTGTAGATGCGCGACCAGATCGTCTTGGCGTGCGCCGGTATGATCGACCAGTGGATATAGGCGAGTCTCGCCTGCCGACACTCGGGAGAGTTCGAGCAGGGACGCCAGATGGAAATCCGGATCGAGGCGGTCGGCGTAGGTGAAGAGCAGATGTGAGCTCAGGACCAGATCGAAACTGTTGTCGGGGAAGGGCAGCGACGGCAGCAGCGCCGCGACGTACCGATCGCGATGCGCGGTGATGTCGGCGCCGAAGCGGGACGCCGCGGCCAGGCGTATCGCTCGATGCTGTTGCGGATCGCCGTAGAAGTCCCACCGATATCGGTCCAGATGTGCTGTTGCCCAAATGTTTCCGCGATCGGTTTCGGAGACGGCGAGGGTGCGCAGTCGCTCCACGGGTTGGGCGTAGATCGGATCCGCCGCGATGACCGTGGCCCCGAGTTCACTCGCCTCCGCGGTGAAACTTGCTGCGCCGCCTGGACAGTCGAGTATGCGTCCGCTGAGGTCAGCTTCGGTGAGTGCGAAGATCGCACGGTATTCGGCCAAAGATCTTGCGCTGATCAAGAATTCGCCGAGAGTGTCGATATCTGGCTGGTGCGTCATTGGGAAACGGTCTCACGGGCGAACCGGCGGTGGCAGGGATTTGTGGTGTCCCCGCGCCGCGTGCAGGGCTTGGCGCGGGGACTCGCCGATACATCCGGTGTGGGAATTGGAGTTCCACCGAAGCACCGGTACCCAATTTACTTCTGTCTGGAAATGTTGGAATGCTTTGTGAGTGGTCTCACAGTTCCACCAGGTCAGGCGCTTGCGGCGGTGAGTCGACGCAGTGCTTTGGTGACGACTTCGGGATCCGAGGTCTCCCAGTACGGCGGCAGCGAGGCCCGCAGATAGCCGCCATAGCGCGCGGTCGCCAAACGAGAATCGAGGATCGCCACGACACCCCGGTCATCGACGCTGCGCAAGAGCCTGCCGGTGCCCTGGGCCAGCAGCAGCGCGGCGTGATTGGCCGCGACGGTCATGAAGCCATTGCCGCCGCGCGACTCGACGGCCCGCTGCCGCGCGGTCAGCAGCGGATCGTCGGGGCGTGGAAACGGGATCCGATCCAGGATCACCAGACTCAGTGACGGACCCGGCACATCGACGCCCTGCCACAGCGACAGCGTGCCGAACAGCGAAGTCTCGGGGTCGTCGGCGAACTTGCGCACCAGCGCGCCGGTTGCGTCGTCCCCTTGACACAAAACGGGCGTTTTCAGCCGCTCGCGCAGCGCGTCGGTGGCCGCGCGTGCGGCGCGCATCGAGGAGAACAGCCCGAGCGTGCGCCCGCCCGCAGCGCCGATCAGCCGCTCGATTTCGTCGAGGTAGGCCGGTGCCAGACCGTCTCGGCCGGGCGCGGGCAGATGCTTCGCGACGTACAGGATGCCGGATTTGGCATGGTCGAACGGCGAGCCGACGTCGAGCGAACTCCAGCGCACGGTCTCCGCGTCCGAGGGCGCCTGCGCGCCGTTGGCGGTTGCGGTATCGCTGCGGTTGGCCGATTGTGCGGGCAGGCCCCAGGTGATTGCGAGTCCGTCGAAGGAGCCGCCGATCTGTAGGGTGGCGGAGGTCAGCACGACGGTGGCGGTGCCGAAAAGTCTGCTGCGCAGTAGTCCGCCCACCGACAGCGGCGCCATCCGCAGCGTGCGCCGGGTGACGCCGCGGATCTCGTCGGCGGCGAGCCAGATGACATCGTGACGCTTGGCCGGATCGGATTCGTCGAATGCGGTCAAGGCGCGTACCGCGCTGTCGTGCACCTCATCGATGGCGGCGAGCGCCTGGGTGCGGGCGGCGGCGCTTTCCGGATCACCCTGTGCGGTGGTGCCGCCCTGTGGCGCGAGCGCGGTGCGGGCATTCCAGGCGGCATCGCGGACCAGCGCCAGCACCGGCGCGATGCCGTCGGGCAGTGCGTCCCAGCGGGCGGCGGGCAGTTCGTCGAGCACCGCGTGCCAGGCCTCCGCGGCCTCCTCGAGCCGGTCGACCTCCTGTTGGTCGATGAGTTTGGCGCAGCGCCGGGCCGCGGCGCTGATCGCCGATGCGGCCAGTTCGGCGGTGGCGACGCCGGTGACCCGATCGACCAATTCGTGTGCCTCATCGATCACGACCACATCGTGTTCGGGCAGCACCTGGATGCCGCTGATCGCATCGATGGCGAGCAGGGCGTGATTGGTCACCACCACATCGGCCTGCGCCGATTCCGCCCTGGCCAATTCGGCGAAGCAGTCCTGGCCGAACGGGCAGCGCGACTTGCCGAGGCACTCCCGCGACGACACGCTGACCTGCCGCCAGGCCCGATCGGTGACACCTGGCGCGAGCTCGTCCCGGTCGCCGGTTTCGGTATTGGAGGCCCATTCGTTGAGCCGCTGCACCTCCCGGCCCAACCGCGAGATGGCGAACGCGTCGAAGAGTTCCGCCTCCGCGGGCTCGTCCGGAATCACGCTATTGATCTTGTTCAGGCACAGATAGTTATTGCGCCCCTTGAGAATCGCGAATTTCGCCTCCCGGCCCAGCGGTTTGCTCAGCGCCTCGGCCAGCCGCGGCAGATCCCGGTCGACGAGCTGACGCTGCAGCGCGATCGTCGCCGTCGACACCACCACGGTCCGGCCGGTGCGCACCGCGTGACGCAGACTCGGCACCAGATACGCCAGCGACTTACCGGTCCCGGTGCCCGCCTGCACCGCGAGGTGTTCCTTGGTATCGATGGCGTGATCCACCGCGGCCGCCATCGTCACCTGCCCGACGCGCTCCTTCCCGCCGAGCGCGCGCACAGCGGTGGCCAAAAGCTCGGGGACGGGCGGCAGTTCGGGCACGCGACGAGCCTACTGCTTGGGACCGACACCGATCACCGCCGATCGGATCCTCGGCCCGCTTCGCACACCTTCCATACGCGAACCCGGCGTGTCCCGCGGCAGGTCGGGGCGGGCGGTTTGCGTCAGCGAACGACCGAACCCTCGATGTCGACTCCGGCCGTGCGCATGCGGTCGAGTGCGGCGGCGGTCGTGTCGGGTGCGACGCCCGCGGTGAAGTCCAGTAACACCCTGGTGTCGAAACCTTCGATGCGGGCGTCCAGTGCGGTCGCGCGGACGCAGTGGTCGGTGGCGATGCCGACGATGTCGAGTTCATCGATGGCGCGCTCGCGCAGCCAGTCCGCCAGGCCGGTGCCGTCCTCGGTGGCGCCTTCGAAACCCGAATAGGCCGCGGAGTATTGGCCCTTGGAGAAGATCTCCTGGATCTGCTCGGTATTCAGGGCGGGGTGGAAGTCCGCGCCGGAGGTGCCGACCCGGCAGTGCGGCGGCCAGGTGTCCACATAATCGGGGTGTTCGGAGAAATGGCCGCCGGGATCGATGTGGTAGTCGCGGGTGGCGACGACCGCACTGTAATGCGCGGAGTTCAGGTAGCCGGTGATGCGCCGGGCGACCGTGGCCCCGCCGGTGACGGCCAGCGATCCGCCCTCGCAGAAATCGTTCTGCACGTCGACGATGATCAACGCTCGGTTCATGTCGACCTCACTTTCCCACGATCTGAGCACCGAGGCTGTAAACACTCGGCACCTGTCTGTGGATTACATTGTGCCGCCTGATCGATCGGGCGGGCTACGAACACTCGGAGGTCCAGGTGAGCAGCACCGTCAGAATCTCGATCGCTTTCTTCATCGGCTATACGGCCTATCTCGCCGTCGACTTTCTGCTCGGCAACCGACCAGACGAGGCCGTCGACTGGGTACGGCTGGTGCTCAAGGGCGTCTTGATCGTGGCGGTAGCCGTCTCCGTCGTGGAATGGGCGAACCGACGCAACGCCGCAGCCCGGGTCAATTCACAAATGTCGTCGGAATCGCGGGTTCCCCAGCCGACAGTTTCAGGCCCTCCCACGGCAGGCTGACCAACCCGCGCGCCACCAACTTGCGACTGTCCGCGAGGGTGGGCAGTCCGTCGACCGGTTCGCCACCGCGCACCAGCGGTGCCAGCAGCTCGCGAACCTCGAATCCGTTTGCGGCGGGCTGGTTTCCGGCGGCCGGGTAGACGATCTCCTCGACCACGGTGCCGGTCCGGCGGGACAGCCGAATCGCCTTCTTGGTGCCGCCGCGCGACTCCTTGTGGCTGCTGCGTTTCGCGACCGGCAGCCCGTCCACCTCGACCAACTTGTAGACCATTCCGGCGGTAGGCGCCCCGGACCCGGTGACCAGCGACGTCCCGACCCCATAGGCGTCCACCGGTTCGGCGCGCAGTGCGGCGATCGCGTACTCGTCCAGATCACCGGAGACCACGATGCGGGTCTTGGTCGCGCCGAGTCCGTCGAGTTGGTCGCGCACCTGCCTCGCGAGTACGCCGAGATCACCGGAATCGATACGCACGCCACCCAATTCGGGTCCGGCGATCGCGATTGCGGTCGCCACTCCCTGGGTGATGTCGAAGGTGTCGACCAGCAGTGTGGTGCCGATGCCGAGCGCGTCGATCTGGCCGCGGAACGCGGCCGCCTCGTGCGCACCGTCGGCGGCGCTGTACTTACTCACCCCGTCGGCTCCGCCGACTGCCATCCCCATGTGCAGCAGGGTGAACGCATGCGCGCTGGTACCCGCGCCGGGCACGCCGAAGCGACGCACGGCCTCCAGATTGGAGGTGGCGTCGAAGCCAGCCAGATATGCGGCGCGCGAGCAGGACGGCGCGGCGAGTTCGTGAGCGCGGCGCGAGCCCATTTCGATCATCCGGCGACCGTCGGCCGCGCTCACCATGCGGGCGGCGGCCGAGGCGATCGCGCTGTCGTGATTGAGGATCGACAGGGCGAGGGTCTCCAACAGGACGCATTCGGCGAAGCTGCCGCGCACCGAAAGAATCGGGGAGCCCGGGAAATACAGCTCGCCCTCGGGATAGCCATCGATATCGCCGGTGAAGCGGTAGTCGCGCAGCCAATCGATGGTCTTCGAGTCCAGGAAACCGGCCACGATCGCGAGCTCCGATTCCTCGAAACGGAAATGCGCCAGCGCGTCGACCAATCGGCCGGTGCCCGCGACAACGCCGTAGCGGCGACCATTCGGCAAGCGCCTTGCGAACACCTCGAAGGTGCAGCGGCGGTGCGCCGAGCCGTCGCCGAGGGCGGCCGCGAGCATGGTCAGTTCGTACTGATCGGTCAGCAGTGCGGTGCTGCGCATGTCCACGCAAGCCACTGTAGACAGCCGTGGCGGGCATGATAGGCCGGTGTGGCCGGGGCGTCTGTCGATTCCTGGTGCGCGGGTGTTGTGTATCCGGAGTCGAGTCGTACCCTGAGTGTTATGGCCTTGTGCGAAGTGAACGCGACACTGTCGGCGGCACAGGCGACTCCGGAGGCGGTCGAATACACCGAGATCCTGGAGGCCGAGGACCGTCCGTGGGTGACGGTCGTCTGGGATGATCCGGTCAACCTCATGCACTACGTCGCCTACATCTTCCAGAAGCTGTTCGGCTACAGCAAAGCGAAGGCGACCGAATTGATGCTCAAGGTGCACAACGAGGGCAAGGCAGTGGTGTCGTCGGGTTCGCGGGACAAGATGGAACAGGACGTGCGACGGCTGCACGCCGCGGGACTCTGGGCGACCATGCAGCGGGACGACTGACCGGTACGACTACCCTGACGTCAGTGCGTAAGTGGAGCCGGAAGAACTCGCTGAGCGGCCTCAAATTGCGATCCGAAATGGACGCGCGTGAGGCGAGCGTACTGCGGTCCCTGGTCGGCGCCGTTTCCGGCCTGCTGACCGAGCGGGCCGAATCCGCACCCGATGATGAGCTCGCCGAGCTCACCGGGCTGCGTAGCGGCAATACGACCCCGCCCGATGATCCCCGGCTGCACCGGTTGCTGCCGGATTTCCACCGGAGTGAACCGGGCTCTCCCGACGCCGATCGCGCCGATCTCAACAGCGCGCTGCGCGGCTTACACGAGCCGGAGATCATCGATGCCAAATTGGCGGCCGGATCGGTGGTGCTGAAAACGGTGCCGACCGACGGCGGGAAGGTCGTCCTGACGCCGGAGCAGGCCGACGCCTGGTTGACCGCGCTGACCGATGTGCGGCTGGCATTGGGCACGGTGCTCGGAATCGATGCCGAGACACCGGATCACCTCGAACCCGACGATCCGCGTGGGCCGCATCTGGATGTTTATCACTGGCTGACTTGGATGCAGGATTCCCTGCTGCAGGCCCTCGCGCCCTGACGGTCCGGGGTTGATCGTGACGAACAGCCAGGAGAATGTGCAAGCGGGACAGCGGAATTCGCTCACCGATGTGCCCAGCCTGCTGGTCGGGCATCATCATGTGCTCGATCCGGATGCGACGTTGGGTTCCGGCGCGGCGACCGGCTGTACCGTCGTGCGCGTACCCGGCGGTGCGGTCGCCGCGGTCGATGTGCGCGGCGGCGGACCGGGGACCAGGGAAACCGATCTGCTCGACCCGGGCAACACTGTGCGCCAAGTGAATTCGATTCTGCTCACCGGCGGTAGCGCCTACGGACTCGCGGCCGCGGACGGCGTAATGCGTTGGCTGGAGGAACATCACGAGGGCATACCGATGGATCCGGCCGACCCGAGCCGGGTGGTGCCCATCGTCCCCGGCGCGGTGATCTTCGATCTTCCGGTGGGGGACTGGCGAATTCGACCGACCGCCGACTTCGGTTTCTTGGCGGCCGAAGCTGCGGCGGAGGAGTTCGAGCGCGGGTGCGTCGGCGCGGGCGTCGGCGCGCGTGCCGGTTCGATCAAGGGCGGCGTGGGCACCGCGAGCGTCGTGCTCAGCGAGGGTTACGCCGCGGGCGTCACGGTGGCGGCGCTGGTCGTCGCCAATCCGGTCGGCTCGGTCTTCGATCCGCGTACCGGCCTGCCATGGGGCGTCGGGACCGAAGGCCCCGACGTATTCGGCCTGTATCCCGCGACGCCCGAGCAACTGGCCGTGGCCAACGCCCTCCCGGTCAAGGGCACCGTTCTCAACACGACCATCGGTGTGGTCGCCACCGACGCACCCCTGGACCCCGCCAACTGTCGACGAATGGCCACTACTGCCCACGACGGACTCGCCCGCGCCATCCGACCCGCTCACTCACCGCTCGATGGCGACACCATATTTGCCCTGTCCACGGGTACCGCCGAAATCACCGCCGCCCCGATGCCGACTGCCTTCCCGGCCGACCTCCTGGTCTTGGACGAGGTCTGCACCGCCGCCGCCGTCTGCGTCGAGCGCGCCATCGTCGACGCGATCCTGTCCGCCCACTCCGTAGCGGGCATCCCCGCCTACTCCGACCTCTTCCCCCACTCCTAGCGGTCGCGCGCGCAGCTTCGAACGGCCGCGCGCATCGTCCCGCGTTGCTGGCGGAGTCCCGCAGAGCTTCGGACGCCTCGCATATCGACCCGCCGAGCAGACTCCGCGAAAGTGTGCGGGAGCCATGGCAACAGCGCCGGGGAGGGTACCGGCCGACAGGTGGGCGGGAATAGCCGAATATTCTGGATCGTTGTCGGGTGCGATATGTCGGCAGCGGACATGCCGAATGCGGAAGGGTTTGACTCGTGCTGGTGATCAGGACCGACCTGGTGGAGGCGATGGTGGCGCACGCGCGCGCCGATCACCCGGACGAGGCCTGCGGCGTCATCGCCGGTCCGGAGGGTTCGGATCGGCCGGAGCGGTTCATCGCCATGGTCAATGCCGAGCGCTCGCCGACCTTCTACCGGTTCGATTCCGGTGAACAGCTGAAGGTGTGGCGGGCGATGGACGATGCCGACGAGACTCCGGTGGTGATCTACCACTCGCATACCGCCACCGAGGCCTATCCGAGCCGCACCGATATCTCCTACGCGTCCGAGCCGTTCGCGCATTATGTGCTGATCTCCACCCGCGATCCCGAGCAGCACGAGTTGCGCAGCTACCGGATCGTGGACGGTGGGGTCACCGAGGAGCCGGTCCGGATCGTCGATGCGTACGAGACCGTTTAGACCGTGTTTTCCGAGATTGTTTTGGCTATGTTCGTCGAATTCGAGGAGTTCCCATGCCGGTAACCGTGTCCATCCCGACCATCATGCGTGGCCTTACCGGAGGCGAGAAGCGCGTCGACGCGCAGGGCTCGACCCTGTCCGCGCTGATCGACAACCTCGAGGCCAACCATCCGGGCCTCGCGGAGCGGCTGCTCAAGGACGGCAAGCTGAACCGCTACGTCAACATCTACGTCGACGACGAGGATGTGCGCTTCGCGGGCGGCCTCGAGGCGGAGGTGCCCGAGGGTGCGAGCGTCACCATCCTGCCCGCCGTCGCCGGAGGCTGATCGACCCCGTGGCGCGTTACGAATCGCTGATCGCGACCCTCGGCAACACCCCGCTCGTCGGGCTGCGCAACCTGTCCCCGCAGTGGGAGGGTGACAATCCGGTGCGGCTGTGGGCCAAGCTCGAGGACCGCAACCCGACCGGTTCCATCAAGGACCGGCCGGCCCTGCGGATGATCGAACAGGCCGAGGCCGACGGCCTGCTGACGCCCGGCTGCACGATCCTGGAGCCGACCAGCGGAAATACCGGCATTTCGCTGGCCATGGCGGCCAAACTCAAGGGCTACCGGCTGGTCTGCGTGATGCCGGAGAACACCTCGGTCGAACGCCGTCAGCTGCTGACCATGTTCGGTGCGGAGATCATCGATTCCCCGGCCGCGGGCGGTTCGAATCAGGCGGTCGCGCTGGCCAAGCAGATCGCGGCGGAGAATCCGGACTGGGTGATGCTTTACCAGTACGGCAATCCGGCCAATGCCTTGGCGCACTACGAGACCACCGGCCCGGAGATCCTCGCCGACCTGCCCGAGATCACGCATTTCGTAGCGGGTCTCGGGACCACCGGCACGCTCATGGGCACCGGTCGCTTCCTGCGCGAGAAGGTGCCCGGCATCGAAATCGTCGCGGCCGAACCGCGCTACGGCGAACTCGTGTACGGACTGCGCAATATCGATGAGGGCTTCATTCCCGAGCTCTACGACGAGTCGGTGCTGACCACTCGCTTTTCGGTCGGCCCCTTCGATGCGGTGAAGCGCACGCGCGAGCTGGTATTGGAAGAGGGCATCTTCGCGGGCATTTCGACCGGCGCGATTCTGCACGCGGCGCTCGGTGTCGCGCGCAAATGCGTGCGTGCGGGCACGCGGGCGGACATCGCCTTCGTGGTGGCCGACGGCGGGTGGAAGTACCTGTCCACCGGCGCGTACGACGGAACTCTCGAAGAGGCCGAGGAACGCCTCGACGGCCAGCTCTGGGCCTGAGTTCATCGGCCGCCGGGTCGCGATAGGCCCGGTACCCTCGAAGGAGCGGGCCTTCGCGCGCCGAGGACTCGCTCCACGAGGAGGTTGCGATGACCGGCGGTTCGGGAATCGGTTCGTCGTTCGATCCGGAGCGGATCGCCGCACTACGCGCCCAACTGGGGCAACCGATCGGTTCGACTCCCGCGAAGGCGAACAGCTTCGCGCCGGTCAAACAGCTCTGGTTGCGCGCGGGCATCATCGTCACCGCATTCGTCGCACTGCTCTACGGCGTCGAAGGCGTCGACGAGCTCGACCACAATCAACTCGATTACAACGGCATCGAACCGCGCGAGGCGGACGGTCTGTGGGGCATTCTCTGGGCCCCGGTCCTGCACCACGGCTGGGACCACCTGTTCGCCAATACGCTTCCGGTTATCGTCCTCGGCTTCATCACCCTGCTCGCGGGCATCGGGCGCGGACTCGCCGCCACCGCGATCGTCTGGATCGTGGCCGGAGTCGGCGTCTGGCTCACCGGCGCCACCGGATCGGTGCACCTCGGCGCGTCCTCGCTGATCTTCGGCTGGCTGACCTTCCTTATCTGTCGCGGCTGGTTTGCCCGCAATCTCGTGCAGATCGGCATCGGCCTGGTTGTACTGGCGATTTACGGGTCGGTGCTGTGGGGTGTGGTGCCCGGACAACCCGGAATCTCTTGGCAGGGGCATCTTTTCGGGGCAATGGGTGGGGTGCTGGCCGCCTGGGTACTCTCTGGTGATGAACGTCGACACCGTCGCGGGGATCGAGCCGGAGTCAATGCGTAGCCGTGGTACTCGCGTGGCGCGCAGCGGAATGTGGGGGATCGGTTCTTGAGTGAGAATTCGTCGTGGGAGCATGGGGGAATGCGCCTTACCGTCCTCGGGTGCTCGGGCAGTGTGTCCGGCCCGGACTCCCCAGCGTCGGGGTACCTACTGACCGGGCCGGATATGTCGCCGGTGGTCATCGATTTCGGACCAGGCGTGCTCGGCGCATTGCAGCGCTATGCCGATCCCGGTGAGGTCGACATCTTCCTCACCCATCTGCATGCCGATCACTGCCTCGATCTGCCAGGACTGCTGGTCTGGCGGCGCTACCACCCGTCCCCCCCGGTGGGGCAGGCGATCGTGCGTGGTCCGTCCGATAGCGCGGTGCGCATCGGCAATGCCTCCGCCGAGATCGGCGGTGAATGCGACGACTGGTCCGACGTCATCGATCACCAGACGTGGGTCGACGGCGAGGCGGTCGAATTCGGTCCTGGCCATACGGTGCTCGCGCGTCGGATGTATCACCCGCCGGAGTCGTACGGGCTGCGCATCGCGACCGCGTCCGGGCGGACCTTCGTCTACACCGGCGATACCGCGATGTGCGATGCGGTTCTCGAACTCGCGCAGGGCGCCGACCTTCTCATGTCGGAGGCGTCGTGGACGCACGACCCGGCCAACCGGCCTCCCGGCATTCATCTCTCCGGCACCGAGGCGGGCATTATCGCCGCCCGTGCGGGCGTGAAAGAGCTGCTGCTCACCCACATTCCGCCGTGGACCTCCCGCGAGGACGTGATCGCGGAGGCGAAGGCGCAGTTCTCCGGGCCGGTGCACGCCGTCGCACCGGGCGAAACCTTCGACATCTGACCGGTTGCCGCGCGCGGTAAGCCATGTGACTAGGCTTGGCGCGTGTCGAGACGAGCCGATGGCAGGGCGGACGATGAGCTCCGCGAGGTACGGATCACCCGTGGCTTCACCACGCATCCAGCCGGTTCGGTGCTGGTGGAGTTCGGGCAGACCCGGGTGATGTGCACCGCGAGCGTCACCGAGGGCGTGCCCCCGTGGCGTCGCGATTCCGGGCTCGGCTGGCTCACCGCCGAATACGCGATGCTGCCCGCGGCCACCCATACCCGCAGCGGCCGGGAATCGGTGAAGGGCAAGGTCGGCGGGCGCACCCAGGAGATCAGCCGGTTGGTCGGCCGGTCGCTGCGCGCATGCATCGACCTGGCTGCCATCGGCGAGAACACCATTGCCATCGACTGCGATGTGCTGCAGGCCGACGGTGGTACGCGGACCGCGGCCATCACCGGCGCGTATGTCGCGCTCTCGGATGCGGTGACCTACCTCGGCGCGGCGGGTGGATTGGCCGACCCGCAGCCGATCTCGTGTGCGATCGCCGCGGTGAGCGTCGGTGTCGTCGACGGCCGGGTGCGGTTGGACCTGCCGTACGAAGAGGATTCGCGCGCCGAGGTCGATATGAATGTGGTTGCCACCGATACCGGCACCCTGGTGGAGATCCAGGGCACCGGTGAAGGCGCCACCTTCCCGCGCTCCACCCTGGACAAGCTGCTCGACTCCGCACTCGCGGGATGCGACCGGCTGTTCGCCATCCAGAAAGAGGCGCTCGCACTGCCGTATCCGGGTGTGCTGCCGCAGCCTGCCGAGTCGAAGAAGAAGTGATGTCGCGCCGCGTCCTGGTCGCCAGTCGCAATGCCAAGAAATTGAACGAACTGCGTCGGATTCTCGCCGATGCGGGTATCGCGGGCATCGAGATCGTCGGACTCGGCGATGTGCCCGCCTACGATGAGGCGCCCGAGACCGGCGCGACCTTCGAGGAGAATGCGCTGGCGAAGGCGCGCGATGGCGCCGCCGCCACCGGATTGCCTTGTGTCGCAGACGATTCCGGTATCGCGGTGGATGCGCTGAACGGGATGCCCGGTGTGCTGTCCGCGCGCTGGTCCGGGGGGCACGGCGATGACGCGGCCAATAACGCGCTGCTGCTCGCGCAACTCGGTGACGTACCGGACGAGCGGCGCGGTGCGCAGTTCGTTTCCACCTGCGCGCTGGTGGTGCCCGGCGGTACCGAGATCGTGGTGCGCGGTGAGTGGCCCGGTGCGATCGGCCGGAAACCGGTGGGTGACGGCGGTTTCGGCTACGACCCGCTGTTCATTCCGGCGGGCGGCGATATCACCGCTGCTCAGCTGACCCCCGCCGAGAAGGACGCCGTATCTCACCGCGGACGCGCGCTCACCCAACTTCTCCCTGCGCTCGCGGCCCTCGCCGAGTCCTGAATCAGCGGCACGCTCGGGGCCACAATGGATGCGGATCCCGGCGACGGATGTGCGCCGCGCAACGGGGGCTGTGCTCCGGCCATGGAGGCGGATCCCGACGACGCGTGCGGGCGCCGGGTTCGGCTCCACAGCGGGTGCGGATCCGGCGACATCGTCCGGTCAGAGGTTGAAGTCTTGCTTGACCTTGTTCGCGTTGACGTGTTCGACGAAGAAGGACAGCAGCGGGATGGTGCCTGCGATCAGGGTGCCGACGGTGCGCGGGATCGGCCAGCGCACCTTGACCGCGAGGTCGGCGGTGACCAGCAGGTAGACGAAGTAGACCCAGCCGTGCACGACCGCGATCCAGTTCGGGGTGTGCACATCGAAGCCGTACTTGGCGATCATTTCGCCGGTGAGCAGCAACAGCCACAGACCCGTCGTCCAGGCGAGCACGCGATAGCGCAGCAGCGCGGGCTTGATCTTCGCGACGTTCATGGCCGTCGGCTCGGGGGTGAGCGTCGCGGCGGATTCGGTCGAGTTCTCGCTGGTGGTCAACCGGCGCTCCTGTGTGTGTCGTGGGCCAGGCCCGCATCACGGACGTGTTGGTCGATATCTTGGGCGTGCAGCTCGGCCAGATATTTGTTGTATTCGGCGAGCACCGGATCATCGTCGCGGGCGGCCTTGGGCCGCTCGGGCAGCAGTCCGGCCGGAATCTCGCGCGGTGCCTCGACTTTCGCGGGTCGGCGCGCCTTCGCGGGAGCCGGTTCGGCTTCCGGCTCCTTATCCGCTTCCGATTCCAGCCGCACGAACCGGAAGTACGCGAAGACCGCGAACCCCGCGAACAGCGGCCATTGCAATGCGTAACCGAGATTCTGACCGGTGCCGCTCGCGGATTCGAACCGCTCCCACTGCCACCATCCCAATGCCAGGCAGGCGAGGGCGGCCACGATCACCAGCACGATGAGGGCCGGGCGATTGTGTGCCGAGCGGCGAGGTGGAGCGGACACGCATACCACGGTACCCGTCTACTACACGATACGTAGGAGCAGGTCGGGCCTCAGAACTTGTAGGTGATCCCGGTCATGCGTTCGGATTCCTCCCACAGGCGGCGCAGCAGTTCCGGATTGTTCGACAGCTTGCTCGACGGCGAGGGCTCGACCGGGCCCTGGCTCTGGAACAATCGGTTCGGACCCCAGTAGGTGGTCGGGTCGGCATCGGGCATGGTGGCCGCGAACAGCGTGGAGTGGGCGGCCTTGGCCGGGGGATGGCCGACGATGCGGATGAAGGGTTTGCTGATCCGGTCCAGTGGGGTTTCGGTCCTGGCGAACAGATCGGTCGCCGAGACGCCCGGGTGCACCGCGTAGGAGCGCTTGTCGGAGCCCGCTTCGGTCAGTCGCCGCTGCAGTTCGCGGGCGAACATGAGGTTGGCCAGCTTGGACTGGGCGTAGGCGAGATTGCGCTGGTAGCGGCGGTTTTCGTAGTTGAGATCGTCGATCCACAGCTTCGGGGTCTGCTTGTGCGCGATGCTCGCCAGGCTCACCACCCGGTCCCGGAGGCGATCCAACAGCAGTCCGGTCAGCGCGAAATGTCCGAGATGGTTGACGCCGAACTGGGTCTCGAACCCGTCCTTGGTGCGGGAGAACGGAATGTTCATCAGACCGGCATTATTGATGAGCACATCGAATTCGACAGTCTTGGCGGCGAATTCGCGCACCGATGCCAGATCCGCCAGATCCAATTGCTCGACCCGGACGTCGCCGTCGATCCGGTCGGCGATCGGCTGCGCCTTCGCGACATTGCGGCAGGCCATGATCACGGTGCCGCCCTTGCTCGCCAGCGCCGTGGTGGTCTCGACGCCGAGGCCGCCGTTGGCTCCGGTGACGATAAAGGTGCGCCTACTCTGGTCGGGCATATCTTTCGGGTTCCATGCCATGAGCCGACCTTACTCTGGAGTAAGTTACGGCGAAAGAGCGACACGCGATCTGGACCGACAGAGAGTGCGAGCCTGTTCACGCCTGATACTTGTGCCCGAATAATCGTGGACGTATATTCGTATGCGAGTAAGGAGGTGTCCATGGCCACGAAGCGCAAGGTGAACAATCTGCTGGCGCTGGCGGTGCTCGCGACCGTCATCGAACGGCCGATGCACCGCTACGAAATCGCCTCGCAGATGCGTGAGCGCGGCAAGGACCGCGATATGGACATCAAATGGGGCTCGCTCTACACCGTCGTGCAGAACATGGAGAAGGCGGGCTTTCTCGAGGTCGTCGGCAATGAGCGCGACGGTGCTCGGCCGGAACGCACGATCTATGCGATAACTGATGCCGGTCGCGCCGAAATGGCTGACTGGACAAGGGAATTGATTGCCGAGCCAGCGCCGGAACACCACCGGTTCACGGCCGGACTCTCTGTCGTGGCGGCACTGCCGCCGGATGAAGTCGTCGAGTTGCTCGGTCGGCGCATCGATGCGCTGGGCCGCACCATCGAAGCCGCGCGCCGAGAACTCGATCAACTCGCGGCTGCCAATCTGCCAAGGCTGTTCGTCGTCGAAGCCGAATACGGTGTCGCGATGCTGGAGGCCGAGGTGGCGTGGGCCGCGTCGCTGCGTGACGAGATCGCCGCGGGCACTTTCCCCGGTGTCGATCTGTGGCGGCATATGCATGCCGTCGGCATGACGCCCGCCGAGGTCACGGAGGTCGTGGAAAGGGGGATGACGGATTAGAGACCGAGCCCGGCGGGGTGCGGCAACACCGCCGCCGAGCTCGATGTAACCGTCTCGAACCGTGTCCGCATGCGCGCACCCGGCTACAAGGCTGGCAACCACAGGATAACTGGGTGTGCGGTGGGGCGGTCGGTTCGGGCTTTCGAAGAAACCCGTATCGCATATAACTGGAGTACACCCATGTCCAAAACAGAAACGGCCATCGTTATCGGCGGTGGTATCGCCGGACCTGTCACGGCCACCGCATTGCACAAGGCGGGCATTGCCGCTCGCGTCTACGAGGCCTATCCGGGTCCTACCTACGGCATCGGCAGCGGGCTGGCATTGGCACCGAATGGTGTTGCCGCCCTCGACATTGTCGGTGCAGGCGACCTCGTTCGTGAGATAGCGAGTCCGATATCGCATACCCAGTTGTCGGTCGGTGGCAAAGTGCTGCGGATGCCGGAAATGCCGGACGTTCCGTCGTTGAAGATGGTCGACCGCAATGAATTGCACCGGACGCTGCACGATCACGCGGTCGCGGCCGGTGTTCCTTTCGAATACAACAAGCGACTCGTGCGCGTCGAGGAGGACGCTGACGGTGTCACCGCGCATTTCGCCGATGGCAGCCGCGCGACCGCCGATGTGCTGATCGGCGCGGACGGTATTCGATCCACGGTGCGCGGTCTCATCGACCCGGATAATCCGGGACCGGACTACACCGGGATGATCGGATTCGGCGCGATTCTCGATGGTGATTTCGGAATTCCGCCCGAGACAATGGTTTTCGCCTTCGGGAAGAAGGCGTACTACCTCTACGGAGCCGTCGACGGCAACAAGGTCATGTGGGGTGCGAATCTGCCGCACAAGGAGTATCTGTCGCTGACCGAGGCGCGTGCGATTCCGGCCGAGCACTGGTTGGCCATCCTGCGGGAGACCTATGCCGAGGACACCCCGGGCGGTGAATTCGCCCGCAGGACCACTGCGGAAAGCCTGGAAACGACTGGGGCCCTGCACATTATGCCGCCGGTCCCGACCTGGCATCGGGGGCGCATGGTGCTGGTCGGGGATTCGGTGCATGCGCCGTCCAACAGCTCGGGTCAGGGTGCGTCGCTGGCCATCGAGAGTGCGGTGCAGTTGGCACGGTGTCTGCGGGACCTGCCGGATCACTCCTCGGCCTTTGCCGCCTATGAAGGGGTGCGGCGGCCGCGGGTGGAGGCTGTCGCGGCGCGGGCGCGCAAGATCAACCACAGCAAGACGCCGGGGCCGGTGGCGCGCCGGATGATGTCCATGCTGATGCCGCTGCTGATCAAAGGGATGAACCCGGAGAAGACCATGGGGGTCGAGCAGCGGTATCGGATCGATTGGGATGCGCCGGTGCAGCAGGAGCTGGCGACTGTGCAGGCGTAGGGCTGGTGCCGCCTGCCTCGTCCAGGGGCAGGCGGCATTATTTTCGAACCCGATGGCCGGTTCGTCCGTAACGTAGGAGATGGAACCGAACACCAGGGGGGATAGATGGTGCACGCCGATCCTGCGCTGCAGCTGACGGGGCTTTATAAGCGATTCGGCGGTCCGTGGGTGGTCGACGATGTCGGCCTCACCGTGCCGCCGGGCTCGTTCTTCGGGCTGGTCGGCCCGAACGGTGCGGGCAAGACGACCACCCTGTCGATGGCCTGCGGATTGTTACGCCCGGACGCCGGACAGGCGCGGATCTTCGGCGTCGATGTGTGGGCCGATCCGATCGCGGCGAAGACTTTGGCGGGCGTATTGCCGGATGGACTCGCCCTGCCGGAGCGCCTGACGGGCCGAGAACTGCTGACCTACACCGGTTTACTGCGCGGACTGCCCGCGAATACGGTGGCCGAACGTGCCGAGGAATTGCTCGGAGTTTTCGAATTGACCGGTGCCGAACGGACGCTCGTCGTCGACTACTCCGCGGGCATGCGCAAGAAGATCGGCTTGGCGACGGCGCTGCTGCACGCACCGAAACTGCTGGTGCTCGACGAGCCGTTCGAGGCCGTGGATCCGGTATCGGCGAGCACGATTCGCACCATTCTGCAGCGGTTCGTCGCGGCGGGCGGTGCGGTGGTGCTGTCGAGTCATGTGATGGCGCTGGTGGAGAATCTGTGCGATCGGGTCGCGGTGATCACCGCCGGGCGGGTGGTGGCCGCGGGGACGCTCGACGAAGTGCGCGGGGACAGCACCTTGGAGACGGCGTTCGTGCATCTGGTCGGCGGCCGGGTCGGCGGGGAGGACGGGCTGTCGTGGTTGGCGTCCTGATTCGGATGCGGTTGTTGCTGACCAAGCGCGCGCTGGGCAATGGCTGGCAGGGCGTCACGTTCGTCAGCGGTGTGATCATCGGTCTGGTGTTCGCGCTGGGCACAGCGGGTCTCGTCGGATTCGGGGTCCGGGACGGTGATGTGGCCGGTGGCATCACGGTGGCCGCAGCGTGGTTCGGGATATGGACGCTCGGCTGGCTGTGCGGTCCGGTATTGATGGGCAGCAGCGATGAGACCGTGCAGCCCGAACATCTGCGGCTGTTGCCGCTGAGTCATCGGCAGTTGGCCACCGGGTTATTGGCGGCGGCCTTCGTCGGGCCCGCGCCGGTGATCAATCTGCTCGCCTTCTCCGGACTGATTGTGCTTGCAGTGCAATTGAGTTGGGGTGCGGCTGCGGTGGCGCTGGTCGGTGTGGTGCTGCAGTTGATATTCGTGGTGGTGCTCTCGCGGGTGGTGCTGGCGTGGATCGGTGCCGCGATGCGTTCGCGGAGGGGGCGCGATCTCGGGGTGCTGCTCGCCGGGCTTGCCGGGTTGGCCTACTACCCGATGAGTCTCCTGCTGAATCATGTGGATTCGGTGCGGGAATCGGCACCGTGGTTGGCGAATGTACTGCGCGCCTTGCCATCCGGGTGGGCACCTGTTGCGGTGGGGGCAGCCGCGCGCGGCGATTGGCTGATGGCGCTCGGCGCGTTGGCCGGATTGCTGGCCTTGACGGCGGTGCTGTGGCAGGCATGGTCGGTGCTGTTGCGGCGGCGGCTGACCGCACCGCTGGATTCGGTATCCGGCACGGGCGGGCGTGGGATGCTGCTCGGCCGGGTGCGGACGTCCGGGCCGGTGGGTGCGGTGGTGATCAAGGAGTTGCGGACGTGGTCTTGCGACAGTCGACGCCGGGCGGCGCTATTGCCCTTGCTGCTGGTAGGGGCCCTGTTGCCGGTCTTTCCGGCAATACAGGGCAACGGCTCGGGCGGTGCGGTGTTCGCGGGTGTGAGTGCCGCGTGGTTCGCGGGCCTGGCCGTCAACAATCTCTACGGCTATGACGGAACCGCGCTCTGGCAGACGTTGGTGACGCCCGGCGCGGTGCGCGCCGATGTGCGGGGGCGGCTGCTGGCCCTGCTGCTGGTGATCGGCTTGCCGTCCGTGCTGCTGGCCGTGGTTCTGCCGGGTGCGCTCGGCCGGTGGTCGATGTACCCGTGGACGCTGTCGACGCTGTTCGCCGTGCTCGGCGTCGGCGCGGGATCGGCCGTATTCCTGTCGGTAACCGCGCCCTACCCGCTACCGCCGCGCACCGGAAACCCCTTCGCGTCCTCTGGAAATCCAGGCTGTGCAAAGGCTTTGGTGCAAATCGCCGCCTGCCTGGGCCAACTGGTCGCGTTGATCCCGGTCCTGATCGTGCTGATCATCGGCCTGGTCCTCGACCTGACCTCCGTGCTGTGGCTGGCCCTGCCGGTCGGGATCGCGATCGGGATCATCGGAGCAGTGGTCGGTGCACGCCTCGCCGAGGAGCGGTTGTCCGCTCGTGGACCGGAAATACTTGCCGCTGTGCAGCCGCGTTGACACTGGTCAGGAACGCGATCGGCGGGCGCGGTCGTTTGTGCGTGCGAGCAGCGGATCGTCTGGAGGCCGGAAGTTCAGGGAGTCGGGTAGACCCGTCGACGATTGCGCCCAGGGGCAGCTAGCGCCGCGTCCAGCCGAAGCAATCGCGATCCGTCGAGCGCAGTCGTATGGCGGTGCCGCCGGAGGCGGTGCCGCCGGACGTGTCGTGCCGCGTTTCGATTGCGCTCGGCGAACCGGATAGCGCCCATCTGGACGGGGTACGAGCTGGATCGGGCCAACGGGACATGGCTGGGGCAATCAGCGCAATGCGCACTCGTCACGCCTGGCCGCGAATCGAATGGCCCAGAGGTCATGGCGGGGATTCGGGCGAGGGGCGGAGGGGCATGGGAGCGGTGATCGGCTGGTCGAGTATTGGGAGAGAAATACACTTGTTGGGTGGGCGATAGGGATTCCGATGGCAGTCTCGATCTGAATCAGCTACGGACGTTCCTGGCGGTGCATCGTGCCGGATCCATTACGGCGGGGGCGCGGTTGGTGGGGCTGTCCCAGCCGACGGTGACGACGCAGTTGCAGGCGCTGGAGAAGCGGCTGGGGTATCGGCTGTTCGAGCGCTTGCCGCGCGGGGTGGCGTCGACCACCGCTGCCCTGGAGCTGGCGGCGCGGGTCGGCGGGCCGTTGGATGCGCTCGACGCGGTTACGGCGCGGGCCGTTCCCGCCGAACCGGTGCCACAGCCGCCGGTGCGCTTGGCCGGACCCGCCGAATTGCTTGCGGTGCAGGCACTTCCGGCCCTCGCACCGTTGATCGAGCGCGGTGTGCGGCTGACGGTCACCGCGGGTCTTTCCGAGGAGCTGCTGGCCGGACTCCGCGCCGGACACTACGACCTCATCGTGTCCACGATCCGCCCGCGCGGCCGCGCTTTGGTCGCCGAGCCGCTCGCGGACGAGGAATTCGTACTGGTCGCCGCCCCCCAGCTGGCCGCCCGCATCGATACCGTGCGACTGCGCACCGACGGACCGACCGCCCTCACCGGTCTACCCCTGGTCAGCTACTCGGCCGACCTCCCCATTCTCCGCCGCTATTGGCGACACGTCTTCGGCGTCCGCCTCGCCGCCGAAGCCGCAGTAGTGGTCGCCGACCTGCGCGCCATCACCGCAACCGTCGCCGCAGGCGCGGGCATCAGCGTCCTCCCGCGCTACCTCTGTGCCCGCGAACTCGCCGCAGGCACCCTGGTCCCCCTACTCGAACCCGACGACCCGCCCATCAACACCGGCTTCCTGGTCCGCCGCCCCGGCACGAACTCCCGCCCCCACATAGACCTGGTCCACAACCACCTTCGTTCCGCCGCCCGAGCCTGGTGAACCCCGCGCCGACGTGGACGTCGGCACCCGTCGCCGCCAAAGTCCGTCCGGCGGGTCGGTCCGCGGTCGATTGCGAGCGGTGGGGCAGCCAGGGGATTTGCTGGTGAGGTGACTGACGCTGACGCCAGCACCGGGGCCAAGGTCCGCTGTCCAGCGGTGTCCCGGGTTGCAGAGCCGCCGGGTGCCGATGCCGACGGCTGTCGAGCCGAGGTCGGCCGCTGCGTCGTCGCCTCCGAGTTCACATCGCGCGACAAAACGCTAGTTGGCGTGCGTTCGGCGCTGTTCGGAGCGGCGGCGGAGGAATTCGGCGGTTCGGTCGTCGGCGGGGAGGAAGGCTTCAAGGTGGAGTTCGGAGAGGGTTATGTCTACCGCAGTCGCGAAGCTTGTGATGGTGGTGATGAGGCGGAGTTCGCCGCCGGGGCTGGTCAGGCGTAGGGGGACGGCGAAGCCGAGGTGGTCGGGGCCGGGGGTGGCGGCGGGGAGGTAGCTTTCGAGTTCGGCGATGAAGTCGTCGAGGTGGGGGTCGGGGCTGCGCAGGGCCTTGCCGCGCAGGCTTTCGGTGACGTGGCGGCCCCATTCGGGCAGATTCAGCACGCGTCGTGCCAGGCCCTCGGGTGCAGGGCGAGGCGCAGGACATTGATCGGCGGGGTGATCAGTTCCGCCGCCGAACCCTCGGTGAGGATATCGAAGGCGGCATTGGCGGCGACCAGTTCGCCGTATGGGCGGGTGACGACCGCGGGATAGGGCATGTGCCCCTCGAGAATGCGTTCCAATGCGACCCGCACCGGGCCCAATTCCGGTGTGTCCAGGTCGGATTCGGGAAAGATCGGGGCATAACCAGCGGCGAGCAGCAGTGCATTGCGCTCGCGCAGCGACAACTCCAGCGATTCGGCCAGCCGCACCACCATGGTGCGTCCCGGACGCGAGCGGCCCTGCTCCAGGAAGCTCAGATAGCGCTGGCTGGTGTCCGCGCGAATGGCAAGATCGAGCTGGCTCACATGTCGCTGCGTACGCCAGTGCCGCAACTGCTGAGCGAACGGATTCGGCTCCACCACTGTCGTCATGAGTTCAGTGATATCCGACCCGCGGTGTCCGCGCCATTCCCCGGAGGGAATCACCGAACCCACATCGGCTTCATTCCCTGGAGGGAATCGCGCCGCAGCGCCGCGCTCGCAAAACTCGGTGCCATGAGCAACCGAGATGACAACAACCTGGCCCACTTCGCAGAGCGCTACATGGCCCAGTGGAACGAATCCGATCCGGCGATCCGCCGCAAGATGATCGAGGAGATCTGGGCGCCCGCCGGTGCGCAGACCCTGGTCGACCCGCCGGTGGAGATCCGCGAGGCGGCGGCGAACCTGAATTTCGGCGTCCCCGCCCTGGAAGTGCGCGGCCACGACGCGATGGATGCCCGGGTGTCCCGCGCTTACGAGATGTTCGTGGCACCCGGCGGGTACACCTTCGAGGTGGGCGTTGCCACCCAGCTGCCCGCCGGTCTGATCGGCCTGCCCTGGTCGATGATTTCGCGTGCCGACGGCTCCGTCGCGGGCGGCGGTTACGAGGTGATCGGCCTCGACTCCGACGGCCGCATCACCTTCGACCACCAATTCATCGAAGGCGTGCGGTGACCGACGGCACGACCTTGCGGTTCAGTCGAATCGTGCGCACTGCGGACGGCGGCTCCCGATTCGTCGATGCGCAACTCGCATTGACGGGACGAACCGTCGCCGCAGGTGTACCTGCGATGGCCGTCGCCGGAATGTCGGCGGCGGCGACCGTAACCTACTTGCGCAGTGCGCAATTCGACAGCGAACCGCATCCCGCTCCGGCGCGGCAGTGGGTCGTGATGCTGCGCGGCGTGATCGAAGTGACGACGAGCGACGGCGCTCGGCGCAGATTCGGGCCCGGCGACCTGGTCCATGTCGAGGACACCGACGGCCACGGCCACATCACCACCGGTATCGGAGCAGCGCCCTTCGAGGCGCTGTTCGTGCCCACCACAGGAAGCAGATCATGAAAGCCATTGCCTACCACCTCGATCCACTACAGGGCCTCGCCGGTTTGACCGTCCGAGACCAGGAACTGCCACAGCCGGGACCGAATCAGGTGGTCATCCGGGTGCGCGCGGCCTCGCTGAATCGGCGGGACCTCATGCTCATGGACGGCATCTACCCGCTGCCCGCCACCCCGGGCATCATCCCGCTGTCCGATGGCGTCGGTGAGGTCATCGCGGTGGGCGACAACGTGACTCGCGCCGCCCTCGGCGATCGGGTGACCGCGTCGTACTTCGTGCGCTTTATCAACGGCCCGCAGCGGCTGGCGCAGGTCGCCGAACAGTACGGCGCCAATTTCGACGGGATGCTCGCCGCCTACGCGGTGATCGAAGAGGATTCGGTGGTGCATGTCCCCGACCACCTCACCGATATCGAGGCGGCCACGCTGACCTGCGCGGGAGTCGTCGCGTGGGCTGCGCTGACCACACCGGTACCGGTTTCGCCGGACCAGACGGTACTGACTGTCGGCAGCGGTACCGTGGCGTTGTTCGCTGTGCAGCATGCGAAAATGCTCGGCGCACGGGTCATTTCGATCACCTCCGGCCCGAATAAGGCCGAGCGGCTGCACAAGCTCGGCGCGGACGAGACCATCGACCGCAGTGCGACGCCCGACTGGGACGAGAAGGTACTCGAACTCACCGGCGGCCACGGCGTCGAACATGTGGTGGAGGCCGTCGGACTGCCCACCCTGTCGAAATCGGTGCGCTCCGCGGGCTACAACGCGATGATCACCATGATCGGCGCCACACAGCTGGCGGAAGGCGAGGCATTCGAGAATCCGTTCGTCGGACCGTATCTCGCGATCCGCCGGATCGCGGTCGGCAGCCGGGACGATTTCGAGGCGATGAACCGCACCATCACGGCACACCGCATGCGCCCGGTCATCGATCGAACATTTCCGCTCGACCAGGCGGTGCAGGCGTACCGCTACTTCCGCGAGGACAATCCGTTCGGCAAGGTCGTCATCACCATGCCGTAGCCCCGATCAGGCCTCGAAGGGCACGGTATTGCCTGCCGCATCGCGGGTTCCGGCGGTGGCTTCGATGGCGGCCGCTAGCTCGGTGACGGTGGTCCAGGTGCGCGGCGGCTCCGCCTCGAGATTGCCGATGGTGTACCAGGTCTCGGTCTTGCGATAGCGAACCAGGCCTTTACCCGTCGCATCGACGGTCACATCGAGCTCGCCGGAGACCGTCCCTTCCTCTTCGGTCATGACGGCCGCCTTGGCGGAAATCTCGATGATGTCGCTTATTTGAACTCTCCTCGACTCACGCAGTCGGCGACTGCGTTGCGCAGTGCGGTGTGTTCGGCGGGATCAACGTTCAGCGCATATTTTACTTTGATCTTGACGTAATGCTCGAGATAGCCACACCGGAATTTTCCCGGCGGCAGATAGTTCGCGGCGTCCTGATCACCCTTGGACCTGTTGGCCGAAGGATCGGAGGCGATCAGATTGACGGCGTCGTTGGCGATCCGCCGACGGGTATCTTCATCGCGTTTATTCGCACCCGAACGCCAGGCCTCGGCCAGCGGCACGATGTGTTCGGCGTCGACACCGGCCGGGTCGGTTATGAACTTGTACGGCTTGAGTTTTCCGGTCTTCGAGTCCATGACGCCGTACTGGTCCTGCCAGCCACCACCCTTACCCACCGTGAGCTCACACGTCTTCGGGTCGAGTTTGACCGATCCCGTCGCGTCCCTGAGCATCATCACGTCACGGCTGGTGCATTTGCTGTACTGCGCGAAATCGGGGCCGAAGCCGTGCTCGGTCTTATTGGTGTCCCAGTGCGGGAACTTCTCCCGGCTGTAGCCTTCCATCGCCTCTTCGGGCGCATCGACGAGCTGGCCGAGCAGATCGTTGATGTCCTTGCCGGAGACCGTCGCGGCATTCGCGGCATTCGCGGGTCCGGATCCCTTGCCGGTAGAGGAACAGCCAACTGCGACAACGACAGCCAATACGATGGGTGCACAAACAGCGAGTACGCGACGCGCGGTGTGGGACGACAACCACTTCACAAAGATCGAACTTCCTAGCCTCGCACCGATGAATTTGTCGGGCGTCAAGCTACCTGCGGTGGCTCGTCCCGTATGTGATTGTCGCGTATGACATTCGGCACAGCTAGTCGAGGAACGCATGGCGTGGCAAGGGGACTCGACGGCAGACATGGAACCACCCCTGACTCGGCGTGCCGGCGCCGTTCCAGGGGTGGTCGTGTCACGAATGAGCTCGTGCGCGGCCGAATGAACGGGCCGGTTGTCCAGGCCGGATGATCCGTTCTCGCGGCGCCACGAGGCTGATGAGGGAAGTCTCGTCGTGCCGTGTCGTACTGCGGATAACTCCTCGTGACGGTCTGTGTGAACTTCATTGTTCTTACGTAGAGAGACAGTAGATCATTCCGGATTCCTTTGCAATCGCTTTACTTAAGTCTGAGAATCTCCTGAATGGTGCATTGGCCGGTTGAAACATGTACGGCTCACATACGGAAGTTAGGTTTACCTGCGGTTGCGCTGAGATCGGCCGTACAGGCGCCTTCCAGGCTGGTGACGAGCGTCACATTCGGTGGCGGTCACAGCGCGGCAGAAACGTGTGTCGAAACCGGGTGCAGGCACAAACAGCCGGATCCAGGAAGGACCCACATCATGGCCACCGTCGACGTTCTCGACTCGTTCATCAACTACACCGACCTCGGTACCGGTTCGGTACCGGTGGTTTTCCTGCACGGCAACCCGACCTCATCGCATCTGTGGCGCAATGTGATCCCGCACGTCGCCGATCAAACCCGGGTGCTCGCACCGGATCTGATCGGAATGGGTGCATCCGGGAAGCCGGAAAGCGCCTACCGCCTCGCCGATCACGCCCGCTATCTGGACGCCTGGTTCGATGCGCTGGGCCTGAACCAGGTCGTCATTGTCGGCCACGACTGGGGCGGCGCGCTCGGCATGCATTGGGCGGCACGGCATCCCGAGCGCATCCGGGGCATCGCATTGATCGAGACGTTCCTGCGGCCGATGCGCTGGGAGGAACTCCCGCCGCTCGGCGCCGAACTGTTCCGGAAATTCCGGACGGCCGAGGGGGAGCGAATGGTGCTGGCGGAGAATATGTTCATCGAATTCAACTTGCCGAGGGGCATTGTCGATCTGAAGCAGGAAGATCACGATGTGTATCGCGCACCCTTCCCGACGCCGGAATCGCGCAAGCCGATGCTGGCCTGGTCGCGGGAATTTCCGCTGGAGGGCGAACCCGCCGATGTGGTCGCGCTGGTGGAGAACTACGACCGGTGGGCCGCGGACTCGCCGGAGGTGCCGAAGCTCATCATGGCGCTCGACAATGGCGTCGGCCTCGGTTCGCCGGAGGTGATCGGCTGGGCTGCCGAGATGTTCGCCAGTGCCGAGGTCGTGTCGGTCGGGGAGGCGGGACATCACGCTCCGGAGGATCAGCCCGATGCCATCGGGACCGCCGTCGCGACGTGGTTGCGCGCGCACTCGTTGACGGCGGCGACCGCGAGTGCATGAGCCGGGTGCGCCGCGCGGGTGCGAGTCACCCGCGCGGCGCAGATAGGACTTGCGTAACGGCGGATACCGCCGAAGGATTGTGCGGTGGAACCCGAGCTATCGCACCCTGACCCGCCCACGGCGGAAAACACCGAAGACATCGCTCGGGAGCGGGAACTGGTCGATCGGGCGATTGCCGGTGACGCGGCAGCCATCTCGGATGTGGTGCGGCGGCTACAGGATCCGCTGTACCGGCTGGCGCTGCGCATGGTGTGGCGGCCCGCCGAGGCCGAGGATGCGACGCAGGAAATCCTGCTGCGCGTGGTCGGCAATCTCGCGACGTGGCGGGGTGAGGCCAAGCTGCTGACCTGGGCATATCGGATCGGTGTCAACTATCTGCTGAACCTGAAACGGCAGACGCCCCAGGAGGCGGCGCAGCTCAGCCTCGACACCTACCGCGACGGTTTGTCGGACGGTCTCGCCGCCGACGACTATCGCGGCCCCGAGGCCGAGCTGCTCTCCCATGAGGTGCGGTTGAACTGTACTCAGGCCATGCTGCAATGCCTGGCCCGCGACGAGCGGGTCGCCTTCGTGCTCGGTGACGTTTTCGAACTCGGTTCCGCCGATGCGGCCTGGATTCTGGGTATCACCGCACCCGCCTTCCGAAAGCGGTTGGAACGAGCCAAGAAACGCATCGGCACATTCCTGAACGCGACCTGCGGGGTGGCAAATCCCGAGGCCTTCTGTCGCTGCTCCCGTCGGGTGGACAAGGCATTGGCGCTGGGGCGCGTCGATCCGAAGCGGCCGGTATTCGCCCGGCATGCGGTGAGTGCGGGCGGCCGCAGCGTCACCGATGCCGAACAGCAGATGATCCGGCTGCACGACGCCGCGGCGGTAATCCGGCTGCATCCGGATTACGCTGCGCCGCAGGCGAAAATGGATGCGATCGCCGGGCTACTGAATTCGGGCAGGTTCCCGATGCTCGGCTGATTACGCGTTGGCCGGAAAGCGCACGTCGGTCAGTTCTTCGGATTTGGTCCACAATGCGGCGGCGAGGTCGGCATTCGCGGCGGCTGTGCTGCGGCCGACGAGCTTCGGGTGACCGCGGAATTCGAACCAGCTGTCGGGGCCGATATAGCTTCCCGGCGGCAACTCCTGGCTGGCGGCGAACAGTGTGGGCAGCGCGCCGAAACTCGCATCCTGGGCGAGCAGTTTATTGCCCACCTGCATGACCTCGTGCAGGATCCGGTTGCCGGAATGGCCCTGCAGATTCGTTGCGGCCCAACCGGGGTGGGCGCTCAGCGCGAGCCGGGATCCGGATTCGGTGAACCGCCGCTGTAGTTCGAGGGTGAACAGCAGGTTGGCCAGTTTGGACTGCCCGTAGGCGGCGGCGGAGCTGTAGGACCGGGTTTCCCAGTTGAGGTCGTCGAGGTCGATGCTGCCACGTCGGTGCGCCTGCGAGGAGACGGTCACCACGCGATCGGTGATATGCGGCAGTAGCAGATTCGTCAGCGCGAAATGGCCGAGGTGGTTGGTGCCGATTTGGCGTTCGAAACCATCTTTCGTGCGTCCGGCGGGGACCAGCATGATGCCCGCATTGTTCACCAGCACATCGATATCGCCGGACCAGTCCGCGGCGAAGCGGCGAATGGAGGCCAGGTCGGCGAGGTCGAGTTCGCGCACCTCGGTGCGACCCGACATGCTCTTCGCCGCTTCCGCGCCGCGCGCGATATCGCGCACCGCGAGCACGACGCGGGCGCCGACGCGGGCCAGTTCGTGGGCCGTCACCAGGCCGATCCCGCTGTTGGCGCCGGTGACGATGACGGTGCGGCCGTCGAATCGGGGCAGATCTGCGGAAGTCCACTTGTGGTTCGTCATAGCGCCCAATGTAGGCAGCGACAACAAAGTAGTCAATGCCAACAATGTCGCGATATCGGATATCCTGCAGCAACCATGAGTTTTGTCCGCTCCCGCTCCTATCACCACGGTGACCTGCGTGCCGAGCTGCTCCAGCGCGCCGAGGCCACATTGCGCGAGTCCGGCGTCGACGGGCTTTCGCTGCGTCAGCTTGCCCGCGACCTCGGCGTCAGCCATGCCGCCCCGAGCAGGCACTTCCGGGACAAGCAGGCGCTGCTCGACGCGCTCGCTCTGGTCGGCTTCGACCGGCTCGCCGCGGTGTACGGCGAGGTCGGCCCGACCGGATCGTTCTCCGAGCGGCTGCATGCCGTCGCGCGCGCCTACCTGGATTTCGCGATCGACAATCCGGCGCTGCTCGCGCTGATGTTCGCACGCAAGCACAGTCCTAGTTCGGGCGAGGAAATGCTTGCCGCGGTCGGGCGGGCATTCACCGTGCCCATCGCCTTGATCGCCGAGGGGCAGGCGGGTGGCGAAGTCGTTGCGGGGGATCCGATGCGGATCGGTATCGCCGCCATTGCCGCGCTGCAGGGGTTGGCCACCTTTGTAGGGTCCGGGTTCGTCGACGCGGAGAACGTGGACGTGGCACTGACCGAAACGATTACCCAGCTGACCTATGGTCTGCGCCCCCGCGATCGACCGGCGCCTACCTCGAGGAGAAGAACACGATGAGTCCGACCGTCACCGCACCGCACGCCTTCGACAGCGCGGTCGCGCTGACCTCCGACGGCGCCGGAAACTTCAGCGGTCGGACGACTCCCGAATACGGCAATATGGTCGGCCCGTTCGGTGGCATCACCGCGGCAACGATATTGCGTGCGGTACAACAACATCCGCAATGTCTCGGTGACCCGATCTCGCTCACCGTCAACTTCGCGGGCCCGATTGCCGAGGGCCCCTTCGCCATTGCGGCGCAACCGGTGCGGACCAATCGCAACACCCAGCACTGGACGCTGTCGATGAGCCAGGACGGCATCGTGACCACCACGGCCACGGCGGTTTTCGGTACCCGCCGCGAGACCTGGACCGCTACCGAAGCCACCGCGCCCGCCGCACCGCCACCGGATACCGTCGAGCCGGACGCGCTGCCCGAATTCATTGCCTGGGTGGACAATTACGAGATGCGCTTCATCGAGGGTGGTATCACCCAACTCGACGGCGCTGCGGCACAACCGACTTCCACCACGACGCTCTGGGTCCGCGACCGGCCCGCGCGCCCACTGGACTATCCGGCCCTCACCGCGCTGAGCGATGTGTTCTTCCCGCGGGTGATGCTGCGACTCGGCCGCGTCGTCCCCGCCGGAACCGTCACGCTGACCGTGTATTTCCACGCCGATACCGATCGCCTCGCCGCTCAAGCCGATCACCCGCTGCTGGCCACCGCGCGCTCCCAGCATTTCGGCAAGGGGTTCTTCGATCAGTCGGCCGAACTCTGGGCGCACGACGGTGGGTTGCTCGCGACGAGTCATCAGCTGGTGTACTTCAAGGCCTGACGGATCAGGCCGGTCGGAGCAGCGGCCCGGTGCGTACACCGCGAATGGTCTTGGCGGCGACGACGGCCCAGGCACTGACCAGTCCGACGTACAGCACGACCGCGGCGACGGCGAAGAGATCGGCGCCGGTGTGGCCGTAGAGCACGGTGCTGCCGGTAATGCAGGTGCCGAGCGGGAAGGTGAAGCCCCACCAGGTCAGGTTGAACCGCAATTCGCCTGCGCGAGCGGTCTTTACGGTGACGGCGGTGGCCAGCGCCAGCCACAGCATCGCGAATCCCCAGGTGACGACGCCGAAGATGACCGAGAAGACGGTCAGCCCCTTGGCATAGAGGTCGGGCAGCGCCGAGGGACCGGCAGTGGCGAGCAGGCCCGCGGCGGTGACGGATTGGCCGAACGGGCCGAGCACGAGCCAGAGGGTGGGCACCATGCCCGACTGCGGGACGCCGTGGTGCACCAGGCGTGACCAGATCATGGTGGTGGTGACCAGTGCGGCGATCAGGCTCAGGCCGAACATGGCCAGGCACAGCAGGATCATGGTGAGCCGCAACTGGCCTTCGGGCAGATAGGGGACCAGCAGTGCCCCCATGGCCGCCGATACCATCGGCGGCACCACGGGCATCAGCCAGCCGCCGAAGGCGGCGTCGGGCTCGATGTGGAAGTGGGTGAACATCCGGTAGGGAATGGCGACGGCGGTCAGCAGGCCCAGCGCGGTGCCGAGCGACCACAGCAGCCAATCGATGGTGAGCGCGGCGTCGAGGCCGATCACCTCGCGGCCGAGCACCAGGGTGCCTCCGCCGACGGTCACCAGTGCCATGGGCGGTGCGCCGTAGAAATGTGCCATGACCGGGTGATCCTTGTGGCTGCGGGCCTGCTTCGGGTAGCGCACCCAGTGCACGATCCAGGCGGCGCTCAATGCCACCAGCAGCAGTGCGGCCAGTGCCCATACGACGGTCGCCGCGCCGCGCAGTCCGGGCAACTGCAGCGGCAGCGTGGCGGCGGCATTGGCGACAATGCTGGTGCCCATGACGGCGGCGAACCAATTGGGCGCGAAATGCCGCAGTGAGGGGGATTCGATGCGGTGGGTCGCGCTCTCGCCGAGCAGTTGCCGCGTGGGTGCGGGGCGCAGGGTCGCTATGGCGGTCATGAGTCCAGGTTCGTCGGCTTCGGCGGTGTCGAGTAGCCACCGCGTTCCTATGGATGCATAGACTCGTTCTATGCCCCTGTCGCCGCGTGTCCCCGACCTGGCCGCGCTTGACCTGCTGCTTTCGGTCATCGAACTAGGCAGTCTCGGACGCGCGGCGCAGGCACACGGCATCAGCCAGCCCTCGGCGTCCTCCCGCATCCGCTATCTGGAGAAGCTGGTCGGCGTGCCGGTGCTGGAGCGCACCACGCTCGGTTCCCGGCCCACGCCCGCCGGGGCATTAATCGCCGAATGGGCGCGCGGGGTCGTCGATGCGGCGGAGCAATTGGACGCGGGCATCGACAGCTTGCGCTCCGAGCGTGATTCGCACCTGCGGGTGGCGGCAAGTCAAACCATTGCCGAATACCTGTTCCCCGGCTGGCTCATGACCCTGCGCGCCACGGCACCCGATACCGCGATCGCGCTGCAGTCCGGCAATTCCGTCGAGGTCGCGCAGGCGGTGCTCGACGGCAAGGACGCCATCGGCTTTATCGAGAGCCCGCGGAATTTCCGTGGGCTGGACAGTCATATCGTCGCCCGCGATCAGCTGGTCGTCGTGGTCGCCCCGCAGCACCGCTGGGCCGGGCAGGGCTCGGTCGACCTGGCCGAACTCGCTCGAACCGCGCTGATCCAACGCGAACCCGGATCGGGCACCAGGACCTGGTTCGAAAATGCTGTCGCGCGGGCCATTCCGGGCTGGGAACCCACGGTCGCGCTGGAGCTGTCCTCCACCACCGCGATCAAAACCGCGGTCGCCTCCGGCGTCGGGCCCGCCGTCCTCAGCTCCCTGGCCGTAGCCGCCGAAATCGCCTCGGGCACTCTCGTTTCCCTGACCGTCACCGGCCTGGATCTGACTCGAACCCTGCGTGCGGTCTGGCCGACGGGCCGCCGCCTCACCGGCCCCGCCCGCGACCTCTACACCATTGCCCGCCGCAACTCCTAACCTGCGTCGGAAGTTTGGGCTGTCGGCGGAATTCCGGTGTCCAGGAAGCGGATCAGGCGATCGATGCGGATGGTGTGGTCGATACAGCGTTCGAGGTTATTGCCCACCATGGCGATATCGATGGCGGCTTCGGTGGCGGTTCGTTCGGTCAGGGCCGAGTGGAGTTGTTGCTGAAGTTGATCCATTGCGGGGGCCCCGGATTCGGGAGTGACGGGTTGACGACCGGTGGCGACCGATTCGCCTGCGAGCGCGGTATGGTGTGCGGCCAGCCGACCCATGGCGGTGAGGATATCCATCAGTGGTTGGGGCGCAACGGGTTCCGGATGGTACTTGTAGACCTGATCGGCGACGCGGTTGATCAGCGAGCCGATCCGGGACAGTTCACCGGCGATCTGGATGGCGGTGACCACATGCCGCAGGTCGCGCGCGACCGGCGCCTGCAGTGCGAGCAGCACCACCGTTCTCGCCTCGCAGGCGGAGTACATCTTCTGTAGCTGCTCGTCGATTGCGAAGGCCTCATAGGTGGCGGCGAGATCGGCATCGCCGAGCGCGGCCGTGGCACGCTCGGCGGCATCGTGGGCGAGCCGACACATGAGCGTCAAATCATTGGTCAACGCGATGAGCTCGCGAGTGAACTGGGTCCGCACTCCGCACATTGTCGCTTATCGCCGCGCTATCCAGTACACGAATCTCGAGTCGATCGTCGCAATGGCCGAAATCCGTGCGTGTTCGGCTGGCGGGATCGTGAGGTGAAGCGCGATGTCTCGGCCCATCTGTGCGTGCACTACAGCGCGACCGTTGTCGCGGCGAACATCGAACCGGCATCGGATGTCGGCGTGGCGAGCAACGGTCGCCGCAGATGCGATCGGCCGGTGCTAGCGTCGGCACATGGCGAACTTGCGTGATGTTCAGCACCGAGTCGTGACTACATTTCAGCGGCGGTTGGGAAATCCGATTCTGCGCAGATTGCCGACGCAGCAGTTGCTGGAGACCGTCGGGCGCAAGAGCGGGCAGCCGCGTATCACGCCGATCGGGGGGCGACGAGTCGGCAAGGAGTTCTGGCTCGTCTCCGAATTCGGTGACAAGTCCCAATACATTCGGAATATCAAGGCCGACAACCAGGTTCGATTGCGGCTGCACGGACATTGGCACACCGGTACCGCGCACCTACTGCCGGATGACGATCCGCGCGCGCGGTTGCAAACATTGCCCAAGGCCAACAGCGCGGGTGTTCGATTGCTCGGCACCGACTTGCTGACCGTCCGGATCGATCTCGACGACTGACGCACCGCATGCGCCCGATCACACGCGATCGAGCGCGAATAATTTGCTGACACGATGGAAGTCATGCTCCGTGCGTCGACTTCCCGCTGGACCGTATTCATCCCGCTACTAGCCGCGATCATCCTGGCCGCCACCTGGGGGCGATCGCTACCCGGAATCGGCGTGGTCGTGGTGATCGCCGCACTGGCCGGTGCGGTGCTGGCGGCGGTGCAGCACGCCGAGGTCATCGCGCATCGGGTCGGTGAACCGTTCGGGTCCCTGGTGCTCGCGGTGGCGGTGACGGTGATCGAGGTCGGGCTGATCGTCACGATGATGGTGAGCAGTGGGGAGAAGTCCGCGGCGCTGGCCCGCGACACCGTTTTCGCGGCGGTCATGATCACCTGCAACGGTATTTTCGGTCTGGCGTTGCTGGTCGGTGCGGTTCGCAGGCGGGTGGCGGTATTCAATGCCGAGGGCACCGGCGCGGCGCTCGGCACGGTTGCGACCGTGTCCACCCTCAGTCTGGTCCTGCCGACCTTCACCACCAGTAAGCCCGGGCCGGAATTCTCCCCAGCGCAGTTGGCCTTCGCCGCGGCGGCTTCCCTACTGCTGTATGCCCTGTTCGTAATGGTGCAGACCGTCCGGCATCGCGATGATTTCCTGCCCGTCGAGGAATCCGATGGCGCTGATGAGCGCGGCGATCGGCCCACCGTGCGCGCGACGCTGCTCAGCCTGGCCATGTTGATGGTCGCCTTGGTCGCGGTCGTCGGTCTGGCCAAGGTGGTTTCGCCGTCGATCGAATCAGCCGTCGCCTCGGCTGGTCTGCCGCAGTCCGCGGTCGGCGTGGTCATCGCACTGCTCGTCCTACTGCCGGAAACTCTCGCGGCCGTGCGTGCCGCTCGCCGCGATCAGGTGCAGATCAGCCTCAATCTCGCGCTCGGCTCCGCCATGGCGAGCATCGGCTTGACTATTCCGGCGATCGCCTTAGCAACTATCTGGCTAGACGGTCCGCTGGTCCTCGGGCTCGGTGCGACGCAGATGGTGCTGCTCGCTTTGACGGTCGTCGCCGGTGTGCTGACGGTGGTGCCGGGTCGCGCGACGCTGCTGCAGGGTGGTGTCCATGTGGCTCTGTTCTCGGCTTTTGTGTTTCTCGCCGCCAGTCCGTAGCCGGTGTGACCGGATCCATGAATGACCACGCTGAGCGGGGAAACGGCGACTAGGTGTCGAGCATCACAGCTCGCTGATTTTGTTGTTACTCGCCGTAACGATTAGCTTGCTGGATGTTGGCATCGACGCCGAATCCGGAGAGTGCGGCATGAAATTCGACACAGCCCGTGCCGCAGGCGCGACACCGGGATACGGACTATGACGCCGGACCTGCATACCCGCGAATCCGCGAGTTCGGTTGTCCGGAAGAACTTTTCGGATACGGTCGGCTCGTCGCTGCGCACCTTCGGCCGGGCGTTCGGCGTCGCGCAGGAGTCGGTCTTCGGCGCGGTCGGTGATATCGCCCGCGGCCAATTCCAATGGCGCGAGGCCCTGCTCCAGGCTTGGCGGTTGATCACCGTCACGACCGTCCCCGCGATCTTGATGGCGATCCCGTTCGGTGTGATCGTCTCGATCCAGGTCGGCAATCTCATTCACACCCTCGGCGCCGATTCGCTGCTCGGCGCGACGGGTGGACTCGGCGTCATCAAGCAGGGCGCACCGATGGCGACCGGCTTTCTGCTCGGTGGCGCAGGCGCGGCCGCCATTGCGGCGGACCTCGGCGCGCGCACCATTCGCGAAGAGATCGACGCGCTGAACACCATGGGCATCAGCCCGATCCACCGCCTGGTGATCCCGCGAATGGCGGCGATGCTGGTGGTCGCGCCGCTGCTGAATATCCTGATCATTTTCGTCGGCATCATGGCCGGATACGCGGTCGCCATCGGCCGACAGGGCGTCACGCCGGGTAGCTACTGGGCCACCTTCGGCTCGTTCACCACTACCGCGGATGTGTGGGTCTCGCTGGTGAAGGCGCTGATATTCGGCTTTCTCGTGGTGGTCATCGCGTGCCAGCGCGGGCTAGAGGCCAAGGGCGGACCGCGCGGTGTCGCCGATGCGGTGAACGCCGCCGTGGTGCTTTCGGTCGTCTCGATCACCGTGGTGAATCTGGTGCTCACGCAGGTCACCGCCATGTTCCTGCCGACGAGGCTGGCGTGATGGCGATTTCGTCCTACGCCCCCAAGGGGTTCGGCTGGATCACGCGGTATTTCCGTCGCGGTAGTCGGGTGCTCGGTGCGGTCGACGGGTTCGGCTTCGTCGCGGTATTCGTGTGGCAGGTGCTCGCGGCGATTCCGTTGACGCTGAAGCGGTATCGCGGTGAGACCATGCGTGCCATCACCGATATGACCTGGGGTCGCGGCTCGGTCGTGGTCGGCGGCGGGACAGTGCCGATGATGATCGTGCTCGGTCTGGTGATGGGCGCATCCGTCGCGGTCGAATCGTTCGCGACGCTGAGCATGCTCGGGATGGGGCCGGTCACCGGCATCGTCTCGGCCTACGCCACCACTCGTGAGTTGGCGCCGATCGCGGCCGCGGTCGGTTTCGCGGCACAGGCGGGTTGCCGGATCACCGCGGAGATCGGTTCGATGCGCATCTCCGAGGAGATCGACGCCATCGAGGCGCTCGGTCTGCGCTCGGTGCCGTTCGTGGTCACCAGCCGGGTGCTCGCGGGTGCGTTGGCCATCGTGCCGACCTTCCTGATCGCGCTGATCCTCAGCTACGCGGCCTGCCGCGGCATCATCACGCTCGTGCACGGCCAGTCCGCGGGTGTCTACGACCACTACTTCTTCCAGTTCGTCTCCGGCTTCGACGTGATCGCCGCGGTGATCAAGGTCGCCATCTTCGGGACGGTGGTGATCCTGGTGCACAGCTATTACGGATTCTTCGCCACGGGCGGCCCCGAGGGCGTCGGTATCGCGTCGGGTCGCGCGGTGCGCACGAGTTTCGTGGCCATTATCGCGATCGACATGGTGCTCAGCATTGTGCTGTGGGGCTTCAACGCGGCGATCAGTTTTACGGGGTAGCGGATGCCGAAGTATGGAATGCCCGGCGTTGCCGCGGATAAGAAGCGTTCGCGGACGGTTGGTTCGGCGATCATCGCGCTGATAGCCGTCGTCGCCCTTGCGACTACGCTCTATCGGAACCTGCGCGCCGACGAGGGCCTGCGGATCGCCTTGCACACCCGGGAAATCGGTGACGGTGTCAGTGCGGGCACGCAGGTGCGTCTCGACGGTGTACTGGTCGGCACGGTCGCGCGGGTCGCGCCGGATGAGCGCGGCACCCAGCGAATCACCTTGCAGCTGGACCAGTCTCGGCTCTTCGGCATCGATGACAGCCTGCGTGTCGACTACGCGCCCGCCAACCTGTTCGGCATCAGCGAACTCGAATTGCGCCGTGGCCCGGGCGGTTCGCCGTTGCGACCGGATGCGGTCATCGAGCTGACCGGGAGACGCGCGGCGGATGTCTACGACGCGACGATGGGCAGCATCCTGCGCAGCCTGTCCCAGGTCGGCGCGACCATATTCACACCGCAGCTGGCCAGTGTCATCGCCCAGGTCTCCGCGGATTTCCAGGCTTTCACCCCACTGGTGCAGGCGCTGATCACGGTGGCGCGCACCATTGCCGACAACCAGACCATGCCGACCTCCGAACTCGTCGGCAGACTCGGCCCGGCCTTCGACGGCGGTGGCAAATTCGCGGGCGCGACCATCCAGGTTCTCGACCAGATCCGCGATATCAAGATCCTGCAGACCGATCGCGAACGCTACGACCGCGGTGTCGCCGCGCTGACCGGCAGCATCCTGCCCGCGCTCGGGACCACGCTGACCACCGCGGGCGGCCACTTCGCCGAGGGCGCCGACATGCTCGCGCCGATACTGAATGTGTTGGCGCAGATGGTCCCCAGGCCCCAGCAGTCCGCGGCCGAACTGCGCGCCCTGCTCGAGCGGCTGCGGGCCGCCATGCCGGATACGCCCGACGGTCCGGTGCTGAATCTCGATGTCGATCTGCGGGGTGTGCCCGGTATCGCGGTCCCGCTGCTCGGTCAGGCGGGTGTGCGATGACGGTACGTGGCGCGGCCTGGCGGCTCGGGGTTTTCGCCGCGGTGATGATCGTGGTGCTCTCGCTCGTGCTGACGGCGATCAAGCGGCCGGTGGCCGGGGATACCGAGGTGCACGATGCGCTGTTCACCGATGCCAACGGCCTGAAGGTCGGTGATGACGTGCGCATGTACGGCGTGCAGGTCGGCAAGGTCGAGGGCCTATCGCTCGACGGCCTCGAGGCCAAGGTCCGGCTCACCGTCAAGACCTCTACGCCGATCTATGACAACAGCACCCTGGCGATCCGCTATCAAAACCTCACCGGCCAGCGGTATATCGACCTGCAGCAGCAGCCGAATCCCGGTGTCCGGCTGCCCGCGAACGCGGTCGTCGATACCGAGATGACGTTGCCGTCCTTCGATGTGACCAGCCTGTTCAACGGCCTGAAACCGGTGCTGGCCACCATGTCTCCGGAAGCCGTCAACCAGTTCACCGAGAGCATGCTCGCGGTGCTCGAGGGCGACGGTTCGGGTTTGGGTCCGGCCATGGATGCCATCGGCAAGCTGAGCGAATACGTCGGCGATCGGCAGACGGTGATCGCGACGCTGGTGCGCAATATGTCCGAACTCGCCGACCGGGTCGGTGGCCGGGTGCACTATCTGGTTCCGCTGCTGGCCCGGCTGACCGATATTTTCCAAGCGCTGCAGGCGAATATCGGCGGCCTCGCCGAATTCGCGATGAACGCGCCCTCGGTGCTCGGACCGCTCGACCGGCTGCTCGCCTCCGTCGGCCTGACCGCCGACAGCGGCGCGGATATCGACGGGCTCATCCGCAAACTCTTTCCCGACCCGCAGGAAGCCGTCGACGTTTTCGGCAAGTTACCGGGGCTGCTCGCCTCGATCGACAATGCCGTGCCGCGCACCATCGCGGACTGGAAACCGGAGTGCAGCAGAGGGAAAGCGGAGCTGCCGAATCCGGTGCAGGTGCTGATCGGCGGACAGAAGGTGGCCGTATGCAACGGGTGAGACGGTGGTTCGGCGGAAACAGGCCGATCCTCGACGAACCGGCCCGGCTGCGCAAAGAAGTGCGGCTCGGCATTATCGGCGCGGTGCTCGTGGTCATCGCAATGGGCACTGCCGCAGCGCTTTACGTGATTCCGTTCGGCAAGACGACCTATACCGCTGAGCTGTCCGAGGCGCAGTCGGTGAAGTCCGGCGACGATATCCGATTGGCGGGCATCTCGGTCGGCACCGTGAAATCGCTGGAGCTGAAACCGGATAAAGTCGTCATGCGATTCACCGTGGACTCCGATGTTTTCGTCGGCGACCAGACCTCGCTGGACGTGCGCATGCTAACCGTGGTCGGCGGCCATTACATCGCGCTGTTCCCGGCGGGCACCGAGCCGCTCGGCGACAAGCCGATTCCGGCCGATCGAGTTCGCCTGCCCTACAGCCTGATTCAGACCTTCCAGGATGCGACGACCCCGATCGGCAAGATCGACGGTGATACCTTGCGGCGCAATCTGGCCGCACTCGACAAGTCGGTCGAGGGTGCGCCGGATACCTTGCGCACCACGCTGGACACGGTCGGCAGTTATATCGATGCCATCGACCGCCAGCGCACCCAGGTTTCCAATGCCATTGCGGTGGCGGATGAATACGTGACCATGTACGACGGCGCGAAGAGCGATCTGCGCAGGTTGATGGAGAATGCCAATCTGCTCGAGACCGTACTCCTCGATAAGCGCGCCGAGCTGCGCGAATCGATTGCCTTGCTCAACAGCGTGGTTCAGCGGGTCGCTGCCGTCGCGCCGTTCTGGGATTCCACACTGAAACCCAAGGCGCAGCAGTTGGCCGATGCCCTGCCGCGGTTGGAGCAGATGGGCGGTCAGCTCGAGCCGATCATCTCCTCCGCACACGACCTGAGTCAGAAATTGCGGGGCCTGGTGATTCCTGAGGGCGGGATCGTGGTGGATCAGTCCGGTGCAGTGTGCGTGCCGCTCCCCGGGAAGGCGTGCTGATGCTGAATCGGGTGCTCGGCTCGCAGGCGTTCATGTCGATCGCCGGTGCCGTCGTTGTCGCCGCGCTTGCCGTCGGCGGGTATTCCATCGCCTTCGATCCGCTGCGGAAGACCGAATCCTATTGCGCCATAATGCCCGACAGCATCGGACTTTATCCGGGCAATCAGGTGACGATGCGCGGCATCACGGTCGGCACGGTGACCTCGGTGCGGAACCAGGGCAAGAGCGTGCGGGTCGAATTCGATGTCGATGCCGACCATCCGGTGTACGCCGATGCCTCGGCCACCACCGTGTCCGACACCGTGGTCGCCGATCGCAATCTGGCCGTGCTGTCCAGTGATAAGAACATGCGGCCCTGGGACAGCGGTCAGTGCATCACCAAAACGCTCACCCCGAAGAGCCTCACCGAAACGTTGACGGCGCTGTCCTCGCTTTCCGATCAGCTCAACGGATCCGATCAGAATTCGCTGGCCAAGGGGCTCGCCTCGATCGATGCGGCGACCGCAGGCACCGGTCCACAGGTCAACGAGCTGATTCGCAAACTCGGCTCGGCACTGAAATCCCCCGATGCCGATATCGGCCATCTGGCAGGCATTTTCGATGCGTTCGCTTCGGTATCGCAGAAGGTGACTCAGTATTGGGGCGACCTGCAGTCCATGCTGGTTCGCATCGGCCCCGCACTGGATCAGGCCAGTACCGAATTGCTCGGTCCCGCAGTGCAACTCTTCGACGGTCTGCGCCAAATTCTGCCCATGCTCAATGACATCACCACCATGTTCGGTGATCCGATCATGCGCGCGCTCGACGCCAGTGTGCCGCTGATCAAACTCTTGCGCGCCAATGTCGGTTCGCTGCGCGATGTGGTGCTCATGACGCCCGCGCTCACCTCGGCATTCCGCACGGTGATTTCCGATGGTGCGCCGGGCATCAGCTATGCGCCGCCGAAGGTGGCCATTGCGCAGCAGAACGCCGAAGAGGTCTGTGCCGCGGTCAATGCCCTCGCGCCGGGCGAATGCCTGGGCGCCGCGGACGGCTTGGTCGATATGCACCTCGTCCCGCTGGTACTGGGATTGGCAGGTGGACGATGAAAAAGCGTCTCGTGGCGACGGTGCTGGCGACCGGAATCGCCTTGGGCGGCTGTGCTTTCGATCCGTCATCGGTGCCGGTCCCCGGCACATCGGTATCCGGAGCCACTTATCGCGTGAGGATCGAATTCGCGAATGTCCTCAACCTGCCCGCCAAGGCCAAGGTGATCGCCAATGGTGCGCAGATCGGCACGGTCGACAAGGTGACCGTGGTCCCGGCGGCCGATGCGCCAACGGGCCGCGGTGGATTCGTGGTAGTCGACGCCGATATCGCGAAGTCGGTGCAACTGCCCACCACGACCATTGCGGAGCTGCGGCAGAACACCGTGCTGGGCGATATCCACATCGCATTGACCACGCCGTCGAATGGTTTCGGTGCGCTGCTCGGACCCGACGGCACCATTCCGATCGAGCGGACCAAGCCGCCGGTACAGCTCGAGGACACCATGGCCGCCATGGCCTTCTTCGTGCAGGGCGGTGCGATCGGCCAGCTGCAGGACATCATCACTCGATTCAATTCCGTACTGCCGCGGGATCCCCGGGAGACCGCGCGCATTTCGAAGGTGATGGGCGGCGATGCCGCGGATCTGGCGGCGAATCTCGACCAGGTGGATTCGCTGCTGTACGGCCTGCTCACCAATTCCGAAGTGTTGCATGATATTCGGCCCGAACTGGACAATATCCTCAGTGCGGAGTCGGTAGCGCAGGTGAATGCGGCGACGAATTCGTTTGCCGGAGTGGCGAATATCTTCGGCGTACTCGGCCCGGTCGGTCGCTCGATGACCTGGCTGGCGCCGCTGATGCAGGCCGATGACGCGATGCTGCAGGCCTTCGTGCCGATGCTGACCGGTGGTCCGCTGGACCTGCGGTCACCCTCGAATCTGGCCATGCTCGTCGCGTTATTGCGCGACAAGATCATTCCGTTCGTGGAGCGCGGGCCGAAGCTGAATATCAGGACCGATGGCACCGCGGTATCCGAACCCGAGCAGGTGGATCGGATCATTCAAACGTTGCGCATGATCGGAGCGGTCCGATGAAGGTGGGTTCGCTGGCCTCGCTCGGCGGCATCGCCGCCATCCTGATCCTCGGCGCGGGCTATCTTACCTTCGGTGTGGTGCGGTTCGATCCGCTCGCCGATTACACCAATGTGTCCATGGTGCTGCGGAATTCGGGCAGCCTGGGAGTCGGTTCACCGATTCTGCTCACCGGTATCCCGATCGGCAAGGTGACATCGGTGGAGAATACGGCCGCTGGCGTCGAGGTCGGCTTCCGCGTCGACAAGGGCCAGCAGGTGCCGACCGACAGCACTGTCACCATCGAACAGCTCTCCGCGCTCGGCGAGCCCTATGTGCAGTTCGTGCCGAATACTGACGGCGGGCCGTATCTGAAAGACGGACAGCGGCTCGATACCAAAGACATTCGCACACCGCTATCGATTCCGGAGGTGGCGCGGCTGGTCACCAAGACCATGAACCAGCTGGACCCCACTGTGGTCGGCTCGATCGTGGATACGCTCGGCAAGTCCATCTCCGGCACGTCCGCGGTAATGCCGGAACTGGCACGCTCGGGCGATCTGCTCGCTGCCACCATCATGACCAGGGCCTCGAAAATCGCCGAACTGCTCAATAGCTTTCAGCTGGCCGCGAGCGATATCGAATGGGCCGGACCGGCCACCTCGATCGGTGCGCCCGATCTGGTGCGGTTCGGTCAGTCGCTGGACGATCTCGTCGAGGCGGTCGGTCGGTTGGTCACGGCGGGGAACAGTCCGGAGATGTATCTGGAGGGCGACGGACTGGTGCCGTTCCTGCAGCGGGTGACCGAATGGATGGACAAGGTCGGGCCCGAGCTGAAATCGCTCATTCCGGGGTTGCGGCCGCTGGCCGACGCGGTCGCGGCCAGTGCGCCGCGCATCGATCTCAGCGGTCTGATCAGTCAGGCGTTGCACGAAACCGGCGATGACGCCGTCAAGGTGCGCGTCGGCATCAAATAAGGCACTACCTGCGCAAACGCAGGTCGCAAAAGTTGGTATTTCGCACTGCGATCTTCGGTAGCCTGCCAGCAGAGCTTTTCGTGAAGGTAGTCCCTACTCGGCACGAAGGCGGTGTGATGGTGGAACCCGGCGGCGGTACGACATCGAGAAACGATAGCGGTCGTGTCCTGACCATCGCGGCCGTTATCGCCGCCGCGCTCGCGCTGGTGGTCGCGATCGCGCTGCTGCGATCGAATCAGGATTCGAACAACGACGCACCGACATCGGCCACGTCGAGCGCAAAAGGCAGCACCGCCCGTCAAGCGCCCCCGCTCGTGCCACAGTCGAACCGTGCGACGACCTCCGCGGGGCAACCGGCGCGCAAGCGTGGCGACGATTGCTCGCACGAAGGGGTCGTCGCGCAATGGGATCAGCGCAACGGCCTGTGGGTTTGCGCGCCGCAGGAACAGGCGCGCGAGGCGCACCGGAGCGGCGACGACTGCTCCCACGAAGGGGTCGTCGCGCAATGGGGACAGTCGCCGGATGGCCACTGGACCTGCATACCGCAAGGTCAGGGCGTCGCGGAACCGCCGCCGGTCCCGCAGAACCAGGTTCCGCAGAATCCGGTTCCCCAGAACCAGGTTCCGCAGAATCCGGTTCCCCAGAACCAGGTCCCGCAGAACCCGGTCCCCCAGAACCCGGTCCCCCAGAACCAGGTCCCGCAGAACCCGGTCCCGCAGAACCCGGTCCCGCAGAACCCGGTGCCGGAGAATCCGGTGCCGGAGAATCCAGTCCCGCAGAATCCAGTCCCGCAGAATCCGAATCCCAACCCGGTCCCCAATCCGATGCCTGAGAATCCGTTCCCTTTCCTGCCGCCACTGCCCCCGCTGCCCGGATTCCCGTAGCCGAACGACGACGAAATTCGTTCGACACGGCTGAGATGCTCGATTGGTGATCGTTGTCCCCAAATTCTTCGCCGATCGTCTCGTCAAGATTGAGCCTGCGGCTCGGGCTTGGCTGGATGGTCTGCCCGCACTCGCGGCTCGGTTCGCCGAGCGCTGGGGGCTTCGGTTCGAGGGCGCACCCATGTATGGCTACGGCGGCTTGGTGCTGCCCGCCGTGCGCTCGGATGGCAATCGGGTTGTGCTCAAACTCGGCCATCTCACTCCCGAGACTCGCGACGAACCGGTCGCATTGACCGCTTGGGCGGGCAATGGCGCGGTGCGATTGCTCGACAGCGACGCCGAGCACGGCGCGCTCCTGCTGGAACGACTCGATCCCACCCGGTCATTGGACTTCGAGCCCATCGACGACGCGGTTCGGATCATCTCCGTCCTGCTGCGTCGGCTCGCCATCCCCGCTCCGCCGGGAATCTCTCGCGACCTGCGTACCGAGGCCGGGCGCATGGTCGAGGAATTACCGAAGAACTGGCAGCGCCTCGGCAGACCCTTCCCGCGCACGATGCTCGACGCGGCCGTCGACGTCTGCGCTCAGCTCGGTCCGAGTGCGGACCGGCTGCTGGTGAATGAGGATCTGCACTACGAGAACGTCCTCGGCGGCACCCGCGAACCATGGCTGGTCATCGATCCGCAGCCCCTGGCGGGCGATCTCGAATTCACCACGCTGTCGCTGCTGTGGAATCGGCGCGCCGAGTCCGCCCTCGACGATCGATTCGCCGCCGTCGTCGATATCGCCGGACTCGATCCGGATCGCGCCCGCGCCTGGACGCTGGTCCGAGCCGTGCAGAACTGGCTGTGGTTCGTCGAAGACGAGGACACCGAAGACTTCGGCTGGCCCGCCGTCCAGGCCATTGCCCCGTGGGCCCTGCGCTGACGCTCCCGGCTATGCGAAAGAAACGACTCCACGCCACCCGCCCCGCAGACGCCCCATGGCGCAGCCGTCGGCGCGCCAGGCCGACCGAGACCAGGCCGCCGAACTTCACCGCTCGACGCTCCGCGCGTCGTCGCTACTGGTGAATCGCGAAGGCCGGGAGGACGTAGCGTTCGACGAGAGCGCGCTCGGCGCTGGGATCGGTTGCGGGCCAGAACAATAGCGAGAGGACCACGCGCACGATCCACTGTCCGGCGAGCGGGTCACCGCTGGTTCCGGTGAGTTCCGTTGCGACTTCGGCCAATCGGGGATTGCCCGCGAGATAGGTGTCGACCTCGTTCGGGCTGGTCGTCGTCAGGAAGGCCGTGGCGACCGGGTCGGCGCGGACCGCTGCGAGCGCGGCGAGTATCGCGTGGGTGATGCGGTCGGGGCCGGTGTGGGCGGTGACGGCGCGCCGGATGATCTCGGCGTTGCGGGCGGTGGCCTCGCTCAATACGGCATCGCGCAATGCCGACTTCCCGCCGACGTAGCGGTAGACCGTCGCGCGCGAGCATCCGGCCGCGGCGGCGACGTGGTCGATATTCAGTCCGGCCATGCCCTTGCGGGCGATGAGGTCGGCCGCGGCGGCGTGGATGCGTTCGATCGCGAGGTCGCGGCGGTGGCCGCCGGTGAGCCAGTCGGGGTGTCCGGTCATCGCGACCTCCAGATACGGTTCCAGAAATTTGTCTCAGGATGAGACATTCTAGGTGTGGATTCGCAGTACATCAGGAGGTGGGCGGCAGGCTCCGAGACAGCGTCCGACCTGCGGATTCGGTACCGGAATCTCAGTTTTCCGAGGCTATTGACGAGGGCGGGCGGCACCGCGAAATCTGGTGTGCGGAAACCGAAACCGTGCCGGAGAGGCGAGCGAATGACCCGAGTTGAAATCGACCTGTTCGACCCCGGGATACTCGACGATCCGTATCCGCTCTACGACCGGCTGCGCACCGAATCGCCGGTGCACCGCATCGCCGACACCGATTTCTACTTGGTCAGTCGCTGGGATCTGGTCACGGCGGCGACCACCCGCCCCGCCGACTTCTCCGCCAACCTCACCGCCGCCCTGGTGCGCCAACCCGATGGTTCGGCGGCGGTCTTCGATCTGGACGGCGGGGGACAGGCCATCCACGTCCTGGCCACCGGTGACGATCCGACCCACCAGGCGCACCGCAAACTGGTACTGCCCGCGCTTGTCGCGAAACGCATTCGCGCACTGGAACCCACCATTACCGCTGCGGCGGACCGACTGTGGGAGGAGGGTTTCCGTGACGGACACATCGAGTGGATGTCGGCCATGGGCGACCGATTGCCGATGACCTTGGTGGCCGAGCTGATCGGCCTGCCCGATGCGGACATTCCCCAGTTGCTGGCCTGGGGCTATACGAGTAATGAACTGCTCGACGGCGTGGTCACCACCGACCGGCTGGTTGTCGTCGTAACCGCCGCAACCGAACTCGCCGATTATCTGCGCCGCCAACTCGTCCGAGCTTGCGACCATCCGGGCGACGACCTTCTCGGTGACCTGGCAAAAGCCTGTGCCACAGGTGAACTCGCCCGCGATGTCGCCGTCCTGATCCTCATCCAACTCGTCGGCGCGGGCGGCGAATCCACCGCGGGCCTCATCGGCAATGCGACCCGCATCCTCGCCATCGATCCCGCGCTCCAGACCCGTCTCCGCGCCGAACCCGACATGCTCGCCGCGTTCCTCGAAGAGGTTCTGCGCCTGGAGTCTCCGTTCCGCGCCCACCACCGCCACGTCGTCCGCGACACCACCCTCGGCGACACCGATCTCCCCGCGGGTAGCCACCTCCTCCTACTGTGGTCGGCCGCCAATCGCGATCCCGCAATCTTCCCCGCGCCCAACGAAATCCGCCTCGACCGCCCGGCTCAACGTAATCACCTGGCCTTCGGCAAAGGCATCCACTTCTGCGTCGGCGCGGCCTTGGCCCGGTTGGAGGCCCGCGTTGCTCTGCAAACCCTCCTGACCCGCGGCACGTCATTCGGCCGTGCGTCGAATCCCGATGCAGCCCAATGGGTTCCGAGCATTTTCGTGCGCCGCCACCGTCGTCTGGACCTCACCGTCCACTGACAGGTTGGTCTGCTCAATGCGGATGCTGCGCCGCGTAGGTCGCCCGCTCCAGCGCCCGCCGCCGCGCCCGCTCCGGATTCTGCAAATCCGCCGGGAGTCCGTGTTTCGCCAGGCGATGCGCCCGATTCATCGGCATGAAGGCCGTTGTGTAGAACAGTGCGAGCAGTAGTGCCAACAGCACCATCGACCCGCGCAACCACAATTCGCCTGGGAACAACAGGAATACGGCGAACAGTGGGGTGAACGGCACCAGCCCGCGCACGATATGACGTGGCGTCGCGTACTTGCCGGTGAGGTCGTTGCGCACCCATTCGCGCAACGAATCCGGCAGGCGTCGCCCGAAGGCGTAGCCGATCCACTGGATGGGATTGGGTCGGGTCATGCGTGCACTCCTCGTGCGGTGGCAGGGTCACCCGCGCGACGCGCGGCCTCGTTGACCCGGGTCAGTACTTCGCGCAGTTCCTCCAGATCCGCCAATGTCACGCCGAGCCGCTCCACCACGGCGGGCGGAATCCGCTCGGCCTGCTTGCGCAGCGCCCGCCCGGCCGGGGTCAGATCCACCACGAGGTTGCGCTCGTCACGACTATCGCGACCTCGTGTGATCAGCCCGGCCGACTCCAGCCGCTTGAGCAGCGGCGAGAGCGTCGGCGAATCCAACTGAATCGCCTCGGCAATCGCCTTCACCGACATCGGCGCCTCACCCCACAGCGCCAACATCACCAGATACTGCGGATGCGTGAGCCCGAGCGGCTCCAACAGTGGGCGGTACACACCGAGCACCGACCGATTGGCCACGGCCAGCGCGAAACACACCTGCCGATCCAGCCGCAACGGATCGTCGATCTCCATGGCACCTCCTAGGTTCGCCATCAAACTTAGCGCATGAATAGTTAATGCATGAAGTGTTAGTGTTCGAGCTCACCGGCATGGGTGCGGCAGGCGAAGGATGCTTTAGCTGTGCGCGCTGGTCGTCGCCAACCTCGGCTGAGCGGCGTTGTCTTCACCGGATCTGGAGCGGGCCCTCGATAGCGTGGATGCATGGATCCCGCCGGTGCGCGCCCGCGCATCCACGAGCTCGACGCCGTGCGTGGTTTCGCGCTGTGCGGGATTCTGGTGGTGAATATCTGGCAGATCACCGATATGCGGGCGATGGTCGGGTCCGGAACTGTGGATCCGACACGGCACGTGTTGTGCGTGCTGTTCGAGGGACGATTCTTTCCGATCTTCTCGTTCCTGTTCGGGCTCAGCTTTTCGCTGTTCCTGGATCGCGCGGCCGAGTGCGATGACCGGCCGCGGCTGGTACTTGCGCGGCGGCTCGTCGCGCTCGGTGTGTTCGGTCTGATCCACCATGTTTTCCAGCCGGGTGAGGCGTTGCTGCCGTATGCGATCGTCGGGTTGGTGGTTTTGCTGCCTGCCGCACGACTACCGCGCTATGGAATATTGCTCGGCGGGTTGGTCGCGACGATCGGGGTTCCGGTCACGATCGGCGGCGGGCTCGGCCTGGTACCCGGTTTGTTCCTGCTGGGTCTGGCCGCCGACCGCTTCGGCCTCGCGGATAACCTGCGCTATCGCGGCTGGCGGATCGCGGTGGTGTTCGTGCTGGCAGTGCCCGCGGCGGCGGCCGCAGGGGTATGGGAGTACCGCATGCCGTATAGCGCGCTGTGGACCGGCAGTGTGGCTCCGGTCGCCGGACTGCTCGGCGCGCTCGCCTATCTCACCGGATTCCTGCTATTCCTGCGCACCGAGACCGGTGAGGTCTTCGCGGAGATGCTCGAGCCGATGGGGCGGATGGCGCTGACCAATTACGTCTCGGCAACCGGACTTGTCCTGGCCGCTGATCCATGGCTCGGCCTATCCGATTCCAATCGCTACGGCGCACTGCTCGGCTCGGCCGCCGCAATTATCGCGGTGCAGGCACTGTGGAGTTGTTACTGGTTGCGCTGGTTCCGCTACGGCCCGATGGAATGGGTGTGGCGGTGTGTGACCTGGTGGCAGCTGGTGCCCAACCGTTTGACGCGACAGGAACGCCGGAAACTCACAGTGCCGTATGGGCGCGGTCGCTAGGGAAATCTCAGCAACTCACCGCAGACTGGGGCGTCATGGACCAGTTGGTGCTGATGTTCGTCTTGCTGTTCGCCACGATCCTGGCCGAACCGCTCGCGCGGCGACTCGGTATCGCATCGGCGGTCCTGATGACGGTATTCGGATGTGTGCTCGCGCTGATACCCGCGGTTCCTCGAGTCGATGTGCCGCCCGACCTGATCCTGCCGCTGGTGCTGCCGCCGCTGTTGTACGCGGCAGCACGGCGGACCTCATGGCGGCAGTTCGCGGAGAATTGGGGTCCGATCGCATTGCGCGCGGTCGGGTTGGTGTTCGCGACGGCCGCCGCGGTGACGGCGGTCTTCCACGCCTGGTATCCGGCGCTGCCATTGGCGGCTTGCCTGGCGCTCGGTGCTGTTGTCGCCCCGCCTGATCCGGTGGCCGCGACGGCCATGGCGGGCAAGCTGGGCCTGCCGCGCCGCCTCGTGGTGACGCTCGGTGGCGAGGGGCTGTTCAACGATGTGACCGCGATCGTCATCTACAGCGTCGCGGTGCAGGCCGTGCTCACCGGCAAGTTCTCGGCATGGCATGCGGCCGGTGAGTTCGTGATCTCGGCGGTCGTCGCGATCGCGGTCGGGATGACGCTCGGCTATGCGGGCAGCAAGTTGACCAGCAAGCTGGCGGAGGCGTCCTGGCAGGTGGCGCTCACCCTGCTGTTGCCGTTCGCCGCTTACGGTGTGGCCGAGGCGTTTTCGGGGTCGGCGGTGCTGGCGGTACTGGTGTGCGCGCTGTATCTGACCGATGCGGGCACCAATTTCGGCGATCGCGATTATCGCCTGGTCGGCGATGCCTTCTGGGAGATCACCGAAATGCTGATCAGCGGTTTCGCTTTCGGATTGATCGGCCTGGAACTCGGTGTCGTACTCGACGATACGGGCGACGGCTGGCCGCGACTGCTCGGCGTCGCGAGCGTTGTTGTCGGGGTGGTGGTCGGACTGCGGCTGGTGTGGCTGTTGACCACCCTTTCCCTGCGCAGGTGGTGGTGGCGCGACGAGGACGCCGACGAGCCCTACACCTGGAAGGAAACGGTCGTCACCTGGTGGGCGGGCATGCGTGGCGTCGCGACCATCGCACTGGCACTGGCCATTCCGCTGCTCACCGATGCCCGCGAACCGTTTCCGGGCCGCACCCAGATCCTCTTCACGGCCTTCGCCGTCGTCCTGTTCACCCTGCTGTTACAGGGCCCGACATTGCCACTTGTCGTGCGGCTCACCGGTGTTCAGGCCGACTCCCAGAAGGAACGGCTGCTCGAACGGAGCCTTTGGGAACGTGTCGTCCGCGCGGAACTCGACTGCCTCGAGCAGATCGCCGAAACCGAAGGGCTCCCCGACGACCTTCACGAACGCCTGCGCGGCCAACTCCGCCAACGCGTGGCTCGCGCCGATCCGGAGGCCGCCGACGAGGACGCCAAGGCCCACGCGGCCCGAGATCTGAATCTGGTGATGAAGATTCGCGATATCCAGGCCGATGTCCTCGAAGCGGGCCGCCGCGAAGCTCTGGCCGCCCGCCGCGAACCCGGCATGCCTCCGGACTTGGTCGACCGGGTAACTCGACGCCTCGACCTCGGTCGGCGTTAGACCGGTCGGGCGGACCAGACGCGTTCGACGTACTCGGCGAAATCGGTGGCAGGTCGGCCCAGTACCGCATGCACGCCGTCCGACGGTTCGGCGATGCGCCCAGTGCGCATCAGCTCGAACATCGCGTTCAGCGCTGTCGCGACCTCCTCGGGAAGACCATGGGCGAGCAGTTCGGTGCGGTAGGCGTCGGGTGTCAAAGTCTCGTATTCGATGGGGCGCCCTGCCGCCGTGGCGATTTCCGAGAGGGCCTGCGCGAATGTCAGCGCACGCGGCCCCGACAACTCGTAGACCCGCCCCGCATGGCCGTCCCGAGTGAGCACCGCGGCGGCCACCTCGGCCACATCCTCGACATCCACGAACGGCTCACCGACCTCGCCCATCGGCAGGCCGAGCCGACCGGCGCGCAGCGGGTCGAACCACAGGTCTTCGTCGAAATTCTGAGCGAAGTTATTGGCGCGCAATATGGTCCATTCGGCACCGCTGGCCCGGACCGCCGCCTCCGCGGCGCGCATGCCCTCCCCGAACTCCTCGTTGACATGCTCTATTCCGCGCCCCGACAACACGACGAAGCGCCGCACACCGCTCGAAACCGCCTCTGCGACAAAGGCGGCAACCGGATCCGGATCATCGGGTGCGATCAGATAGACCGCCTCCGCGGCCTCCAGCGCACCCGCCCAGGTGGTGGGTTCGGACCAGTCGAAACGCACCTCGCCGGAACGCGAGGCCGCGCGGACCTTTTCGCCCGCCGCACGTAAGCGGGCGACAAGCCGTCGCCCGGTCTTGCCGGTACTGCCGAGAACCAGAATCGTCATGATTCGAGTCAACCGGGCGCCGCGGCGGACGACCATGGACGAGCGTCCGCCGTCCATGTCCGATCATCCGCGGTGGATATCGTTGGGATGTGGACCCGTTCGACGATCTGCTGCGCGGTGTGCGCGCGACCGGCGCGATATTCGGTACATCGGTGCTGACCGCGTCGTTCGCGGTGCGCTTCACCGACGCCGCCGCGCTGACCCTGCTCGCGCCGCTGCGTGGCGAGGGCTGGTTGGTGGTCGACGGCGCGGCGCACCGTATCGGGGTGGGGGAGACCGCCATCGTGCGCGGTCCGGAGCCGTTCGTGTTCACCGATGACCCGGCGGGCACCGGCAATCCGGTCGACGTGTGCTGCACCGCGGTCGAGGAGCCGGTCGGCGACACCGTCCTGCTCGCGGGCACCTATCAACTCAGCGGCGCGGTACCCGATCGGCTGCTGCGCGTGCTGTCGCGGGTGGCCGTCGTGAGCGATGACCACGATTGCGGTCCGATGCGCGACTACCTGGAGGTGCAGCTGTCCGGTCCGCGCCCTGGACGTCAGGTGGTACTGGACCGGCTACTTGACTGGCTACTGGTGTGCACCTTGCGCGACTGGTTCGACCGGGAATCCCCGCCCTGGTACCGGGCCGCGAGCGATGACGTGGTCGGTCCGGTATTGCGGGCGATGCACGAAACACCGGGCGCACCATGGACACTCACCACGCTGGCCGCCGTCGCCGGAGTCTCGCGCACCACGCTCGCCAAGCGGTTCGCCGAACTGGTCGGCGAACCGCCGCTGGCCTATCTGACGGATTGGCGGATGACGATCGCCGCGGACCTGCTGACCGAACCCGGCGCCACCGTGAGTGCGGTGGCCCGCCGGGTCGGCTACGCGGATGCCTTCGGATTCAGCACGGCATTCAAACGCGTGCGCGGGGCGAGCCCGAGCGAATACACCAGGTCCGCCTACTTCGCGCCGACGCCCACGGAGCGGATCGCGTCGAGCACTTCACCGTAGGAAAGGGTGGAATTCACGGTGATGGTTTCCGAGGTGCGGTCGACGTCGACCGATTGCACGCCGCCGAGGTTGTAGAGCGCGCGTTCGGCGACGACAGCGCGTTCGTCGGAGTAATCGGTCATATCGAAGGTATAGGTCATCATGACCTCCTTGTAGGTGGCTGTCCTTCGATTCGGCAGATAACCGAATCGGCAGTTTCCAAACGCCGCGCCGGTCGGGTGTTTGACTACGGAATTACCGGGCATAGCCAGAAGGTAATGTCAACCAGCGCAACGGGATTGTCATGATCATTCTCATCGGGCTCGTCGTTCTCATCGGCGCGGTAATTGTCGGCGTTGCCGGAGTGGCGGCCAATACGGGCGAAGTTCGTACGTCATCCAGCGATTTCGGGGTATTCGACTATCACTTCACCGCTTCCGCGGGGGAACTTTTCCTCTACGGGATCGCGATCGGAGCGATCGGGATGCTCGGCCTGAGCCTGCTACTCGCGGGCGTCTGGCGTAGTTCCCGCCGCAACAGCGCCACACGGCGTGATCTGCGGCAGTCGCGCCGGGAGTTGGCGGCCCAGGAAAAAACCAAGGCAAAGGACGCCGGGCAGCGTCGAAGCACGCCACCGGCGGCGGCACCACCGCCTGCCGCGACCAAACCCGCCGCGCAGGCCACCCCGCCGCAGGGCGGTAAGCCGGTGTGGAGCTGGAATCGGTTCCTGCGCCAGCCCGGCGGGTCGGCACCGGTCGAAACATCCGGCCGCGCAACGGTCAAGACGACCAAGTAAAGGAAAGAACGATGATCATCCTCGGCTTGATACTCCTTATTGTCGGGTATCTACTCGGCATCGGTCTGCTCACCACAGCCGGAATCATATTGCTGATCATCGGTGCGGTACTGGCCCTCGCCGGGTCGGTGGGGCGGCACCCGGTCGGCGGTCGGCGGCACTACTACTGACGCCGACGCGCTGAATACAGGACGGGCCGAGGGGTTTCCCTCGGCCCGTTCTCATATCCCGGCGACACCCGCCAATTGGCCGATGCCATAGGTGACCGCCATCGCCAGCGCACCACCGACCACCACTCGCACCACCGCGCGCCCGCGATTGCTACCGCCGAGCCGCGCACTGACCGACCCGGTGATCGCCAGCGCGATCAGCACCGCCGCGAATGTGACCGGAATGCGCGCGGTGGTCGGCGGCAGGATGATCGCCAACAGCGGCAGCAGCGCACCCACGGTGAACGCGACCGCCGAGGAGGCGGCCGCGGCCCACGGATTGGTCAACTCGCGCGGATTCAGACCGAGTTCGGCCTCGGCGTGGGCCAGGAAGGCGTCGTGCGCGGTCAGCTCCTCGGCTACCTTGCGCGCCGTCTCCGGTGTCAGCCCCTTCGACTGATAGATATCGGCCAGTTCGACCAGCTCGAAGTCCGGTTCTTCCTTGAGTTCCGTGCGTTCCTTGGCCAGTAGCGCCCGCTCGGAATCCCGCTGTGCGCTGACCGAAACGTATTCGCCGACAGCCATGGAGATCGCACCCGCGGAGAGTCCGGCGATGCCCGCGGTGAAAATGGCCGGGGCGCTGGTCGTCGCCGCGGCGACACCGACAACCAGACCCGCGGTCGAAACAATGCCGTCGTTCGCCCCGAGTACGCCCGCCCGCAACCAGTTCAGCCGAGAGGCCAGACCCTCGCGATGCGGTTCATGTGGGTGCGGCGAACCGGGCGTCTTGTCCATAAGCCGCAGACTATGCGAAAGTCCGCAAAGTATCAGCTAGCCGAACCGCCAGCGCAACGATCGTCAGGGTCGGATTCGCATGGCCGGTGGTCGGGAAAACCGAACTGCCCGCGACATATAGATTGGCCATGCCGTGCACCCGGCAGTCGGTGTCGACCACGCCGTCGCGCGGGTCCGCGGACATCCGGGTGGTCCCGGTCGGATGTGCCCAATCGGTGAGCACCAGCGGCAGCTCGCTGTCCATCCGCGCCCAGTCGTACAGCGTTGGGGCCGGGAATCCCAGTCGCGCGAACTCCTCGACCGCCAAAACCGCCGCGCGGCGCACGGTTGTGTCTTCCTGCGGATTCACCCGCCAATCGATCCGGGACAGCGGTACACCGAGCCGATCGGTGCGGTCGGCCAGCGTGACGCGGCTGTCCGGGTTCGGCAGCTGTTCGACCATGCAGCGCAATTCGATTCGATCGAGTTTGTGCGGCAGTCCGGCGTGTTTGATGAGCCTGGCCCGCGCGCCCGCGAGCAGTAATCCGGCGTGGCTCACCGCGACTCGCGCATCGTGCCGACCGCCGCGTCCGCGCAGCAACTGCTTCACCGACTCCCACGGATCGTCCTCGGCGGGCACCTCCTGTAGCCACAGTGCGCAATTGAGCAGGCCTTCGGCCTCCTGGATCTTCGGCGAGAGCGCGACGCCGTGTAGGAAGGTGTGCTTACCGTGCGGCGTCTTCACCACGTACTTGCCGAAGCGCTCCAGCGCGCTGTCCGCCACGGCTGGATCCAATGCGCCGACCGCACCGCAGCGGTGATCCATCAGATGGCGCCCGACCATGTCGTGCCGGTTGCCGATGCCACCGGGCGCGTTTCGCCGGGATGCCAACAGCAGCCGCGGATTTCCGATGCCGCCGGTGGCCAGGACGAAGACGGGTGCGCGCACTGACCGCGGCTGCGGATCCGCACCGGCGACCTGGACTGAAACCACCTGGGTGCCTTCGGGATCGGTGTCGATATGGGTGACCGTCGCATCGATGAGCACCCGGACATTCGGCGCGACAAGATCTTTCACGTGCGCACCGAAGCGCTTGCAGTCGAATGGATCCACCGGATCCCGGCTGATCTGCCAGAAGTACGGACGCAGGCGCGCCGGATCCAGGGCATCCGCGGGTTGGGGGCGTCCGGCCAGCTGCCAGAACGCGTCATCGGTGAAGCCGCTGCCGTAGCCGATGCCGATATGTTCGGCCGCGCGCGCCAGATACGGCTCGAGGTCGGCCGCGTCGATTGGCCATCCGGAACCGGAAACCCAAGGGCGGCAACTGAAATCGAGATCGTCCAGCAGGCCGCAGCGGCCGCTCCAGGTATGGGATGCACCGCCAAGGATCCGGTCGCCCGCGACCCGATCCGACTGCGCCCGGCGCGCGCCCACATTCTCGATATCGGCCAGGGCATCGACCTCTTCGGTCGCCGTCAGACCGCCGCTTTCCAGCACCAGGACGCGTAGCGGTGTTCCGGCAAGTTCGGTCGCGATGGTCAGTCCGGCGGGCCCGGATCCGATAATGACGATATCGGCGCTCAGCTCGTCGTCACCGACCGTGCGCAGCTCATCGATTCGCAACGGCGGTCCTCTCCCAACAACCGTATCCAGCCTAAGAGACTCGACATCGCTGCGTTCGCGGTTCAACAACCGCGGTTGAAGAATGCCCGCACATAGCCCGCGGACTGCCGGATGTACATCCAGGTCCAGAACTTCAGGCCGCCGTCGCTGGGACTGGCCACCATGGTCACCTCGCCGTGGAAGCATTTGCCGACGATGTACCTTGCCCGCGACACATGCGGGGTATAGGTCACCACGATGATGTGGTGCCAGCCGTAAAGTCTCGCGCGCCGGGCGATCTCGTGCGCCTCACCGTCAGTGGTCCACGGATCGGGTACGAAACAGCTGACGGTGAACTCGAATCGGGGCGCGCAATACCGATCCATCACCGAATCGTTCTCGCCGGTCGATCGGGAGATCAGCAGTTGCGGTGCGTATCCGCGTTCGGCGAGATCGAGGCCGACATCGAAACGCTCATAGGCGGTGCCGCCCAACACCACGATCGCATCGGCGGGGCGCAACGGGTCGGTCTGCGGATGCACATACACCGGCAGACCCGCCACACCGAGGACCGCGACCAAGGCGAGCAGTGCACCGAAAAACAAACCAGCTCGTCGGAGGCCGGACACCGTTCCGACGATACCCGTGTCTGACATCGGCGCAGTTCACACCCGAATCCCGGTGTGGCACAGAATGTCCGGCGACCAGGCCCGAATCTGCTGAGCCCTAACGATAGTCGGGGTTCTCGAAATCGAATCGGCAGCCCGCATCCCATTCGGAGCGCTGATTGCCGTGGGCTGGGATGCCGCTGTTGTCCTTCAGCATCCGGGCCAGGTGGAGCAGATTCCAGGTCATGAAGGTCGTATTGCGGTTGGTGAAATCATTTTCCGGTCCGCCGGAGCCCGGATCCAAATACGACGGTCCGGGGCCTGCCTCGCCGATCCAACCGGCGTCGGCCTGCGGTGGAACCGTGTAGCCGAGGTGCTGGAGGCTGTAGAGGATATTCATCGCGCAGTGTTTGACGCCGTCCTCGTTGCCGGTGATCAGACAGCCGCCGACCCGGCCGTAATAGGCGTACTGGCCGCGCTCGTTGAGGATCGACGAATTGCCGTACAGTCGCTCGATCACCCGTTTGGTGACCGAACTGTTGTCGCCGAGCCAGATCGGCCCGGCCAGCACCAGGATGTCGGCGTCCATCACCTGCCGCTGCAGCGCAGGCCATGCATCCGTGGCCCAGCCGTGTTCGGTCATATCCGGCCAGACGCCGGTCGCGATGTCGTGATCTACGGCTCGGATATGCGAAACCTGGACGCCGTTCTTCGCCATGATGTGGGCACTGACATCGATCAGGCCTTGTGTATTGCTCGGCTCGGGGGAGCGCTTGAGCGTGCAGTTGATGAACAGCGCCCGGAGGTCGTCGTAGGTTGTCATCTCCGAAGTGTGTGCTGGTCCGGGGGTCGCGACAAGGAGTACGCCCGGCATGTCACGGACTCGTCAGACCTCGCGATTGCGACTCGAACTGCTTTCAGATTGCCGATGGACCGGGCGCACCGGCAACCGGTGCTGCCGGGGCGACCACGGCGTGCGCGGACTGCGTGGACCGGACCCGGCGGGCCCGCAGCCGCTGTCGATGCGACGCCCGCGATCGGGTGAACCTGTCGATCGGAAACCGCGGTCGGACATGTCGATACGCCTTGCGTACCCCTCGCACACAAGTCGATATAGCGCGCCCGCACGGTGACATCACGACGGCGATCGCATCGACCCAGAGAATTCCAGGCAACCATCAGCGTCCGATAAACGTTGAATAAACGCCGCCTAATCCGCGACGTCAGCGGTCGGCGCGGCACTGAAGAGCCGGTCGATGGTGGGCGGCGCCAGCCCCGCGCGCCGGAAGATCTCGGCGGCCTCGCCGAACTCCGCCGCGGCCGGACCGGTGCGTCCCTGTGCCGCCAACGCGCTCGCGTGCAGAGCCAGGGCACGCGCCCGATCGATCGGATCGGCGGCCTTGGTGAGCAGCCGAACCGCTTCTGCGGCTTGGTTTTCCGCATCCGCGACATCGTCGGCTCGCAGCTGGATCTGCGCCAATCTGGTGCGCGCCCAACCCTCCCAGAGTCGCACACCATTGCGCTGCGCGATCCGCACGGCATCGCGGCCGAGTTCGAGTGCGCGCTCGTGCTCTTCGCGCATCGACAGTGTGGCGGCCAATTCGTGGGTAGCCCAACCGAGTGCGACCGGATTCGACGACGCCTGCGCCAGCGCGATGGCCCGATCCGCGATGTCGATCGCCTCGTCGTATCGCCCTGCCTCGCAATAGGTTCGGGTGACCAAGGCCAGACACCACGCCTGCATCGACCGGTCACCGAGTTCATGGGCGAAGCGCATCGCATTCTCGAAATGCCGACGCGATGTTTCGACATCGCCGAGTCGCCGATCGGCAATGCCGAGCAGTACCTCCGAAAGCACCGCGATCCGGCGATCGGCGTCGTCGGTGGGTGGGCCGGCCGCCGCGTCGAGATATTTCAGACTCGCCTCGACCTCGCCGAGCCCTACCTGCAGCAGCGCGCCGAGCGCGACCCGGATGCGGCGTTCGCTCGCGTGCGACTCGCGAATCGCGGTGTCCAGCAAGGCTGTCAGCGCTTCGGACAGTTCCCTGGCGCGGGTGCCCGCGTCCATCAGTTCCGCCATCACCCAGGCCAGATCCGCCGCCACCTGCAGTGCGCGGCCACCGACCCTGGCGGCCTGCCGGTGCAGCGCGATCACCACCGGTCGCTCGACGTCGTTCCAGACCTGTCCCTCGGCGCCGCTGGTGAACTGCCGTCCGGGCACCGTGGTCGGGATCAGCAAGCGCGTGATGTTGCTGTAGTCGATGGCGCTCAACAGGTTCTTCGCACCCGCGAGGTAGTAGTCCAGCAGCCGGACCAGCACCGCCGACTCGTCCTCGTCGGCGACGCTCTGGGCGAAAAGGCGCAGCAGATCGTGGAATCGGTAGCGGCCGGGCACCGTTGTCTCGAGCAGGCTCAGGTCGACCAGCGATTCGCATATCCGCTCGGCCTCGGAGTCCGCGATGCCGAGCACCGCGGCCACGCCGTCGACCGGCAGATCCGGGAAGTCGACGAGCGCGAGTGTGCGAAAAGCCTTGGCCTGCTGCTCGTTCAGCTGCCCGTAGCCGAGCCGGAACGCCGCCTCGACGCCGAGTTCTCCGGTCTCGAGCACCGCGAGCCGACCCTTCTCGTCGGCCAGTCGCGCCGCGAACGATCCGATCGTCCATCGCGGCCGGACCGCAAGTCGCGCGCCGACAATGCGCACCGCCAGCGGCAGGCAGCCGCACAGCGCGACGACCTGCCGTGCCGCGTCTTCCTCGGCCGCAACGCGTTCCGGGCCGAGGATGCGGATCAGCAATGCGATGGCTTCGTCGCGCTCCAGTACGTCGAGGCGAGTCCGGTGCACGGCGGGCATCTCGGTGAGCGCCGAACGACTGGTGATCAGCACGGCCGTGCCGGGTGTTCCGGCGAGTAGCGGCGTCAATTGCGCACTGCCACGGGCATTGTCGAGGACGATCAGCATGCGCTTACCGGAGAGGCGGGTGCGCAGTTCGGCCGCGCGATCGTCGACGGCGCCCGGAAGCTCGCTCTCCGCGATGCCGAGCGCACGCAGGAATCCGCCGAGTGCGTCACCGGGTGAGGTCGGCACCGGATCGACGCCGCGCAGGTTCACATACAGCTGTCCGTCCGGGAAGCGATCGCGCACGTGATGGGCCACATGCAGGGCCAAAGTGGTCTTGCCGACACCGCCCATGCCGCCGACCGCGGAGATGGCGACCGCGCTGCTGCCGCCGGTCAACTGCTCGGCAATGTGCTCGACCAGTTGCTCGCGGCCGGTGAAATCGGCGATATCCGGCGGCAGTTGCGCGGGCACGACCGGCTCTGGACCGTAGCCGTTCGATCGCGGTGTCGGCATTTCGGCGCGCAGGATGCGTTCGTGCATCGCGGTCAGTTCCGGACCGGGTTCGACGCCGATCGCGTCCACCAGATCGCGGCGTGCCCGTGCGAACACCTCGAGCGCTTCGGCTTGGCGGCCGCAGTGATACAGCGCGGCCATGAGCAGTGCGCGGAACCGTTCGCGCAGCGGATGCTCATCGATCAGCGGACCCAATTCGGCGACCGCGTCGGCGGCGCGGCCGACCTCGATATCGAGGGCGAGCCGGTCTTCGAGAATCGCCAAGTGCCACTGCTCGAGCCGGGTACGGTGCCGCTCGGCGAAAGGTCCGGCCAATCCGCTCAGCGCGGGACCACGCCAGCGGCCGAGTGCGTCGATCAACGCTTCGCGTGCCGCGTCCGGCGTTTCGCCGCGCACCCGTCCGGCCATGGCCACCAGGGTCTCGACCTCCTCGATATCGGTCGAGCCCGGCGGTATCCGCAATGCGTAACCGTCACCGACCGAGACCAGTACCGTCGAGGGCGCGCGCGAAATCCGCTCCGGCTCCAGCACCCGGCGCAATTGCGCGACATGGGTGCGCAGCGCGGCAATGGCGCGCGGCACCGGATCCTCGCCCCAGATCCCCTCCACCAATTCCGCTGCGGTGACCGACTTTCCGGCACGCAGCAACAGCGCGGCCAGTACCGCGCGACGTTGCGGAGGTCCCAATTCGAGCGGTGTCTCCCCACGCCACCCGCAGACCTCTCCCAATACTGAAAACCGCACTGACCCGACCTCCCGGACCAGGGAGCTTACGCGCGCATCCGGCGAACGGCTCGTTCATTCCTTGACTATCTGGCGTTCATCGATCCCTGTTAGGGCGATTGCGCCTCGGCTGCGGCCGATCAGGTGGCCGAACGTGCGAGGGCTCGCACAGATCCGGCCGGACAATCCTCGGCATGACGCCGTGATCCTCGGTGCATCCGAGCCCGTGTTCGGGGCGCTACTCTGCGACGATATCGATTCCGATATCGGCTTTCGGTCACATCGGTCTTGGACAGGCCGATCGACACTGTGGTGTCGTGTCGCCATGACAAAGATCGGTAGACGTGGGGCTCGCATGGGGCTCGTCCTGGTGACGACGGTGCTGCTCGGTGCGTGCGGGAACGAGTCGAATGATCCGGCCCCGGTGCCGACTTCGGTGGGCCAGTTGGCCGGTATCGAGCAGCAGCATCAGGCAAGGCTCGGGGTCTTCGCCGTCGATACCGGTTCGGGGAGGACCGTCGGTTTCCGCCAGGACGAGCGGTTCGCGATGATGTCGACATTCAAGACGCTCGCATGTGCCGCGCTTTTGCACGAACATCCTCTTGCCACAGGGTATTTCGATCAGATCATCCATTTCACCGAGGCGGATGCGGCGGCCGCGGGCGGTTCGGCGGTGACCGGCACCCGGATCGACAGCGGTATGTCGGTGTCGGAACTGTGCGATGCGGCGATTACCCGCAGCGACAATGCCGCGGGCAATGAACTGCTGAAACTGCTCGGCGGCCCGCAGGCACTGACGCGGTTCCTGCGGTCCATCGGCGATCAGATCTCCCGACTGGACCGCACTGAGCCCACGCTCAATACCGCCATCCCCGGCGACGAGCGCGACACCACCACACCCGCCGCGATCGCGGCCGACTACCGGGCACTGACAGTCGGCGACGCACTCGCCGCACCTGAGCGCGAGCAGTTGACAGCCTGGCTGATCGCCACCACCACCGGCGGCGCTCGCATTCGCGCTGGTCTGCCCAATGATTGGAAGACCGGCGACAAGACCGGAACCGGCGACTACGGTTCGGCCAATGATGTCGCCGTCACCTGGCCCGTCGGAAGCGCCGCACCGATCGTGATCGCGGTGCTGACCACCCATTCCAGCCCAGACGCCCAGGCGGACAATGCATTGGTCGCGGAGGCGACCGAGGAGGCGGTCGGTCTACTGCGGTAGCCGGTGCTGCGCGCCCTCGCGCCGAACCGCGGTAGGCGTTGTGCCCCACCATCTTCGGCAGCATCGGGTGAAGGTGGCCTGTTCGGACAGTCCGATCAGCGATGCCACCTGACTCATCGGCATATCGGTGGTGGTCAGGTAGCGGCGGGTTTCGTCACGGCGGACCGTATCGAGGATGGTGGCGAAGGAGGTGTCCTCGGCTGCCAGGCGACGTTGCAGTGTGCGCGGGTGGATTGTCAAAAGCCTTGCCACGGCGGTTATTTCCGGCGGGGTGGTACCCAGTAGCTGTTGTACGGCGGCGCGGACCTTCGGTGCGATGGCGGCATCGGCGCCGCCGGACTGTTCGGCCAGGAATGCCATGGCCAAGCGGTGCAGATTCTCGTCGCCGCCGCTCAGCGGCCGGGTCGCCAGGCTGATCGGCACTCGCAATGCCGCCGTGGGACACTCGACTCGCACGGGCGCGCCGAAGAACTCCTCATAGATACGGATCGGCGCGGCGGGCCGGTACGGCAGTTCGACCGAGCGCAGCCCGTAGCGCACGTCCACCAGCCGTTGAAATGTGCGGTGCACGAAGGCGAGTCCGAGATCGGTGCCTTGGACCGGTGTCGGCCCGCCGGGCTGGACGCCATAGCGCAAGGCGGTCACGCCACGGTCGCCGTACGGGTCGGGTTCGATCGTCAGGCTGAGCGACCGCGCGTGCAGGAACAGATAGCGCGAACAGCATTCGAGGGCGTCGGCGAGCGTCGGCGAATTGCGGATGGCCAGGGCAAGCGGGCCGAGCATATCCAGATCCTGCCGATGCGAAATGCGCAGTCCGAGGTCGGGGCAGTCGAGCCGCTGCGCGGCCAGCTCCAGCGCCGCGGCGACCGCCTGATCCGGTACCAGCAGATCGTCGGCATCCAGCGCGGCGATCGGCAGTCCGACGGCGCTGGCGAACTCCTCGGCGTTCCCGCCCAGCTCGGCCACCGTCGCGCGAAATCCGCGCAACCCCGCGGACCGAATCACCGACATGTCGCCTAGAATCAAATACTTGTCGCTCAAAGTCAAGAATCTGGTCCGCTTGCCTCGCAGACTGGAGTAATGAGGCCAGCATCGCGCAGCGATTCGACGAGGAGCGGTGGTCGGGTGACGCCCGAGACCGCCGTAGTTCCGGACCACCTCGATGTCGTCATCGTCGGCGCCGGGTTGTCCGGCATCGGCGCGGCGTATCGGCTGCAGACCGAATGCCCGGGCAAAACCTATGCCGTGCTGGAGGCGCGCGAATCGCTGGGTGGGACGTGGGATCTGTTCCGCTATCCCGGAATTCGCTCGGATTCGGATATGTTCACCCTCGGCTATCCGTTCAAGCCGTGGCGGGATGCGAAGTCGATCGCCGACGGTCCGTCCATTCTGCGCTACGTCGAGGAGACGGCCGCGGAATTCGGCATCGACCGGCACATCCGCTACGGCACCAAGGTGGTCGCGGCCGACTGGTCTACCGCATCGGCGCGCTGGACGCTCACCCTCGAGCAGCGCGATGCTGCGGGCGGCTCCACGCAGCGCACACTGACCTGCAATTTCCTCTACGCCTGCGCCGGGTACTACAACTACGACCAGGGCCACTCCCCGGATTTCCCTGGCATCGACTCCTTCGCCGGACAGGTCGTGCATCCGCAGTTCTGGCCGGAGGATCTCGACTACGCGGGCAAGCGTGTCGTGGTCATCGGCAGTGGTGCGACGGCGGTCACGCTGGTGCCCGCGATGGCCGATCAGGCCGAATCGGTGACGATGCTGCAGCGCTCGCCGACCTGGATCAGCGCCGTTCCCGGCCGGGACAAGCAGGCCGACAAGATCCGCGAGCTGCTGCCGCCACAGTTGGCGCACCGCGTGATCCGCACGAAGAACATCCTGTTCAGCATCGGTTTCTATCAGTACTGCCGTCGCCGCCCGGAGGCCGCGCGCAAACTGCTCACCGGTCTGACGGCACGAATACTGAAGGATGAGAAGGCCGTTGCCGAGCACTTCACGCCGAAGTACGACCCGTGGGATCAGCGGCTGTGTGCCGTACCGGATGCCGATTTCTTCAGGGCGATGAAGAAGGGGAAGGCGCAGGTCGTCACCGACCACATCGAATCCTTTGTGCCCGAGGGAATTCGGCTGAAGTCCGGTCGAATCCTAGAGGCGGACATCGTGGTCACCGCGACCGGACTGCAATTGCTGGCCTTCGGCGGCATCGCGCCGCAGGTCGACGGAGCGGCGGTGAACCTGTCGGAACAATTCGTCTGGCAGGGTGCGATGCTGACCGGTGTACCGAATTTCGCGGTTTGCATCGGCTACACGAATGCCTCGTGGACGTTGCGTGCCGACCTGACCTCGCGGTTGGTCTGCAAGGTCATCAACCACCTGGACCGCAATGACTACGCGGCCGTGGTGCCGAAGCCGGAAGGCAAGCTCGACGAGCGCCCGCTGCTCGATCTGGCGTCGGGCTACATTCAGCGTTCGATCGGCGACTTCCCACGTCAGGGTGACCGGCATCCGTGGAAGGTGCGGCAGAACTATCTGCTCGACTCGGCCACGACCATGCGCACCAGTTTGCACAAGACGCTTTCACCCACGCCACGCGCGGCCGTCCGTCACGCCGACCTCTCGGTTACCCGCTGAGCCGGTGGCACCGGCTGGGTCCAGTCGATCCGGTAGTCGAACATCCAGTTCAGCGGAGTGACACCGGCTTTGGCCGCCTTCTTCAGGAAGTAGGGCGTGAGCAGGCGGACCAGTAGGCGGGCGAGTCCGTTCGACGCCTTGTCGCCACTGGTCTCCGCGCCGTAGGCGACCACCTTCTCTACCCGCTCGCGGCGGCGGTCCTCGAAGGCGGCCAGGGCCGCGGCGGTATCCGGGATATCGCGCAGGCAGATCGCCAGTGTCAGGGCATCTTCCACCGCCATGGATACGCCCTGGCCGGAGGAGGATGCCACGGCGTGCGCGGCGTCGCCGACGATGACCATATTGTCGTTGTGCCACTTGGTGACCGTCGGCATGTCGTACTGGTTGAAGGCGGGGACAAAAGAATCATCCGTTGTGGCGGCGACGATCCGGGCGGCCGGGCCGCGATCCGCCGACAGCATTTCGACGAGTCGCGCTCGCCAGTCCACCGATTCGGCCGATGAAAGTTCCTGTGTCCGGGGCATATTGGCGAACCACCAGATCTCGCCGTCGGGTGCGACGAAGTAGCCGAAGAATGCCTGCTTCCCGAAGATCATGCTGTACACACCGGGCCGCAACCCGAGTTCGCGATGCAGCCCCCGATCGGTGACGAATCCGCCGAGCCCGTAGATGCCGAGGAAGTGCGCCGCCGGGGCGGATGGATCGATGATTTCCCTTGTGCGAGACTGTATTCCATCGGCACCGATCAGTACGTCGGCGTCCGTCGTGGTGCCGTCGGCGAAGGTCGCACGCACGCCGTTCTCGGTCGATGTCGCGTCCACCAGCCGCTTGTTGTACTCGAACCGCACACCGCGTCGCACCGCTTCGGCATTCAGCGCTCGATACATATCGCGCCGCTTGATGCTGTGCGTGACGGTGCCGTCGGGCAGTGTGCCGCCGATGGGCATATCGGTGATGTGCTTGCCGCCGCTGGTCGCGAACGACAGTGTGGCGGTCGGGTGCCCGATCTCGGTGACCACCTGATGCGCGTCCAACAGCGCCAGCGCCGACAATCCGTTCACCGCCACCGTCAGATACGCGCCGATCTGCTCGGCCGCCGCCTCCGCGTACGCCTCGCACACAATCGGCTCGAGTCCGGCCCGCCGCAGTGCCATCGCGGTGACCGGCCCGGCGATCCCGAGTTGGAGCTGGCTGAACTGCGCGCCGAGCTCGGCCGCGAGGCGCAGGCGCTACAGGCCGCGGTCGATGCCGTCGACCAGGCGGCCGCGACCAATCTCGGCGTCAACCGCACCGACCTGCGCTGTCTGGAAATCCTGTGGCACGGCGAATCCACCCCCGGCGCTCTCGCCGCCGAACTCGGTCTGACCAGCGGCAGTGTGACCACGATGCTGGACCGTCTCGCCAAACTCGACTACGTCGTCCGCCATCCGGAACCGGGGGACCGCCGCAAGGTCGTCATCCGCATCACCGACGCCGCGATGGCCAAGGTCATGCGGATCTACGGGCCGATCGCCGAGGAGGGTGCGGGCGAGGTCTCGCGCTACAGCGCAGCGGAACTGCGCCTCGTCCTCGACTATCTGCGTCGCTCGCGTGAGCTGCAGGAGCGCCACCGCACCCGGATCACGGAGCTCTGAAATACCTTCCGCAAGTGGGTGCTCATGGCGACAGCTGACATGATCACCCCATGATCGAATTGCGTAATGCACGGTGGGCAGTGGCAATGGCGGCGGCCGCGGTACTCGTCGCGGGCTGCGGCAGCAAGGACGACTCGGCGGATCACTCGAATTCCTCGGCGCCGACCACGCCTCGCGAGCAGTTGGTGCTGACCCCGGAGGAATTCCCCGCGGGTACAAAGAAACTCGATCTGCCGCCGGAGCAGCTGCAGTCGACGGTCGGCGATCTCACCGCAACCCAGCAGAACGCCACCTTCACACCGGCGGAGTGCGGTTCGACGCAGCAGGATCTCGGGGCGGCGACCAAGGAACTGCTCGCGCAGTCATCGATCTCCGCGGCGACCGGTAAGTCGGGCCAGATCTTTGTCGAATTCGTCTCCGGGCGGACCGGAGATCTGCAACGGATCGCCGACGGCAATAAGCGCTGCGGTTCGGTCGAGGTGGTTGCGACCTACGATGGCCATCAGGTCACCGCATCGGAGCGCGTCATGAGTCAGCCTGTGCCTCAGGGACTGAATGGCACGAACGCGATCGCCTATCACGCGACCAGCACCGCGACGACGGATGCCAGCGCCAAACCGCTGACCCAGAACGCGTACCTGGGCTACGCCGAGGTCCGGGGCGTCACGGTCGCGGTTCGCGTTGCCGCGCTGGATGATTCGCTCGACCAGGCGGCCTTCGATCAGTTCTTCGTCGCAGCGGTGCAGAAGGTGGCGAAGGCGGCCTAGCCTACTTGCGGACGATCAGTTCCAACGCGATATTGTCCGGATCCCGGAATTCGAGGATATAGCTGAACCCGATGTCCTTGATGTCTTCGCGCGCGACCCCGCAGTCATCGAGATGCGCTGCGGCAGCCTCCAATTCGGCCAGTGAGTTCAGTGGGAACGCGAGATGATCGAGCCCGACGCGATCTTCGTCGAAGCTGTCGGTGCCGACCGGCCGCAACCCGATCATCCCGTGCTCCATCCGATAGATCACCCCGCCGAACAGGAACCCGAGCCGCTCCCGCGTCGCCTCATCCGCATCGGCGGGCACCTCCAGCGCGACCGGCCATCCGAACACCTTCTCGTAGAACGCCCGCGACCGATCGATATCGCAAACTGTCAGTCGCACATGGGCAATGGCACTAGTGGCAATCGGCATACCCCCATGCTCGCACCCACCGCCGATTACCCGCTGGTTAACCCCTCTCACCTGCCGTTTAGGTAAGCGCCGACCCATGCTGTAGCGTTGTCCCTACCGACGCGGGGTGGAGCAGCTCGGTAGCTCGCTGGGCTCATAACCCAGAGGTCGCAGGTTCAAATCCTGTCCC
>NZ_BDBY01000229.1 GCF_001613225.1 Nocardia pseudovaccinii NBRC 100343
GCTACTACGGAGTGGCCCGGAACATTTTGTTCCGGGCCATTTTTCGTTTTCGACCCGGCGAACAGCATCTTCGGTGAAGGTCTCGGTCGTGGCAAACGATCAGAACACCGACCGGTTCGCCTTCCCATAGTTGGAAAATTCACTCGGACGAGGTCTGCTATTTCTGGTGTAGCGATGCCCTGAGGAGACCAATGCTTTACACCGCACAACCACGCCGGAGCCGTCTGGTGATCACCGCCTCGAGCCCGTTGCTCGTCCTCGGTCGCGGTAACCATCGGGAAGCTACTGGCCGGTTGACAAGGTCAAGATCGTCAAATTACTGTTCAGTACGATGAATCGTGTTCTACTGTTCGAAAATTCGAAGGATCATCGTGCTGATCCACATCGCTGTCGTATAGGTGCTTCGTGCGCATCTCGCGGCAGACGTTTCGGGCACCACCCCCTCTTACGTGCGCCTAGGCATTCTGGCGTACCCACGTAGCGCTGCAGTCGTCAGCAGCGTTTGCTGATTATTTGCCCTACTGGATCCGGTGGTACACCGTGTCCGGTCTGGGCCTAGCCCGCCTCATCTCCTCGGAGCCCTAGGTCGCTTGCGGAAGACGCTCCGCATCATTCAGGGCTCCTCGTTGATCCTCGACCGCGTCGGAATCCGTTATGTCCGAATCAGGAATCGCCTGATTCCTTTGCCGTAGACAACAAACACACTCGTCAGAGGCTTTACGGCGGGTCCCCAACCTGCCTTGGGAAGGATGTTCAGAGGTGACCGGATCGGCGTTCGAGGTCGCTATCGTCGGCATGTCCTGCAGAATGCCGGGCGCGGCCGATCTCGACAGTTTCTGGCAGCTGCTCAGGGAGGGACGCGCCGCGATCGGCACGGCTCCCCCGGGGCGGGAGAGCATCACCGAGCGGGCCGGATTCGTCGACACCGTAGGGGAGTTCGACGCGGACTTCTTCGGGGTCTCGCCGAATGAGGCGCGCGCAATCGATCCGCAACAGTTGCTGGCACTGGAATTGAGCTGGGAGGCGCTCGAGGACGCGGGCCTGGCCGCAACGGCGCGTGCGGCCCGGCGGTGCGGTGTGTTCCTCGGCAGCACCGGAACCGATTTCGCCGAAATCCTGGCCTCCCAGGGTGGCCCAGGTGTCAGCCGCCACTCACTGTGGGGTGTCGGACGCGGCATCATCGCGAACCGCATCTCGAACTACTTCGGTTTCAGCGGCCCGAGCATCCTGGTCGACAGCGCCCAGGCATCCTCGCTGGTCGCGGTGCATCTGGCCTGCGAGAGCCTGCGCAGCGGTGAGAGCGAGGTGGCCCTGGCCGGTGGCCTGAACCTGATTCTGTCGCCCACCAGCGGTGCGCGTATCGAGCAATTCGGCGCGCAGTCGGCGCTCGGCGCCTGCTACACCTTCGATGCGCGGGCCGACGGGTTCGTGCGCGGCGAGGGCGGCGGCATGATGGTGCTGAAACCACTGGCGCAGGCGGTCGCGGACGGCGACCGGATCCATGCCGTCATTCGCGGCAGCGCGGTCAACACCGGCAACGAACGCCGCGTGCTGACGGCCCCGAGCCGGGATGCGCAGGCGGCGGCGATCCACTCGGCGCTGACCGCGGCAGGCGTCGAGGCGCCGTCGGTGCAGTACGTCGAATTGCACGGCACCGGAACACCCGCCGGTGATCCGGTGGAGGCCGCCGCGCTCGGCGAAACCTACGGTGTGCGTGGGGAGCGGGATGCGCCACTGGCCGTCGGATCGGTCAAGACGAATATCGGGCATCTGGAAGGTGCTTCGGGTATCGCGGGTCTGATCAAGACCGTGCTCTGTCTGAGCCGCCGAGAACTGGTGGCCAGCCTGAACTTCGAGACGCCGAATCCGCGAATTCCGCTCGCGGACTTGGGTTTACGTGTGGTGACGGGCACCGAGAACTGGCCCGTGGCCACCGTGCGCAGGGCAGGTGTGTCCTCGTTCGGCATGGGAGGCTCCAATGCGCATGTGATCGTGCAGCAGGCACCTCCAGTCGGGTCCGCCGCGTCCACGGCAGATGGCGCGGACGGTGCGGTGCCGTGGGTGGTGTCGGCCCACAGCGCGGAAGGTGTGCGGGCGCAAGCAGCCAGGCTGCGGGAGTGGCTGCTCCGCCATTCGGAGCAGGATGCGGCCGACGTGGCCTACTCGCTGTTGGCCACCCGAGCCCAGATGCGGTGGCGCGGCAGCGTCGTCGGGCGGGATCGAGCGGAGTTGCTGGCAGGCTTGGCGGCCCTGGCCGACCCGACCGGGCCCGCCGTAGCGATCGAGCCGGTAACCGAGCGGGCCGAGCGGCGGCGGGTCGCGTTCGTCTTCCCGGGGCAGGGCAGCCAGTGGGAGGGCATGGCGCTGGGCCTGCTGGATTCGGGTGGGGCGTTCGCGGAGTCGATCGCGGAATGTGAAGCGGCACTTGCGTCGTACGTGGACTGGTCGCTGACGGCGGTGCTGCGTCGCGAAGCGGACGCGCCCCCGCTGGATCGCGTGGACGTGGTGCAGCCGGTGCTGTTCGCGGTGATGGTCTCGCTGGCCCGGATGTGGCGCGCGGCCGGTGTGGAGGCGGACGTGGTGATCGGCCATTCCCAGGGCGAGATCGCCGCCGCCTACATCGCTGGTGGACTGTCGCTGTCCGATGCGGCGCGTGTGGTGGCTCTCCGGTCCCGGGCGGTCGCCGATGAGCTGGCCGGACAGGGTGGTATGGCCTCGATCGGACTCGGCGCGGATGCGGTACGGGAACGTTTGTCGGCGTATGGGGACCGGCTGTCGCTGGCGGCGGTGAACGGCCCGGCACAAAGCGTCATAGCCGGTGATGTTCCGGCGATGGCGGAGTTTCTCGCCGCCTGCGCCCGCGACGGTGTGTGGGCCCGCCGGATTCCGGTTGATTACGCGTCACATTCGAAGGCGGTCGAGCGGCTACGCGATCGGTTGCTCGCGGAACTGGAGCCGATCAGCCCGCGATCCGGTTCGGTACCGTTCTTTTCCACGGTATCGGCCGACCGGTTGGATACGGCGAAACTGGACGCCGATTACTGGTATCGGTCGCTGCGGGAACCGGTTCGATTCGCCGATGCCGTGACGGCGCTGATCGCGGACGGCATCAACGCATTCGTCGAGGCGAGTCCGCATCCGGTGCTCACGATGGGCATCGGCGTAACCGCCGAGGCGGCCGGTGCGGCCGAGGGCGTATCCGTTGTCGGATCGTTGCGGCGCGGTGCGGGCGGGCCGGAACGGTTCACGGCGTCGCTGGCACAGGCCTATTGCGCTGGCGTGCGGGTGGATCCGCGGGTACTGGTCCCCGGTGGCGCGCGGGTCGACCTGCCGCCGTACGCGTTCCAGCGGCGCAACTTCTGGGCCGGTGTACCGGTCACTTCCGGTGGCTTCACCGGTGTGACCGACGTCGGCGCGGCAACTGAGGAGCACATTTCCGAGGGGCGACTTCCCGAGGGCGATGAGCAAGGCGGAACGCGGGACGACAGCCCGCTGGCGCGCACGCTGCTGGCCACCCCTGAATATCAGCGCGACACAGTGGTTCTCGACATTGTTCGCGAGCATGCCGCTGCCGTGCTCGGCCACGAGTCGGCCCGATCGATCCACCCCGATCTGCCGTTCACCGAGTTCGGCTTCGACTCCGTCAGCGGGGTGGAGCTGCGGAACCGACTGATACGGGCCACCGGTGTGCCGCTGCCGAAGACACTCATCTTCGACCATCCGACCGCGGGTGCGATCGCGGCGCTGCTACGGGCGCAGGTCACGGGCGCCGACCGCGGGCAGCGGCGGGTATCGCGGCGCGGGGCGCCGGACGAACCGATCGCGATCGTCGGCATAGGTGCCCGATTCCCGGGCGGTGTGCGATCCGCTGAGGACCTGTGGGAGCTGGTGGCCGCGGGCCGGGACGCGATCGGCGAATTCCCCGCCGACCGCGGCTGGGACCTGGACCGGCTGTTCGACCCGGACCCCGACAAACCGGGCAAAGTATACACCCGTCACGGCGGATTCCTCAGTGGTGCAGGCGATTTCGACCCTGGCTTCTTCGGCATCAGCCCGCGCGAAGCGTTGGCGATGGATCCGCAGCAGCGGCTGTTACTCGAAACAGCCTGGGAGGCCCTGGAGGACGCGGGTATCGACCCGGTGTCGTTGCGGGGCAGCGACACCGGTGTGTTCGCCGGTGCCTGCTCGTCGGGTTACTCGCGGCGAGTGACCGGTGACCTGGAGGGTTTCCGGCTGACCGGCACGTCGCACAGCGTCATCTCGGGTCGCGTCGCGTACGCGTTCGGCCTGGAAGGTCCGGCGGTGACGGTGGATACGGCGTGCTCGTCGTCGCTGGTGGCGTTGCATCTGGCATGCCAGGCACTGCGCCAGGGCGACAGCTCGCTGGTGCTGGCAGGCGGTGTGACCGTCGCGGCCAGCCCGACTCTGTATGTGGACTTCTCCCGCCAGCGCGGCCTGTCACCGGACGGTCGCTGCAAGGCGTTCTCGGCCGCCGCCGACGGCGTGGCGTGGTCGGAGGGGTCGGGTGTGCTTGTGCTCGAACGACTTTCGGATGCGCGGCGGCTCGGTCACAACATCCTGGCCGTCGTTCGCGGTAGTGCGGTGAACCAGGACGGCGCGAGCAACGGCCTGACCGCACCGAACGGTCCGTCGCAGGAGCGGGTGATCGTGCAGGCCCTCGCCAATGCGGGGATTTCGGCGGTCGACGTCGACGCGGTGGAGGCGCACGGGACCGGCACGACGCTCGGTGATCCGATCGAAGCACAGGCGTTGATCGCCGCCTACGGGCAGGATCGCGGCGATCGGGAACCGTTGCGGATCGGGTCCTTGAAATCGAATATCGGCCACGCGGTCGCCGCGGCCGGTGTGGCCGGTGTGATCAAGATGGTGCAGGCGATGCGGCACGAGCGGCTGCCGCGGACGCTGCACGCCGAAACGCCGACGCCGCACGTGGATTGGGCCGCGGGCGCGGTGCGGCTGCTGACCGACGCCGAACCGTGGACCGGGGGCGATCGAGTGCGCCGGGCGGGCGTGTCGTCATTCGGGATCAGCGGCACCAACGCGCATCTGATCCTCGAAGAAGCACCGGCCGCACCGGTTGCGGCTGCCGAGGGCGACATCGAAGACGACGCGGATCGGCAGTCGAAGGTGCCGGTCACCGCGCTGCTGGTGTCGGGCAAGGGCGAGGCAGGTCTGCGCGCGCAGGCCGCCCGGCTGCGTACCTGGTTGTCGGAGCGACCGGAGATCGACGTCGCTGATGCGGCGTATTCGCTCGCGACGTCGCGGGCGCAGCTGGATTCGCGCGGTGTGGTTCTCGGTCGCGATCGGGACGAATTGCTCGAGCGGCTGGCGAACCTCGCCGAATCGGGGACCGGCACCGGTGTCATCACGGGTGCCACTGGTTCGGGGACGACGGCATTCTTGTTCACCGGTCAGGGTGCACAGCGGATCGGTATGGGACGTGAACTGTACGAGGCGTTCCCGGTATTCGCCGCAGCGCTGGACGAGGTGTGCGCCCAGTTCGATCCGCTGCTGGAGTGCTCGCTCGAAGACATCATGTTCGGCGGTACCGGTGCCGAGGTGCTGGATCGGACCGAGTTCACCCAGCCAGCGCTGTTCGCCTTCGAGGTGGCGCTGTATCGCTTGCTGGAATCCTACGGCGTCACCCCGGACGTGTTGATCGGCCATTCGATCGGAGAAGTCGCGGCCGCGTATCTCGCGGGCCTGTGGTCGCTCGAGGATGCGTGCCGGTTGGTGGCGGCGCGCGGCCGTCTCATGGGTGCGTTGCCCGAGGGCGGTGCGATGCTGGCCATCGGGGCGTCCGAAACCGATGTGCACGAGGTCCTCGCGCGATACCCCGACCGAGTGTCCATCGCTGCGGTGAACGCGCCTGAGGCCCTGGTGATTTCGGGCGACGAGGACGCGGTCGCCGAGATCGGGGCGCTGTTCGCCGAGCGCGGCAGCAAGACGTCGCGGCTGCGGGTGAGTCACGCCTTCCACTCGCATCGGATGGAGCCGATGCTGGCCGAATTCGAGTCTGTCGCAATGGACTTGACGTACCACCGACTGCGCCTACCGGTGGTGTCGAACGTGTCCGGCCAGCTGGCTGGGGACGAGGTTACCGAACCCGGCTACTGGGTTGGGCAAGTGCGGGCCGCGGTGCGTTTCGCGCCGGGAATCGAGACATTGATCTCCTCGGGCGTACGCCGATTCCTGGAAGTCGGGCCCGACGCGGTGCTGGCGGCGATGACCCGGCAGACCCTCCCGGAGGGTGTGGAATCGGTGGTGGCCGCGGCCGCGCGCAGGGATCACGATGAGCCTCGGCAATTCCTGACGATGCTGGCGCATGCTCACACGTCCGGTGTGGGCGTGGATTGGACGCCACTGTGGCGTCGCCCGGCGGCACGACGAATTCCCCTGCCCACCTATGCCTTCCAGCACCAGCGATTCTGGTTGCCGCCGCGTCCAGATGCCATCGGCGACTCCATCGGCCACCCGTTGCTCACCGGTGTGGTGCCGGTGGCCGGTAAGGACGAGTTCGTTTTCACCGGCCGGTTCTCGCTGTCGACCGACCCGTGGGTCGCCGACCATATGACCTACGGCACCGCGGTGCTGCCGAGTGCGACCCTGGTCGAGTTCCTGCTTGTCGCGGGCAGCAGAATCGATTGCGGCGTCGTCGAGGAGCTGACCCTGGAGGCTCCGATACTTCCGACAGAGGACGACGAGGTCGAGCTCCAGGTGTCGGTACAGGAGCCGGACGCGACCGGGCGACGGCCGTTCAACTTCTACTTCCGTAAGACAGGCCGCCGCGCGGGTGAGTGGGTGCGCAACGCCAGCGGCGTACTTGCCCCCTCCTGGGACGGCGATGACGCTCTGCTGGACCGGCTGCGCGACGAATCGTGGCCGCCTGCCGACGCCGAAATCCTCGACACCTCATGGATTCCCGAGCGGATCGCCAAGGGATCCGGGC
>NZ_BDBY01000230.1 GCF_001613225.1 Nocardia pseudovaccinii NBRC 100343
TGCACGCCGGGCTGGCCGGGCTCGTCTGGCACGAACAGGACAGCGATCCGAACACCGGCCGGTTGCTGTTCCGCTGGGGCGGGGCGCGACTGCACCAGCCGCTGGTCAAGGCGACGACGCTGCGGGTCATCGCGGTCGCGAGCGGCCCGGAGACGATCTCCGTTGCGACCGTTGACGATTCGGGACGGCCCGTGATCTCCGTCGACGCGGTCGTCATGCGGCCCTACGACGTGAAACAGATGCGCGCCACACTGGCCGGGGATGACGCCGACCTCTACGAGATCCAGTGGACGCCGGTACCGGCGGCGACATCGGGTCTGTCCGCGGACCGGATGGCCGTACTCGGTTCGGTACTGGTCGACGGAATCGAAACCTGCTACCCGACTCCATCAGAAATCGTTGCGGCACAAGTGATTCCGGATGTCGTGTGGTGGCATCCGGAGGTCATCGATGCGGCCGAGGATTCGGCGGTCGTTCGCGGCCACCTGGAAACGGTCTTGGCGACGGTACAGGCCTGGCTGGCCGACGATCGTCTGGCCGACACTCGGCTGGTCGTGGTGACGGCGAACGGTGCCGCGCTGCCGGGCGTGGCTCCGAATCTCGCCGCGGCGGCCGTCTGGGGCCTGGTGCGCAGCGCCCAATCCGAATATCCGGGCCGGTTCATCCTCCTCGACGCCGACCTGGCGGCCGCCGCGTCCATGGATTACCCGACGCTGGTCGGCGCGGTGATCGCGGCAGACGAACCGCAGGCCGCGGTGCGCGACGGCGCATTGCTAGTCCCGAGACTGGCGAAAGCACGAGCCGAGCACGATGCCGAGCCGGGCCCAGCCCACCCGTCGCCCGACCACCCCTCATCGAGTCGCTCCGCGACGCTGTCACTTGGCGCAGGCACCGTACTGATCACCGGTGGCACCGGTGGCCTCGGCGCACTCGTGGCTCGACATCTGGTCGCCGCACACGGAGTCCGCCGTTTGCTGCTGGTCTCCAGGCGTGGCGAAACTGCCGACGGTGCAACGGAACTGGTGTCCGAGCTGTCGCAAGCGGGCGCTGCTGTCAGGGTGGCGGCCTGCGATGTAGGCGATCGAGAAGCTCTCCGTTCGCTGCTGGATTCGATCGAGTCCGAGCATCCGCTGACCGGCATCGTCCATGCGGCGGGAGTCCTCGACGACGGCACCCTCGCGGGCCTGACCGCCGAGCAACTGCGGCGCGTATTCGACTCGAAGGCCACCGCCGCTTGGCACCTGCACGAGCTCACTCGCGACCGTGACCTGTCGGCCTTCGTGCTGTTCTCCTCTGTCGCGGCAACGGTCGGATCGGCGGGACAGGGCAACTACGCGGCGGCCAACGCATTCCTCGACGCGCTGGCGCACCGTCGCCGAGCCGAAGGGCTGTCCGCGATTTCGCTGGCGTGGGGGCCCTGGAATTCCGCCGCGGGGATGACCGGCGCCTTGGACCGCAGCGCCGTCGCCCGCTGGGAACGGCTCGGCCTGCACCCACTGCGGAACGACGAAGGTCTCCGGCTGTTCGATGCGGCCACCGGCCGCGCCGCCGCGCACCTGGCGGCGATCGGGTTCGACCCGGCGCAGTTGCGGCGCGAAGCACGCAACGGTGCGGTGCCGACAGTGTTCCGCGGTTTCCTGCCCCGCACCACGGACCGGACCGCGGCCGCGTCGAGTTCGCTGGGCACACGACTGAGCCGGGTACCGGAGGGCCGACGCGCCGAGGTGGTGCTCGACCTGGTCCGGGAGCACGCCGCGGCCGTCCTCGGACACGGTTCCGCCGAAGACATCAGCCCCGACGAGCGATTCGACGCACTGGGATTCGACTCGCTCGGCGGCGTCGAATTCCGCAACCGGCTGTCGAAGGCGACCGGTGTCCAGCTGCCGTCCACCCTGGTCTTCGACCACCCCACCGCCGCGGCGGTCGCCACCCTCTTGCACGCCAAGATCGAGGGAACAGCATCCGGTCCAAGGACCGCACGGGTGTCGCGCCGCGTCCGCGTGGACGAGCCCATCGCGATCGTCGGCATGAGCTGCCGATTTCCCGGCGGCGTCCGAACCCCGGAGCAGTTGTGGGATCTGGTGCGGTCGGGGACCGATGCCACCACCGAATTCCCGAACGATCGTGGCTGGGATCTGGAGCGGCTGATCGACCAGGACCCGGACAAGCCCGGCACGGTCTACAGCCGCGGCGGCGGATTCCTGGACGACGCAGGCGATTTCGACGCCGGATTCTTCGGAATCAGCCCACGCGAAGCCTTGGCCATGGATCCGCAGCAGCGGTTGCTGCTGGAAGCATCGTGGGAGGCACTGGAGGAATCCGGAATCGACCCGAACACATTGCGCGGCAGCGATACCGGTGTGTTCGCGGGTGCGTGCGCCTCCGGATATGTCGATCGCGTGACCGGCGACCTGGAAGGATTCCGGCTGACCGGCACCACCCACAGTGTCGTCTCCGGCCGCGTGGCCTACGTGTTCGGCCTCGAGGGACCGGCGGTCACGATCGATACCGCATGCTCGTCCTCACTGGTGGCCATGCATCTGGCGTGTCAGGCCCTGCGTCAGGGCGAAACATCGCTGGCCGTGGCCGGTGGCGTCACCGTGGCCGCAACCCCTTATCTCTCCGTGGATTTCGCGCGGCAACGCGGCCTGTCGCCGGATGGCCGATGCAAGGCGTTCTCCGCCGCGGCAGACGGTGTGGCCTTCGCCGAGGGCGTGGGCGTACTGATCCTGGAGCGGCTGTCGGACGCGCAGCGGCTGGGCCATGATGTCCTGGCCGTCATCCGGGGCAGTGCGGTGAACCAGGACGGTGCGAGCAATGGCCTGACCGCGCCGAACGGTCCGTCGCAGGAGCGAGTGATCGCGCAGGCCCTCGCGAATGCCGGGCTCACACCCGCCGACGTGGATGCCGTGGAAGCGCACGGGACCGGCACTCCGCTGGGGGACCCCATCGAAGCCAACGCGTTGATCGCCGCATACGGGCAGGATCGCGGCGATCGGGAGCCGCTGCGCATCGGATCGATCAAATCGAATATCGGTCACACCGTCGCGGCGGCCGGTGTCGGTGGCGTGATCAAGATGGTGCAGGCGCTGCGACACGAAACCCTGCCCCCGACCTTGCACGCGCAAGCGCCGTCCCCGCACGTGGATTGGTCCGCGGGCGCGGTGCGCCTGCTGACCGGGCCGGAACCGTGGCGTGCCGGGGGAACGGTTCGCCGGGCAGGTGTGTCCTCGTTCGGCGTCAGCGGCACCAACGCCCACCTGATCCTCGAGGAAGCGCCCGCCCCGCAACCTGTCGTCTCGCCACCGGCTACCGAAAGCCCGCACACGGCGGTGCCATGGCTGGTTTCGGCCAAGAGTGAGAACGCCCTGCGGGCACAGGCGGCGAAACTGCGGCAGTGGCTGATCGATCACCCCGACGCCGATCCGGCGGATGTGGCCTATTCGCTCGCCACGACACGTGCGCGGCACGAGTGGCGAGCGGCGATCCTCGGTTCCGAGCGCGACGAACTGCTCGCGCGGCTGGCGAAGCTGGTCGCCGGATCCGGCTCGGCCGGAGTGGTTTCCGGCACCGCGGGCTCGGGGAAGACCGCCTTCCTGTTCACCGGTCAGGGTGCGCAGCGGGTCGGCATGGGCGCGGGTCTCTCCGAGGCCTTCCCGGTATTCGCCGCGGCGCTGGACGAGGTGTGCGCCCGGTTCGATCGGCTGCTCGGATGTTCCCTGAAGCAAGCGATGTTCACCGGACACCTGATCGACGATCAGGGCGTCACCGCTAGCGACTGCTTGTCAGGTCGCTCGAAAGGGTCAGCGGAAACCGGGATTCTGGATCGCACCCGACTCACCCAGCCCGCGCTGTTCGCGTTCGAAGTGGCGCTGTATCGGCTGCTGGAGTCGTTCGGGCTCGTCCCGGACATGGTGATCGGGCATTCGATCGGTGAACTGGCCGCGGCGTATGTGGCCGGTGTGTGGTCACTGGAGGATGCCTGCGAGCTGGTCGCGGCACGAGGGCGGCTGATGGATGCGCTGCCCTCCGGCGGCGCGATGCTCGCGGTCGCCGCGTCCGAGACCGAAATCGGCGCGGCGATCGCCGGATTCGGTGATCGGGTATCCGTGGCGGCGGTGAATGCGCCTGCGGCCGTGGTGATCTCGGGTGACGAGCAGGTCATCGACGAGATCGACCGGCAGTTCACCGAGCGCGGTCGCAAGACGAGCCGACTGCGGGTGTCGCATGCGTTCCATTCCCATCGGATGGACCCGATGCTGGCGCAGTTCGAGACCCTCGCGGCGGGAGTGACCTTCAACGCCCCGCGAATTCCGTTGGTGTCGAACATCTCCGGCCGGATCGCGGGAGATGAGATCCTGGATCCGGGGTACTGGGTGTCACAGGTGCGCGACGCGGTGCGTTTCGCGCCCGGAGTCGAGACGCTGGTGGCGTCGGGCGTGCGCCGGTTCCTCGAAGTCGGACCCGACGCCGTGCTGGCGGCGATGACGCGGCACACCCTGCCCGCGGAGGTCGAGGCTCGATCGGTGGTCGCCGCGGCGGCCCGTCGCGATCACGACGAGGCCGAACAGTTCCTGACCATGCTCGGCCACGCGCACACCGCCGGGCTGGCCGTCGACTGGAATCCGTTGTTCGCCACCCGCCAGGTGTCACGAATTGCCTTGCCCACCTACGCCTTCGAACATCGGCGGTACTGGCTCGAACCCAGCCTCGGGGAGACCCGGAACGCGACCTCGGAACACCCGCTGCTCACCGATGTGGTGCGAGTGGCCGACCGCGACGAGTGGCTGTTCACGGGGCGGCTCTCGCTGCGCACCCATCCCTGGATCGCCGACCACACCACCTACGGCGTGGTGCTCGTCCCGAGTGCCGCGCTCATGGAGATGCTGCTGGTCGCGGGTCCGCGGATCGGATGCGGCGCCGTGGAGGAGCTCATCCTCGAGACGCCGATCCTCCCGCAGGCGGACGGCGAGGTCGAACTCCAGGTACTGGTGCGGGAACCGGATGCCACGGGACGTAGATCGTTCACGTTCCACTACCGCCTCACCGGCGATAGGGCCGACAGCGAGTGGACGCGCAACGCCAGTGGTGTGCTGAGCGGTCGCCAGCTGATCGACATCGGACTGATGGACATGCTGCGAAACGCGCCGTGGCCGCCGGTCGACGCCGAACCGGTTGATACCGACTGGATTCCGGCCCAGGTGGCGCGTGCCGCCGGACTGGAATACGGCGCCTCCTTCATCGGCGTCGACGCCGCATGGCGCAGCGGTGACACGGTTTTCTCCGAGGTCACCCTGAGCCAGGAATTCCCGGCCGAGCGGTTCCAGCTGCATCCGGCGCTGTTCGACATGGTGATGCATGCGGGAATCGCCTGCTTGATCTGGCCCGACCACAAGGGCGATCCCGCCGAGGGCAAACTCCTGTTCCGTTGGGGCGCAACGCAGATCCACACCACGTCCACGGTCAGGACGTTGCGGGTGATGGCCATCCAGCGCAGCGGTGAGGCGATCACCGTCGTGGCCGTCGACCAGGACGGAACTCCGGTGGTCACCATCGACGAAGCGGTCATGCGCTCCTACGACGTCCAGCAGTTCCGCGCCACGCTGCCGGGCGGACGCGCGGCACGGTACGGGTTGCGCTGGGCGACGGTGGAGTTACCCGACGGACACACCCCGACCGAGAGCGCGGCCGTGCTCGGAGCCGGGCACGTGGACGGAATCGACCAGCGGTATCCGGATCTGACCACGCTCGCTTCGGCTTCGATTGTTCCGGACGTCGTGGTGTGGTCCGAAGCCGCTGCGCTGCACGGTGATTCGCAGCCATCCGCGCGCGACCGGGTCCATGCCGCCTTGCGCACGGTGCGAGACTGGTTGGCCGACCAGCGATTCGCACGATCGCAGCTGGTTGTGCTGACAAACCGTGCGGCAGCCCTGCCCGATGAGACGCCGGATACCGCATCGGCCGCGGTATGGGGGCTGATACGTAGCGCTCAGACCGAATATCCGGATCGGATCGTGCTGCTCGACGCCGACGAATCCGGTGGTGCACAGCACATTTCGGCCGACTCGATCCGAGCTGTGCTCGAGACCGGCGAGTCGCAGGTGGCAGTGCGGGGCGATCACGTCCTGATACCGCGACTCGAGGCACTGACCTCGGGCGAGGTCACAGAGCAAGTATCGTTCGGATCGGGAACCGTGCTGATCACGGGCGGAACCGGAGGATTGGGCGCGCTGCTGGCCCGGCATCTGGTCACCACACACGGTGTGCGGCGACTATTGCTGGTCTCGCGCCGTGGCGAGCGTGCCGAGGGTGCAACGGAACTCGCGGCGGAACTCTCCCGATCTGGCGCCGAGGTGCGGATCGCGGCCTGCGATGTCACCGACCGCGACGCGCTGCGCGAGCTGCTGGCTGGCCTGCCCGCGGAGCACCCGCTCACCGGTGTCGTCCACACGGCGGGCGTGCTCGACGACGGCACGTTCCACACGCTCACCGGTGACCAGGTCGATCGGGTGTTCGCTCCCAAGGCCGATGCGGCCTGGCATCTGCACGAGCTCACCCGGGACCTGAATCTGTCGGCGTTCGTGCTGTTCTCCTCGATTGCCAGCCTGATCGGTTCGGCCGGGCAAGCGAACTACGCTGCCGCGAACAGCTTCCTGGACGCCCTCGCGATGCAACGCCGCGCCGCGGGACTGCCCGCACTCGCACTCGCCTGGGGGCCGTGGCAGCAGGACATAGGCATGACCGGCGCGTTGGATCGCACGGCCATGAACCGGTTGGAGCGACTTGGCCTGGCTCCGTTGGACCGCGCCGACGGCCTGCGGTTGTTCGATGAATCGCTGACCACGGCCGAACCGGTATCGGCGCTGTTGCAGCTGGATACCGACAAACTGCGCCTGGAAGCGCATACCGGTGCGATTCCGGCGGTGCTGCGCGGGTTCGTCCGGGCACGCGGCCGGTCGGCCCCGGCATCGAGTGGTGAACTGTCGCTCGGGGAGCGTCTGCACGGTGTGGCCGAGGCGAAGCGACGTGGGGTCGTCCTGGATCTGGTGCGCGAACACGTGGCGGCGGTGCTCGGTTACGGGTCGGCCGACGACATCGGACCCGATCGCGGCTTCAGCGAACTCGGCTTCGATTCCCTCGGCGGAGTCGAATTCCGGAACCGGCTCTCGAGGGTGACTGGGCTGTCGCTGCCCTCGACCTTGGTCTTCGACTACCCGACCGCGGGAGATGTCGCCGACTACCTGCTGGCGGAGACCGCGGTTGCAGCGCCTGCGCAACCGACATCGGCGGTGCCCGACGACATCGCGCGGCTCGAGGCCCTGCTCGAGCGGATCATCGCCGACGGCGGCGACAACGACGAGACCGTCGCCGGATTGCGGGGCGTCAACGAGCGCCTGCGCGCCTACCTGACCGGCACATCGTCGGAGGGTGCCTACGACGATCTCGAATTCCATTCCGACAGTGAGCTTTTCGACCTGATCGACGAGGAGTTTGGCCCAGCATGAGCAACCCCGCCGCCAGCAACGAGGAACGGCTCAGCCGGTATCTGCGCAAGCTCACCGGAGACCTCCGCGCCGCCAAGAAGCACATCCAGCACCTGGAAGAACGTACCGGCGAACCGATCGCGATCGTCGGCATGAGCTGTCGGTATCCAGGCGGTGTCGAAACTCCGGCGCAGTTGTGGGATCTGGTCGCTTCCGGTATCGACGCGGTCGGTCCGTTCCCGGCCGACCGAGGCTGGGACCTCGAGCGCCTGTTCGACACGGATCCGGATACGCCGGGGACCATCTACACCCGGGAAGGCGGATTCCTGGACGCGGCAGGCGATTTCGATGCGGGATTCTTCGGAATCGGCCCGCGCGCGGCCGAGGCGATGGATCCGCAACAGCGCCTGTTCCTGGAAGCGGCATGGGAGGCATTGGAGGACGCAGGCATCGATCCGGCGACGCTGCGCGGCAGCGACACCGGAGTATTCGCCGGTGTGATCCACCAGGACTACGGCCCCCGCGTGGGTTCCCCGGGCCTGACCGCAGAGTCGGAAGGCCATGCCTACCTGGGTGTTTCGGCCAGCGTTCTGTCCGGGCGGGTCGCCTTCACCTTCGGGTTCAAAGGTCCGGCACTCTCGGTGGACACGGCGTGCTCGTCGTCGCTGGTCGCGCTGCACCTCGCGTGTCAGGCGTTGCGTCAGGGCGAGACCTCGCTCGCCTTGGTCGGCGGGGTCACCGTGATGTCGGACCCCACACTGCTGATCGCCTTCGCCCGGCAGGGTGCGCTGTCCCCGGATGCACGGTGTAAGGCCTTCTCGGCAGCGGCGAACGGGACCGGATTCTCCGAGGGCCTCGGTATGCTCGCGGTCGAGCGGTTGTCGGATGCGCGCCGTCACGGCCACCAAGTCCTCGCGGTCATCCGCGGCAGCGCGGTCAACCAGGACGGCGCCAGCAGCCATCTGACCGCACCGAACGGTCCTTCGCAGGAAAAGGTGATCGCGCAGGCCCTCGCCAGTGCCGGTCTCACGCCCGCCGAAGTGGATGCGGTCGAAGCACACGGCACCGGCACCACCCTCGGCGACCCGATCGAGGCGCAGGCGCTGATCGCCGCCTACGGACGCGATCGCGCCGGAGATCCGCTGCGCATCGGCTCGCTCAAGTCGAATATCGGACACACCTCCGCCGCGGCCGGTGTCGGCGGCGTGATCAAGATGGTGCAGGCTATGCGGCACGAAATCCTGCCCGCGACACTGCATGTCGATGCTCCGACGCCGCATGTGGACTGGTCGGCGGGCTCGGTGCGGCTGCTCACCGAGGCAGAACCGTGGCCGGTCGGCGAGCGGGTGCGTCGCGCGGGCGTGTCCTCATTCGGCGCCAGCGGAACCAACGCGCACCTGATTCTGGAAGAGGCCCCCGTCCTGGCGGAGGCTCCCGCCGAACCGGCGGACGACACCGCCGATCGTGCTGCGAAGGTGGTCGCCGCCGATGTCTCCCCATGGCTGCTATCGGCGAAAACCGAGGACGCCTTGCGTGCGCAGGCGGCCGAATTGCGGCAATGGGTGACCGAAAACCCCGATTCGGCAGTCGAAGACATCGGCTATTCGCTGCTGACGACCCGCGCCCGGCTCGACTGGCGGGCCGCGGTAGTCGCCGACGACCGCGACACGATGCTCGCCGGACTGGCGGCACTCGCGGAACACGGATCGGCGAGCACCGCCGGTGGCGTGACGGCGGGGCAAGCGGTGACGCGCAAGGCAGCCTTCCTGTGCACCGGACAGGGCGCACAGCGGGCCGGGATGGGACGTGAACTGTACGAGGCGTTTCCGGTATTCGCTGCCGCGCTGGACGAGCTGTGCGAGCAGTTCGATCCACTACTGGGCGGTTCGCTGAAGCAGTTGATGTTCACCGGTCGGCTGGCCGACGGCAGCACTGACACTGTTCTGGATCGGACCGAGTTCACCCAACCCGCGCTGTTCGCATACGAAGTCGCCCTGAGCCGACTACTGAACTCGTTCGGCGTGACACCGGATGTCCTGGTAGGACATTCGATCGGTGAGCTGGCCGCCGCGTACATCGCCGGTATGTGGTCGCTCCCGGACGCGTGCCGACTGGTCGCGGCGCGCGGCCGCCTCATGGGGCAGCTGCTCGAAGGCGGCGCGATGCTGGCCATCGCGGCGAGCGAGCACGAGGTATCCGCGGCCCTCGTCGGCCATGACGACCGAGCGTCCATCGCCGCGGTGAATTCACCCGCAGCCGTTGTGGTTTCCGGTGACGAGGATGCCGTGGCGGCACTCGAGCAGTGGTTTGCCGACCGCGGGCGCAAGACCTCCCGGTTGCGGGTGTCGCACGCGTTCCATTCCCACCGGATGGAACCGATGCTGGCCGAGTTCGCCGTTGTCGCACGGGATGTGACCTACCATCGCCCGCAGATTCCACTGGTATCGAATCTCTCCGGCCGGATCGCGGGCGATGAAGTGCTGGAATCCGCCTACTGGGTTCAGCAGGTGCGGGCGGCCGTTCAGTTCGCCAGGGGCGTGGACACCTTGGTGGCCTCGGGCGTGCGTCGATTCCTGGAAATCGGTCCGGACGCGGTGCTGACGGCGATGACCCGGCAATGCTTGCCGGAAGATGCCGAAGCACAGTCGTCGGTGATTGCCGCTGCACGTCGAGGGCGTGCCGAGGTCGAGCAGTTCGTCAACTGCCTGGCACACGCACACACGGTCGGTGTCGAGGTCGACTGGAGCGGATTCTTCACCGCTCGTCCGGTCTCGCGAGTGTCGTTGCCCACCTACGCTTTCCAGCGTCGTCGCTACTGGCTCGAACCCTCGCTCGGCACCGCCGGTGTCGAATCCGTGGGTTTGCGTGCGGTGGAACACCCTATGTTGGATGCGACATTGCCGATGGCAGATGGTGGTGTCGTCCTGACCGGGCGACTGTCACCGCTGTCGCAGCCATGGTTGGCCGACCATGTCATCGGTCGGGTCTTGTTGTTGCCGGGGACCGGGTTCGTTGAGCTGGCGTTGCGTGCCGGTGCCGAAGCCGGGTGCCCGGTGATCGAGGAATTGACGCTGCAGGCGCCACTGGTGCTGCCCGCGGCAGGCGGTCGGCAGATCCAGGTCGTCGTCGGCGGGCCCGCCGACCAGTCCCCGCAGCGGCCGATATCGATCTACTCGCGCGGTGAACACGACCACGACGGACCGTGGGTACTGCACGCGCGCGGCCTGTTGACCACCCGGGACGACACGGCCGAACCCGAACTCGGGGCATGGCCGCCCGCCTCGGCGACCGGTGTCGATGTCGAGTACACCAAGTTCCTGACGCGTGGTTACGAACTGGGTCCGGCCTTTCGAGGTGTGCGGGCGCTGTGGCGACGCGGCGAGGAGGTGTTCGCCGAGATCGCCGCGAATGCGGAGACCGGGGTGCGCGGGGAAGGATTCGGGATCCATCCGGCATTGCTGGACGCGACCTTGCAGGCGGGACTGCTGGCCGGTGTGCTCGAGATCGGTGCCGGGCAGGCGGTGTTGCCGTTCTCGTGGGAGTCGGTGTCGCTGTACGCGACCGGAGCGTCGGTGCTGCGTGTGCGTCTCACCGGGACCGGATCGTCGGTGTCGGTGTGGGTGGCCGACGAGCAGGGGCAACCGGTGCTGTCGGGGTCGGTGACGATGCGCCCGACGCCGCTGGAGCAGCTTGCCGCGGCCGCCGCGGGTGCGGGCGGTCCGGCCGATCGGGTGCTGGAGTTGGTGTGGTCGCCGACCGCGTCCGAGTCCGCGGCGATGGATGCGGGTGTGGGTTGGTGGGACCGTTTGGATCCGGAGTCGCCGGTGCCCCCGGTGGTGGTGGTCGAGGCCGGGGCCGGGCGGAACGAACACACCGGCAGCGATGTCGTGGCCACTACCCATTCCGAGGTCGCACGGATTCTCGAGGTGGTGCAGGCGTGGCTGGGCCAGGACCGGTTCGCTGCGAGCACCCTGCTGATCGTCACGCGCGGCGCGGTCGCGCTGGCCGGTGAGGACCTCACCGATCTCGCCGGTGCCGCGGTGTGGGGCTTGGTGCGTACCGCGCAGACGGAGGATCCGGGCCGAATCGTGTTGGTGGATGCGGATACCGGTGTCGACGAGGGACTCGCGGCCACCGTTGTGGCCGTGGACGAACCCCAGGTCGTCGTGCGCGCCGGGGTCACCCATGCCGCTCGACTCGTCCGACCTACAACGCTCACATCTGTTACGGACGATGATGCTCGCGCCTTTGGTGGGGGGACGGTGCTGATCACCGGCGGCACCGGCGGTTTGGGTGCGGTGGTGGCCCGGCATGTGGTCACCGAGCACGGGGTGCGGTCGTTGCTGCTGGTCAGCCGCCGTGGCCCGCAAGCCGAGGGTGTCGCGGCGCTGTCCGCCGAGTTGGAGCAGCTGGGCGCGCGGGTTCGGGTGGTGGCGTGTGATGTCAGCGATCCCGGCGCGGTGCGCCGCCTGGTGGCCGAGGTGTCCGAGCCGTGGCCGTTGACCGGGGTGATCCATGCCGCGGGCGTCCTCGACGACGGGGTCATCGCGGCATTGACCGCGTCCCGGGTGGATGCGGTACTGGCGCCGAAGGCCGACGCCGCCTGGTATCTGCACGAGGCGACCGCGGATCTGAATCTGGCTGCGTTCGTGGTGTTCTCGTCGTTGTCGGGCACGATCGGCGGCCCCGGTCAGGCCAACTACGCGGCGGCGAACACCTTCGTCGACGGCCTGGTGGCCCACCGGCGAGCACGAGGGCTGGCCGGTCGGTCACTGGCCTGGGGTCCGTGGACACGCTCCAGCGGCATGACCGGACACCTGACCGATGCCGATGCGGCCCGGACGATGCGCGCCGGATTCACCGCGTTGTCGGACGAGCAGGCCTTGGCCGCATGGGATTCGGTGCTCGAAACGGGTCCGGGCCACGCGGTGATCGCCGGGGTGGATACCACCGCGATCCGCGCCCAGGCCGATGCCGGACTGCTGCCACCCTTGCTGCGGGAACTGCTACCACCGGCGGCCATCCGTCCGGCGGCGACCTTGATGGTGATATCCGCTCTGCGGCAACGGCTTACCGGCCTGGATGCGGATCGGCAGCGGCAGGTCGTGCTCGATACCGTCCGTGCGCACGTGACGGCCGTGCTCGGCCGGGATGTCGTGTCCGCGCTCGATGCCGACCGCAGCACCTTCCAGGACCTGGGATTCGATTCCTTGGGTGCGGTCGAGCTGCGCAACCGGGTCAAAGCCGATACCGGCCTGGCGCTGGCGGCCACCGTGGTTTTCGACTACCCCACACCGGCCGCGCTGGCCGAGTATCTCCGCGAACAACTCATCGACGGGCCAGGCGAAAAGCCGGTTCGTTCGATCGACGCGGTATTCGAGGATTTGGAATCCGCCCTCGCGACCGGAAATCGGGGCGAGGAGGAAAAGGCCCGGATCGTGGCTCGGTTGCAGTCCATTGCGACCAGTTGGGCAGCTCGAATCGACACCGCTGGTGTCCATCGCGATGACGATGTGGAAAACGCCGACGAAGCAGAGCTTTTCGCGATTCTCGACAGCGAATTGGAAGCCTGAGCACGGAATTCCTCGAGCTTGGCTCGAGTTCGGAAGGATTGCGGGAACTTAGATGGTCGACGACAACAAGCACCTTGACTACCTGAAGCGCCTGACGGTCGATCTGCGCCAAACCCGCAGGCGGCTGCGGGAAGTCGAGGATCAGAAGTTCGAGCCCATTGCGGTTGTGGGTGTGGCCTGTCGTTACCCGGGCGGGGTGGCCTCTCCGGAGGATCTGTGGAATCTGGTGTCCGAGGGCGTCGACGCGATCGGTGAGTTCCCTACCGACCGCGGTTGGGATATCGACGGGCTCTACGACCCGGACCCGCAGGCGCGCGGGAAGTCGTACACGCGCTCGGGCGGGTTCCTCTATGACGCGGCGGAATTCGACGCGGAGTTCTTCGGGATCAGCCCGCGCGAGGCACTGGCGATGGACCCGCAGCAGCGGATCCTGTTGGAAACCTCCTGGGAAGCCCTGGAACGAGCCGGTATCGAACCGTCGACATTGCGGGGATCCGATACCGGTGTCTTCGCCGGTGCGTCGAACGGGGAGTACGCCGATCTGCTGCACGCGGGTCCGGTGGATCTGCGGGGCTACCTGCTGACCGGTACGACCGGCAGCGTGGTGTCGGGCCGGGTGGCCTACGCACTTGGACTGGAGGGCCCGGCGGTGTCGGTGGACACCGCGTGCTCGTCCTCGCTGGTGGCGGTGCATCTGGCGGCCCAGTCGCTGCGCGCGGGGGAGTGCGCGATGGCGTTGGCAGGCGGCGTGACGGTCATGGGCTCGCCGGGGATGTTCGTGGAGTTCTCCCGGCAGCGGGGGCTGGCGGCCGATGGCCGGTGCAAGTCGTTCGCGGCGTCGGCGGACGGCACGGGCTGGTCCGAAGGCGCGGGCATGCTGGTGCTGGAGCGGCTGTCCGACGCGCAGCGACACGGGCATCGAGTGTGGGCGGTGATCCGCGGCACGGCGATCAATCAGGACGGTGCGTCCAACGGCTTGACCGTGCCGAACGGTCCATCGCAGCAGCGGGTGATCCGCGCGGCGCTGGCCAACGGGCGGCTCTCGGCCGACGACGTGGATGTGGTCGAGGCGCACGGCACCGGCACGGTGCTGGGGGATCCGATCGAAGCGCACGCCCTGCTCGCCACCTACGGACAGGACCGTGATCCGCGTCGGCCACTGTGGCTCGGGTCGCTGAAATCCAATATCGGTCACTCGGTGGCCGCGGCGGGCGTCGGCGGCATGATCAAGATGATCATGGCGATGCGGCAGGGGGTGATGCCGCCGACCCTGCATGTCGACGAGCCCACCCCGCGGGTGGACTGGTCCACCGGCGCGATCGAACTGCTGACCCGGAAGCGGGATTGGCCCGAGGCAGCGGACCGGCCGCGCCGGGCCGCGGTGTCCTCCTTCGGCATCAGCGGCACCAACGCGCACGTCATCCTCGAACACGTATCCGCGGGCGCACCGGCCGAATCTCAGCCGGGCGCCAACCCCGGCGGCTCGGGAAACACTGTCGCGGTCGCGGTTCCGTGGGTGGTGTCGGCGAAGTCGGAGGCCTCGCTGCGGGCGCAGGCCGCGCGGTTGCACGAGTTCGTGGCCGCCGATCCCGCGGTGTCGGTGTCCGCGGTGGCGCATTCGCTGATCTCGACTCGCACGCTGTTCGCGCATCGGGCCGTGGTCGTGGGCGACGACCGGGCCGAGCTGCTGCGGCGGCTGGCCACGGTGGCGGCAGGCGAACCGGGTCCCGATGTCGCCGTCGGTTCCGGCGCGGCGTCGCGGGTCGGTGTGATGTTCGCCGGGCAGGGCTCCCAGCGGGCGGGCATGGGGCAGCAGCTGTACGGCCGGTTCCCGGTGTTCGCCGAGGCTTTCGACCAGGTTCGCGCGCTGCTGGATCCGCTGCTCGGGCTCTCCTTGCGCGACGCGATCAGCTCCGGAACCGAATTGGAGCAGACCCGGTTGACCCAGCCTGCGCTGTTCGCGGTCGAGGTGGCGCTGTACCGCCTGCTCGAATCGTGGGGTGTCACAGCGGATGTGGTGTTCGGGCACTCGATCGGTGAGATCGCCGCCGCGCATGTCGCCGGTGTGCTGAGCCTGGCCGATGCGTGCGCGTTGGTCGCGGCGCGGGGCCGGTTGATGCAGGAATTGCCCACCGGCGGAGCGATGCTCGCGGTGCAGTGCGGTGAACAGGAGATCACCGCACTGCTGGACGGTGTCGACGGGGTGGACGTGGCCGCGGTCAACGGCCCTGCGGCAGTGGTGATCTCCGGTCGTGCGGAGGTCGTCGACGTTCTCGCCGAGCAGCTGCGCGAGCGCGGGCGACGCGTCAAACGCTTGCGGGTCAGCCATGCCTTCCATTCCTCGCTGATGGAACCGATGCTGGCGCGGTTCGCCGAGGTGGTCGCGACACTGCGCTTCGATCCGCCCCGGATTCCGGTGATCTCGTCCGTCACCGGGGCGGTGGCGGATCCCGGCCTGTGGTGCTCGCCGCAGTACTGGGTCGATCAGGTGCGGCGGCCGGTGCGGTTCGCCGACGCCGCGGCCGCGGCCTGGGCCGACGGTGTGGACACCTTCGTGGAAGTGGGTCCCGACTCGGTGCTGTCGGCGATGACGGCCGAGTGCCTGCCCGAGGCGGCGACCGCGGTGGCGGTGCTGCATCCCGAGCGTGACGAACCCGCCGAGATCCTCGCCGCGGTCGCGCGATTGGCCGTGCGTGCGGTGCCGGTGCGCTGGAACGCGGTGCTCGCGGACCCGAAACCGGCACCGGTCGAATTGCCCACCTATGCCTTCGACCGCAGGCGCTTCTGGCTCGAACCCGCGCTCGGTGCCGCCGGTGTCGAATCGGTGGGTCTGGGCGCGATGGGGCATCCGCTGCTGGGTGCGGTCGTCTCGGAAGCGAAGTCCGGCGACGTGCTGCTGACCGGCCGGTTGTCGGTCGCGACGCAGCCGTGGCTGGCCGACCACGCGGTTGCCGGGTCGGTGCTCCTGCCGGGGACCGGCTTCGTCGAGCTGGCCTTGCGCGCCGGTGCCGAAGCCGGATACCCGGTGATCGACGACCTGACGCTGCAGGCGCCGCTGCTGCTGCCCGCCTCGGGCGGCGTGCGGATCCAGGTTGTCGTCGGCGGGCCCGGACCGGAGTTCGCGCAGCGGCCGATCTCGATCTACTCGCGCAGTGAGCACGACCCGGACGGTCAGTGGGTCCTGAACGCGCGGGGGCAGCTGACCACCCCGGACGACACGGCCGCGCCCGCATCGCAGACCTGGCCGCCTGCCGCGGCGACCGATCTCGATGTCGCGTCCGCGTATACGGCCCTGTCGGCACGGGGATACGAGTACGGTCCGGCCTTCCAGAGTGTGCGTGCGTTGTGGCGACGTGGCACCGAGGTATTCGCCGAGATCGCCATCGATGCCGATAGTGGTGCGCGCGCCGAAGGATTCGGGATCCATCCGGCACTACTGGACGGGGCACTGCAGGCCGGACTGCTGGCGGGCGTCCTCGATAATGCCGTGGGACAGCCGGATTCACCGTTCACGATGGCGGCCGGACAAGTCGTGCTGCCCTTTTCGTGGGAATCGGTCGCGCTGCACGCGGCCGAGGCATCGGTGCTGCGCGTCCGGTTGACCACCACCGGATCGTCGGTGTCGCTGTGGGCGGCGGACGAGCAGGGGCAGCCGGTGTTGTCCGGATCGGTGACGCCACGGCCCATGCGACTGGAGCAGCTCGCCGCGGGTGCGCGCGGCGCGGCCGATTCGTTGCTGGAAGTGGTGTGGTCGCCGGTCGAATCGGATTCGCCCGCAGTGGATTCGGGTGCGGTTCGGTGGGACGGGCTGGATCCGGGAGCGGCGGTGCCGCCGGTCGTGGTGGTCGAGACCGGGTCCGGGTGGAGCGAAGGTTCCGGTACCGACGTGGTGACCGCTACCCATGCCGAGGTCGCACGCGTCCTCGAGGTGGTACAGGCGTGGCTGTCCGAGGACCGGTTCGCCGCGAGCACACTGCTGGTCGCCACCCGCGGTGCGGTCGCAATGGCCGACGAGGACCTCACCGATCTCGCCGGTGCCGCGGTGTGGGGCTTGGTGCGGTCCGCGCAGACCGAGGATCCGGGACGAATCGTCCTGGTGGACACCGACACCGACGTCGACCAGTCCGTCGCGGCCGCTGTCCTGGCCGTGGGCGAACCCCAGGTAGTCCTCCGCGACGGCATCACCCACACCGCGCGGCTCACCCGGCCCGCGCCCCTCGCGTCCGCATCGGCCGCCGACGACGCCTTCGGTGCGGGAACGGTGCTGATCACCGGTGGCACAGGTGGTTTGGGTGCGGTGGTGGCCCGGCACGTGGTGGCCGAGCACGGCGTGCGGTCGTTGCTGCTGGTGAGCCGCCGTGGTCCTCGGGCCGAGGGCGTCGCGGCATTGTGCGCCGAGCTGGAGCAATCGGGTGCGCAGGTGCGGGTGGTGGCGTGTGATGTCGCCGATGCCGACGCGGTGGCCGGGCTGCTGGCCGACATCCCCGCGCAGTGGCCGTTGACCGGTGTGATCCATGCCGCGGGTGTGCTCGACGACGGGGTCATCGCCTCCTTGACCACCCGGCGGGTGGATACGGTGCTGGCACCGAAGGTGGATGCCGCATGGCATCTGCATCAGGCGACCGCGGACCTGGATCTTGCCGCGTTCGTGGTGTTTTCGTCGATTTCGGGCACCGTGGGCGGTCCCGGGCAGGGCAACTACGCGGCCGCGAACACCTTCCTGGACGGGCTGGTTGCCCACCGGCGAGCACGAGGGCTGGCCGGTCAGTCGCTGGCGTGGGGCCCATGGGCGCGCTCGGGCGGTATGGCCGGGCAGTTGGGTGAGGTCGACCTGGCTCGGATGAGCCGGGGCGGATTCACCGCGATCCCGGACGAGCAGGCGTTGGCCGGTTGGGACGCGGTGCTCGAACGCGGCACGGCGCACGCGGTGATCGCCACGGTCGACACCGCCGCGATCCGCGGCCAGGCCGAGGCC
>NZ_BDBY01000231.1 GCF_001613225.1 Nocardia pseudovaccinii NBRC 100343
GTTTTTGGATTGGGTTGCACCCGAACAGATGGAATCACAGGTGCGGAAGTTCCTCACCGACACGATTCCCGGTATTGCAGAATATTCAACAGATGCGTGGTGGAAAAAACCATTGTTGACCAGCATCCTTGAAGCCACGAAAGAATTGTTCGGCGACTTGGATGGATTCACCGCACCAGAAAATCACGACCCCGCCGACCAATTCGTTCGCTTCCTTGGTGAATGTTATGTACGACGACACCCCGATACCACATGGACAAACCGCCCGGAGTGGGGCGATCCGCTTTATGTCGACATTGGTCCGGCCGTGCAGGTGCGTGGAACTTCGGTGCAAAGTGTGGTGTCCAAGGCGGAAGCCTTGTTCAGGAGAAACTACGGCCCCGATATGGTCGAATACATCATCAGCAAGGCGCACCTGCCAGCATAGTAAATGAGATCATAAGATCATAAACGGGGGTGGGTGCAGCTGTGCCCGACGAATACGATGACTACCGGCGACGAGAACGGTTGACCAACTATGAACGCGGTCTGTACTTCGAACTCGGTCGAGCACACGAGCGGGGAGAAACCGCCGAAAAAGGGTGGGTTCGTCAGTTTCGGATAGAGACCAAAGACGGTGTTCGTATCCTGGATTCGGCACGGACTGAGGGCCGAGGCACGCGAGGTATTGAGCGTAAATCTGGACGGGTCAATGAGCGGGAGACGCTGCGGCAATTAGGTCTAGAGCGCCTAGCTTTCGAATCTGGCCAATTGACGAGTAGCACGTGGGAAACGGTGGCCGGCGAAAAGGTGCCACCCGAAGTGGTCAAGGAAATGCAGGCCATGGCCCGCGATTTTCGTGGCAAGTTTCACCATCAGGTGATATCGAGGGCTGACGCGTTGCGTGCTATCCAGCTCGGACAATCCATGGTGTCGAAACAACTCGAACTGGTCCGGGCGCACGAGCTGGTACGTGCCGACCGCGCTCGAAAACGTCTGGAGAATATCCGGGAGATTGTCCGAGCGCGGCAGCCGAAAGAACGTGAGGAACCAGCTCGGGAGAGAGACGGACAGCATCGGGAGAAAGCGCCGAAGAGCAAAGCGCTCGAACGAGAACCGCTAGACCCGCGCGCCCGTGAAAGCGACCAGGACAAGCCGAAACCGCCCTCCGTCACCAGAGAACGCACGGACCCCACGCCGAAGGCACAAGAGGTCCGCGAGCGTGCGGAAACGCAAGCGCGGGCGACTGTCGATAGTCTCGGCTCGTTCCTCACCGATGCACAGAAGGAGCAAATACTGGCCGCGCGGAGACAGGAGCGAGACAACGAACGCGACGTCGTAGCCCTGGAGATGAAACCCGTACGCGGCCAAGAACCTCCAGCCCCGCCACCCGTACCGCAGCGGACGCCGGAGCAACACGAAAACGCCCTATCGCGAGCTGTGGAGGAACGCGAAAGAGCACGAGCGGCAGCGAAAGAGGCGGGGCTGTCTCCGGAGATCATGGGTATTCTGGGGCTCAACAGCGACGACCCGCCCAAGATGATCGACACCGACGCGACGCGGACACACGCGGACTCCGAAAGGGACCGGGCGATACACCAGCAGCGCGAACGCGAACGCTCGGATCGTGAACGAGAGAGCCGACATCGAAGCGACTAGCCACCTCGAAGTCAATCGATTTCAGGCACGGCGAAGACCCCCGGCGCGCCATCGTTTACGCAGATCGGGCACACACCCTCGCCACACATAGTTAGCGTATGTAATAATATTCTATGCAGCAGGCTCAGGTGGCAACAGCAGATGACATCGTGGTCGACCTCCTCGTCACCGCGGGTCGGCTGACCCGGCTGGCCGGGGTGATCAGCCGCGACGATCTGCCGCGAGCCGTGATGCGCGCACTGGCGGTGCTCGACGAACACGGCGCGGTGCGCGTCAGCGAATTCGCTCGTATCGATCGATGTTCACAGCCAGCGGCAACGGCGCTGATCGGCAGGCTCGTCGCGGACGGATACGCCTCCCGGCGCAAGGATCCGGATGATTCCCGGGCCGTCGTCGTCGAGCTCACCCCGGCCGGACGCAGCCGCCTGACGCGTGCCCGCGGCGCCTTCGGCGAGGCGATGGCGGCGGGGCTCACCGGTTTCGATATCGAACGGTTGGCCAGGATGGAAAGCGACATGAAGGAACTGCTGGACGCGCTGAAGAAGTCGGTGCCGCAGCATCTGTCCAGGTCGCGATAGCCGACTCGGCTGGTCGGACCGGAGTACGGTCGGAGAGTATGACCGATGAGAAGCGTGGCCGAGTCAAGGTAGCGACCAGCCAGAAGCGAGTCCGGGTCTACCTCGGCGGCCAGCTGGTCGCCGATACCGCCCGACCGGTCCTGGTCTGGGAAAGTCCGCACTACCCGACCTACTATCTGCCCGTCGCGGATCTGCGCGCGAAACTCGAGCCGAACGGCACCAGCGCGAAATCCCCGAGCCGCGGCACCGCGACCGGGTACGACGTGGTCGTCGACGGCACCACCGCGTCCGGAGCCGCGGTGCGCTATCACGACTCCCCGTTCACCGAACTGAACGAGCTGGTGCGCCTGGACTGGAACGCCATGGACGAATGGTTCGAAGAGGACGAGCCGGTCTACGTCCACCCGCGCGATCCGTACACCCGCGTCGACATCCTCGCGAGTTCCCGGCATATCCGCGTCGAAATCGACGGCACCACCGTGGCCGACTCGCACTCCCCCCGCATCCTCTTCGAAACCGCCCTCCCCGCAAGGTATTACCTCCCCCTGACCGATGTTCGACAGGACCTGCTGAAGCCCTCGGCAACCCACACCAGCTGCCCCTACAAGGGCACCGCCGACTACTGGACCGTCCACATCGACGGCAAGGAATACCCGGATATCGTCTGGGGCTACCGCACCCCGCTCCCGGAAAGCCAGAAGATCGCGGGCCTGGCCTGCTTCTACAACGAGAAGGTCGATATCTACCTCGACGGCGAACTCCAGGACCGCCCGAATACGCCGTTCAGCTGAGTCCGGGCCACCCGCCCGGCTACCCAGACATCGGCGCCCCAGGGGCGCGATCAGTGTGGGCAACCAACCGGTCGCGACCCATTTCCACGACCGAACAATCCGACAGGAGCCCCACGATCTGCTCCAGATGCGCGGCGACGAGGGCCAACAGCGCGGCATTGGTGATGTTGCCGGTCGCCACGATCAACAATGATCGTGGGCAGCCTTCGAGCACATGACCGATCCAGAAGTCACGGTCCTTGGTGACGACAGTGCGGTCCTGGCGATCCGCGAGTATCGCGATGGTGCGATCAGGGGTGCGATTCCCGAGCGAGAGCTCCGACGTGTGGACTGCGTCGTGACCGGCGGTCACCAGAAAGGACGCCAGCTGGCGCGGCAACTGCGCGTCGACTAAGAACTTCACGCAGCATCGAACGTGATTGTGGTCCTCTGTGCGGTCACCACGGCAGCGTACTCGAGGGCCGCCAAGACATCCTCGAGTTCGAGGTCTGGATAGTCGCCGAGGATTTCCTCCGTGCTCATGCCAGAGGCGAGAAGTTCGAGCAGCATCTCCACGGGGTACCGCAGGCCGCGCACGACCGGTTTGCCGTGGCAGATTTCCGGGCTCGAGGTAATGCGGCCGAGAAGCGACATGCTTCCACTGTATCCAATGGTGCACGCCGGTTCGTCATCGACGGGATTCCCGTGCGCCGTCGCCGATATGGTCCCCGGTACCCGAGAATTCGTCGGCTTCCCGCTGCATTCGGGCATGGTCTACTCGCGGCAGTTTTCGATGCCGTTCCACGAGTTCTGCAGCCGTCAGTCGACCGCGACGACCGACGGGCCGCAGTTCGGCGACCTCCACACCATTACGAATGACCCGAACGACCTCACCAGCCTCCACGGCGTCCATGACCGTCGCGAAGTTATCGCGAAACTCCCGGTGCGTGATCGCCTTCATGACCGCTAGCACAGCCCGATGTAGCACGAGAGTCAAGCCTGGCTGAGCAACGGTCAGACCGCGATCAGTGGGGGCTGGTCGTCTGCGCGGCGGTATTGGCCTGGGGCCTGGCCGTATTCGCGTTTGAATGCCTTGGCGAAGGCGAATTCGGAGGTGTAGCCGACCTTTCGGGCGATCGCGCCGAGGGGGCTGTCGGTGTCGCGGAGCAGGCGGGCGGCGGTGAGCATGCGCCAGCGGGTGACGTAGGCCAGGGGTGGTTCACCGACGGTGGCGGTGAAGCGGCGGGTCAGGGTGGCTCGGGAGACGCCCGCGATATCGCTGAGGTCGGGGACCGTCCAGGTGCGGGCGGGTGCTTCGTGTACAGCGCGCAGTGCCGCGGCGACCGCTGGATCGGCGAAGGCCCCCGCCCAACCGGTGGCGGGTTCGTCGGCGGCCTGTTCGTCGAACCAGGCGCGCAGCATGAACAGAAGCAGGGTTTCCAGGATGACGGGAACAGCGGCATCGCTGCCTTGTTTCGGTTCGGCGACCTCGGCGGCGAGCAGGTCGACGGCGGCGCGCAGGGACGGGTGGCGGCCGGGACGTGCTGGGAGATGGATGAATTCGGGGAGTTCGTCGAGCAGCGGATGGCTGCGCTGCCTGCCGAGTTCGTATGCGCCGCACAGCAGGGCGGTGCGCGCACCCGGTCCGGTGATCTCGCGCGGTTCCCCCGGCTGCGCCTTCTCGGTGACCGGGCTGTCGAGGCGGTCGAGCAGATCGTGGTCGGCGCCGCGCGGCATGAACAGGACGTCGCCGACACCGAGAGCTATCGGTTCGCCGCCGGTCGGCACCGCCAAGCACGAACCCTGCAGCACCACATGGAAACCCGCGCCGGGGACGACCGGATAGGCACGGCCCCACGGCGCGTGCCGGATGAACAGGCCGGAGGTCGGGTTGCCGGTGCGGATGGCGGCGATGGTTTCGCTGAGGATGTCCATCGCCGCGCTCAGCCGACCCCGCCGGAGGACTCACCGCGCATCAGCGCACCCAGGGACTCGCGGTCGGTCACGTCCATCTTGATGCAGGCGCGGTATAGGTGGCCCTCGACCGTGCGGACGGAAACCGTGAGGCGATCGGCGATCTGCCGGTTGGACAGGCCTGCCGCAACGAGATTCGCGATTTCACGTTCGCGCGAGGTCAGTGGCAACGGCTGGGCCGCCTGGCGCAAAGCGGGCGTGCTGGCACCACCGCAGGCCGCGGCGAGACGGTTCGCGGTTGCCGCGGATTCGAGCAGGCGGCGGCGGTCACCGGCGCGTTCGTGAGCGGATGCGGCTTGGGCGGCGGCATCGGCGGCGGAGAGCATGGCGCCGATGCGCTCGAATTCGGCTGCGGCCGCGTCGAGTCCGGGTCCGTCGTGCGCCGCGAGTGCCACCGCATGGCGGGCCTGGACCTGCACCAGTTCGCCGTCGACCCGGGCGGCCAGGTCGGCGAGTCGGCCCGCCACGGAATGGTCGCCGAAGCGGGCGGCCGTATGCAGCGCCATGGCCTCGATGGCGTGCTGATGTGCGCGCGCCGCCGCGTCGGCGGCGCCCATGGCAAGTCGGATGGCGGGCGTGACGGTGCCTTCCGCGGCGGCCGCGCAGGCGCGCGCGATCTCCAACTGCGGGTCGTAGACCGCGCTGTGCCTGCCGCCGCGAGCGGCCGCCTCGGCAATGGATTCGGCCGCCTCCGGGGCCCGCCCGAGTGCCGAATATGCCTCGGCCAGACGGATTCTCGCCGGAATGTGCCAAGCGGCGGCACCCTCGGCGGTGAGCGCGGCCAGCGCCTGTTCGAGATGTTCGATCCCATCCGGGAAGCGGCCCTGCGCCACGTCGACGGTGCCCTGCAAGATCTTCGACATGCCCCACGCGAGGTACTGGCCCGGCGCCGAGTAGCCGAAATACCCCGAGGCGCGCCGACGGGCGGCCTCGAGATCACCGGTGCAGATCAGCGCGAGCACCTCGGCATGGGTCGAGATGAACCGGTTGAGTCCGTCGATATGCGACTCCACCTGATGCCCGCGGGACGCGTACTGCCGCGCCACATCGCCCTTACCCATCAGCGCCAGCGCCAGGCCGCCGCCGAAGGCTGCCCACCAAACCGCCCACGGCGGTGCGCCTTCGGTCTCCATCACCGACTCGGCCCCGGAAAACGCGTCCTCGAGCAGATTTTCGTGAACCGCGCACGCTGCGGCCAGGCCCTCGAAGGTGGCGATGGTCTTCGGATGCTGCACCTTGCCGCGCAGCATCGCGAGCACCTCGTCGGCACGCTCGGCATCGCCCATGGCCCAGAACAGATTCGAGACCCGGGTGCTGCCCCAGCGGCCCAGTTGCACCTCGTTCATCTGATCCGGATCGAAGCTGGCGAGGGTGCGTTCGGCCTCGATGCGGTGGCCCTGCCACAGCAGCGCCCGAGCCAGCAGATCCGCGGCCTCGACTCCGCCGCGACGTTCCACCGCCGCCCTGGCGAAACGCTCACCGAGCGGCAAATTGGCCAGCCCGATCGCATCGGCGGCGGCCGCCTCGAAGAGTTCGAGATCCGCGGATTTATCGCTGTCCAAGGCCAATTCGGCCAGCCGGATGCGATCCGGCGCGGAATTGATCGCGCGTTCCTTGAGCGAGGAGTACAGCCGACCGCGCAGCCGCCGGGCCGAGGCGATGCCGAGCCTGCGCCGGATGACCTCACCGAACAGCGGATGGTTGTAGCGCACGATCAATTGATGGCTGTTCTCGACAACCCTGATGAGACCGCGGGTTTCGGCGGCCTCCACGGCTTCCTCCCCCGCCAGTTCGGAGAGCACGTCGAGATCGATGGGCTCGCAGAAGGTGAGCAGTTCGAGCACCCGCAGCACCGGTTCGGGCAGCTGCTCGACCCGATCCTCCAGTAGCGCCGCCAATTCCGAGGTCACCGCGGCCCGGCCGCGCAGCTGCCAGACGCCGTTCACCTGCCGCAGCGCGCCCGCCTCCAGCGCGCCCTCCACCAAATGCCGCAGAAACAGGGCGTTTCCGCCGGAGGACTCCCACATCAGGTTGGCCGTGAAGCCTTCCAGCTGCCCACCGAGCATGGACTCGACCAGATCGACGCTCTGCTGCTGCGTGAACGGAGTGAGGTCGATGCGCAGCAGATGGCCGTCCTTCCATAACGAGGTCACGGCATCTGGCACCTGTACCCCGCTGCGAACCGTCGCGACGATATGCGCGGCCTTATCGATGGCCAGCTGCAACAGCAGTGTGGCCGAAAGCTGATCGAGCAGGTGCGCGTCGTCGACACCGATGATCGCGTGCCCGTCGGCGAGTAGCGCCTCGCGCGCGGCGGACATGAATGTCACCGGATCGTGTGCCGTATAAACGCCGACCATATGGGCGAATACGCCCAGCGGAATGCTGCGGGCCGATTCCGTACCCGCCACCCACCGGACATTGCCGCCTACCGCGGCCGTCGCCTGTCTCGCCAGCGTCGTCTTCCCGACTCCGGCGTCGCCCGTCAATACCGCACCGACGTATTCAGTTCCGGTGAGTGCCGCGCGGATCGCTTCGAACTCGGTCTCGCGCTCGATCATCGGCCAGTTCCGAGCCATAGCTCTTACTGTAGTTCGTCACGGATCATGATCGATGCCAACGAACCATGAACGGGCGCACCGGCTCCGCTGTTTCGGCTCCTAACCGAGCACGTCGTGACGGACAATGGTCTGGTCACGACCCGGTCCGAC
>NZ_BDBY01000232.1 GCF_001613225.1 Nocardia pseudovaccinii NBRC 100343
TTGGCGTGGTGGAATTCGGTCTGTGTGGTCGGCATCTGCTCGACCCGCTTGCCATCGATTTCGTAGGCGACGCAGATCGGCACCCGCTCCAGACTCGACAAGACGTCCAGTTTGGTGAGGAAGAAGTCGGTGACGCCGTTGACCCGGGTCGCATAGCGCGCGATGACCGCGTCGAACCAACCGCAGCGGCGGGCCCGACCGGTGGTCACGCCGACCTCGCCGCCCTGCTTGGCCAGGAATTCACCGAAATTGTCGAATAGTTCGGTCGGGAACGGACCCGAGCCGACGCGGGTGGTGTAGCACTTCAGGATGCCGAGCACCGTCGTGATCTTGTTCGGTCCGACGCCCGCGCCGACCGCCGCACCACCCGAGGTCGGGTTGGACGAGGTGACATACGGGTAGGTGCCGTGGTCCACATCGAGCAGGGTGCCCTGCGAACCCTCCAGCAGTACGGTCTCGCCGCGCTCGAGCGCCAGATTCAGTTCCAGGCGCGTGTCGGCGATGCGATGCTTGAAGCTCTCCGCCTGTCCGAGTACCTCATCCACCACCTGCTGCGGGTCCAATGCACGACGGTTGTAGATCTTCACCAGGACCTGGTTCTTGAATTCCAGGGCCGCCTCGACCTTCTGGGTCAGGATCTTCTCGTCGAGCACATCCGCGACGCGCACGCCGACGCGGGCGACCTTGTCCTGATAGCACGGACCGATGCCACGACCGGTGGTGCCGATCTTCTTGTTGCCGAGGAAGCGTTCGGTGACCTTATCGATGGCCACGTGGTACGGCATGATCAGATGCGCGTCGGCCGAGAGCAGCAGCCCGGAGGTGTCGACGCCGCGCTCCTCCAGTCCGGCCAGCTCGGCGAGCAGGACGCCGGGATCGACCACGACACCATTGCCGATGACGTTCGTCACGCCCGGCGTGAGAATGCCGGACGGGATCAGATGCAGCGCGAACTTGTCGCCATTGGGCAGCACGACCGTGTGACCGGCGTTATTACCGCCTTGGTACCGGACCACCCACTGCAACCTGCCACCGAGCAGATCGGTTGCTTTGCCCTTACCCTCGTCGCCCCATTGGGCGCCGATCAGGACGATTGCCGGCATGGTCGTGTCTCCTACGGTTCGACGCGCAGTATCTCGTGTACTGCAGCTACCTGCCGTATTGAGGCGGTGGCCGGAAGCACAGTCTACCCAACGCGTTCGAGGCGGCATCGAACCGGATCGCACCGTAGGCTCGACAACCGTGTGGCCGTAGTCGGGCAGGGCTATGGTTGCGAGGCACTGGCGGACCGGAGGTCCGCCGACAGGTGGCGAGGGTGACCGACGGGTTGTCGGCCGAACCGAGGAGGGTGTACGGCAGTTTGAGTACCCACGTTCTCCGTTGCGACGGCGCACCGGTACCCATCGCCCTCGCGTCGCTGCCGCTCTCGCAGACGACCGCCATCCCGGAAACCAGCGTCATCGATGAGCTATTGCCCGTCCTCGCCGCCGACAGCCTGCCCCGGCTGATCGTGCTCGGCGACGATGCCGCCCTGGCCTCCGTGCTGACCCATCTGATGCGGACCGAGCGACTGCATGTGGAGATCGGGTACGTCCCCGTCGAAAAGACCTACGGCTCGCGCGCCTACCAGACCGGCACCGGCAATGCCGCCGCCAAGCGGGCGGTGAAGGGCCGGCCCGTCGAAACCCCGCTGATTCGCGACGACACCGGAACCGTGCTGGTCGGACGGGCCGAGATCACCGGGCCCGGTGGCGAGAAGCTCGAGGGCGAGGCCTATGTGGACGACGCCCAGTTGTTCTCCGGCAAGGTCGACGCGATGATCGTCTCCCCCATGCTCGATATGCCGGGGGTGCGGGCGAGCGTGCAGAAGAACATCATCCGAAGGCGACGCTGGCTGGAAGGGCGGGCCGCGCAGCTCGGCACGCCGGGGGCCGTGGTGACCAGGGACGGCATCGCCAACGATCGGGTGCTGCCGCGCTCGTCGTTCTATCGGCATCACGAAAACTGGCTGCTGGTGCGTTGACGATGCGTTTCCCGAGAGACGGCCGCCCCGTATCGAGTGTTTCGCGGCGGCCGAGCCCGATATTCCTGCTGGTGATCGCGATCGCGGTGGCCGGTGGCGTGCTCGCATGGGACGCCGACGTGCAGTCGACGCGGGCGAAGTTCGGGGTATTTCTGCTCGTCGTATTCGGCTGGATCGTCACGCTGTGCCTGCATGAATTCGCGCATGCGTACACGGCGTGGCGGGCGGGCGATCGCGAGGTCGAGTTGCGGGGTTATCTCACCCTGAATCCGCTGAAATACAGCCATCCGCTGCTGTCGATCGTGTTGCCGATGGTGTTCATCGCACTCGGCGGTATCGGCTTGCCGGGCGGTGCGGTGTACGTGCACACGCATAACGTGAGCGCGCGCATGCAGCGGATCATCAGCGGCGCCGGGCCCGCGGTGAATGCGGTATGCGCGGTGCTGCTGCTGGTGGTCGTGCGGTTCTTCGGCAGTGACACGTCACATCGCGCGTTCTGGTACGGCCTGAGCTTTCTGGCGTTTCTGCAGATCACCGCAACGCTTTTGAACATTCTGCCGCTGCCCGGGTTGGACGGATACGGCGTGGTCGAGCCGTCGCTGAGTTATCAGACCCGGCGGGCGCTCGATCAGTTCAAGCCGTTCGGGATGCTGATCGTGTTCGCGCTGCTGGTCACGCCGTCGATCAACAAGGTGTTCTTCGATGCGGTGTACTCGCTGTACGAGTTGTCCGGGGTCGATGCGGACTGGTCGCGGTACGGCAGCTGGCTGACCCGGTTCTGGACCTAGCCGATACCCCGGTCGCCCGATCCGACCTCCCGGACCGGGCGACCTCTTCGCACGACCGCTGCGCGCCCGTACCCGCCCGGCCACCACACCATATGGCCGGTAGGGCGGTTCGCCGTCGGGCGAAGCGTCCCAACCGCGCTACCCCTCGTAACCGCGGTTGCCTCTCGAGGCTATGACCGCGGGCAGCTGCGAACACGAGTAGCGGACTACGTGAAGATCGTGATTCGGTGACAGGGGCCGGGCATGCGGCTCCGCAGCGGCGGGAATATGTCCGAAAATCCGCTGAGTAGTCTGCTCATTCCTCCGGCGGCACGTGCGGATGCGGGACCGTCGGGGGCAGCAGAGCCATGGCCGAGATGCGCTGCATGCCGCAGACCTGCATGAGATCGACCAGCATGGAGCGCATCTGCGCGAACACCACATGAGCCGAAAGTCCCGCGCCCTCAACGAGTTCCGGTCGCGCGGCCTTCGCTATGCCGCGCAGCACCCTGGCGGCCTCGGCCTGATCCGGCTGCTGGCCGGGATCGGCGAGCATCATCCGGCGCACCACCTCGACGGCTTGGGCCAAGCGCTCCAATCCCTCGATCAGTCGCGGATCGAGGATTTCATCGTCCTGGACCAGGGTCAGGGAGCGGCGCAGCAGCACCCTCGTATTGCGGACGGCGTTGTCGAGCGGGTCGGCGGTGGCGCGGATCCGATCGAGGCGCTGGCGGGAATTCCAATAGAGCGGGGAGATCCGGCTGATCTCGCGGCCGCCCTCCAAGGTGGAGCGCAGTCCATCGATCTGGGGCTGGGTCGCGCGAGCCGCGGTCAGGGACGTGCGGATCTTCTCCGGATCCTGTTCGAGCAGACCGTCTGCGCAGTCGTGCAGCGACTTCGCCAGTACCGCAAGGACTTCCGCGGCTTGCTCGCGGGCTCGACGCACCGGATGCAGTGGTATCGATGCGACCACGACCACGCCGACCAACCCGCCGACGAGCGCATCGATCATGCGCGAGAAGCCGCCGCCCGCCGACGGCGGCAGCAGCGTCGCGACCAGCACCGCCGAACCGGCGGCCTGCATGGTGATGATCGAACCGCCGTCCAGGAATACCGCCAGCGCCATGGCCACCGCGACCACGAGGGCGATCTGCCAGACGCCGGTCCCCGCGCGGGTGATGAACAGGTCGCCTATGCCGATGCCGACCGCGACGCCGACCACCAACTCCACCGACCTGCGCAGCCGGGCGCCGAACGAAATGCCGATCGAGACCACGGCCGCGGTCGGTGCGAAAAAGGGCTGGGTGTGCCCGACTATTGTGTGCGCGATAAACCAGGCCAGCGCCGCGCCGACCGCGCACTGCAGAATCGGCAGCGCGGACAATCGCAGCCGCGCCCACGAGCTGCGCAGCTTTTCCACGCTGCTGTCGCGGGCGACACCTACCGGGGAGTTCGGGTCGAGCCCACCCGTCGCCCGACCACCACCCCTCTTCGAATCGCTACGCGATGCTGCAATCACTTAGCCGAGGCCGAGCTCACCCGCGGCGCGCGGGTCGCAGTCTTCCAGCAGATCGAGGCAACGTGCGTACTCTTCGGTCTCGCCGACCGCCCTGGCCGCCCTGGCCAGTGCGGCGACACTGCGTAGGAAACCGCGATTGGGTTCGTGGCTCCACGGCACCGGCCCGAACCCCTTCCAGCCATTGCGCCGCAACAGGTCCAGGCCACGGTGGTAGCCGGTGCGCGCGAATGCGTACGCGGCGACGATGTCGTGATTGACCACCTGTGTATTGCCCTCGGCCCCGCCACGCTCCAACGCGGCCTCGGCGAGATGGGCCCAGGCGATCGAAGCCGACGGATGCGCGGCCGCGACCTGCACCGGATCGGCATTGTTCAGCAGCGCCTCCTCCGCGTCGGAGTCTTCGGGCAGGAGTACCGGTTGCGGTCCGAGCAAGTCACCGAACGAGGTCATGCGGTTCATTGTGCACTGCGCGCGCGTGTCGCGCCGATACGGCGTTCCCCTTGCTGAGCAGTGCCCGGTCCGCCTCTCCCACCCACCCGCCGCTGTCGAGCCGGATGAGGCGGCGTACGGCGCGGGGGAATCATCACAGTCGATCGAATTGCTGGCTAGGCTGGCCGTCGAGTTCAACTGTTCCGCCCGACCGAGGGGTTATAGGTGTCCGACCCGAACGACGAGAAGAGCCCGGCACAAAATCCTGGCCGCCCGGCCGAAGCGGCAGCTGACCCGCGCCCAGCCGCGCCCGCGGACCGGACACCCACATCGCCCAACCCCTCCGAACGGGGTGCGCCCTCGCGCCCAGGTCCGGCCACAGGCTCCGGCACCCAGTCGGGAACGGGCAGCCCCTCGGGGACCGAAGTTGGCGCGGCCGACGCGACCCGTCCGTTCCCCTCATCGTCAGGGCCCAGTTCGTCGGGATCCAACGCCCCCACACGCCCTGGTTCAGCCACAGGCTCCGGCGCCCCATCGGGTCCTGGCGCTGCGGGAGGCGGCGGCTCGGCCACTGCTCCAACCCGACCGGTGCCCGCCTCGTCGGGGCCGAACGTATCTCGGGGATCCGGTGCGCCATCTGGAAGTGGTTCGGCTGCGAAAGAAGGTGCGGCCAGCGCACCGCGGCCAGTTCCCGCGGCTTCGTCGCAGAGGCAGCCGTCGCCCGGGCGGTCGGGCGGGTCCAGTGCGGCGACCGGGGATATCGCCGCGCTCGGGAAACCGGCGGCACCCAGCCCAACCAATGCGCCGTCATCCACATCCGCCCCGGGTGGCGCAGGTCAACGGCCTGGCGGCGCAACACCATCCGCTCAGACCGCGAGCGGCGTCACACGGCCGGGCCAGCGAGATACCAGCGCAGCCTCGCCGCCCGTGCCGGGTAATGCAACCAGGCCGGGCACCGCAGGCGAGCGAGACAGCGGTGGCGCCTCGCCTGCTCCTGCGCCGGGAAATACTGCCAAGCCGGGCGGCGGGGGCCAACAAGTTGGCGGCGCAACACCATCCGTTCGAACGCCGAGTGGCGCAACCAGGCCGGGCGGCGCAAGCCAACAAACTAGCGGCACCTCATCGGTTCCCGCGCCGGGCGGCGCAGCCAACCCAGGCGGCACAGCCCAGCCAGGTGGCGGCTCATCGGCCCCCACACCGGATAACGCAACCAGGCCAGGCAACGCAACCAGGCCGGGCGGCACAGCCAACCCAGGCGGCACAGCCCAGCCAGGTGGCGACTCATCGGCCCCCACACGGGATAACGCAACCAGGCCGGGCGAGACAGCCAACTCCGGCGGCGCTCCACAGCGAGGTGGCGGCAGCCCATCTGCTCCCACACCGGGTAACGCAATAGAGCCAGGCGACGTGGGCCAGCGGGACAGCGGCACAGCCTCACCTGCTTCCACACCGAGCGGCGCAACCAACCCCAGCGGCGCGGCACAGCGAGGCGGCGGCAGCCCATCTGCTCCCACACCGGGCAACGCAATAAAGCCAGGTGGTGCAGGCCAGCGGGACGGCGGCACAGCCTCACCTGCTTCCACACCGACCGACGCAACCAACCCCAGCGGCGCGCCACAGCGAGGCGGCGCGGCACAGCGAAGTGGCGGCTCATCGGCTCCCGCGCCCGGCGGCGCGGGCCAGCGAGATCGCGGCGCGGCTCCATCTGGACCTGCGCAAGGCGGCGCAACCGGGCCGGGCGGTGTCGGCCGACGAGACAGCGGCACAGCCTCACCTGCGGCGCCCGGCGGCGGAACCAAGCCGGATGGCGCGGGTCGACGAGATGGCGGCGCGGCCTCGTCTGCGCCCGGTCCCGCGAAATCGGGCGCAGCTGCCGATGCCACACGGTCCGGCGGTGACGCGGCGAAGACCACGGAGATCTCGCGTGGCGGCGTCGAGGGCAAGACGGCTTCCACGAAGGCGCCGGGCGCGGCAGCTCCGGGTCAGGCGAGGCCAGTTGGCGGCTCCGGCGGAGTAGCCAATACTGGCTCCGGGCCGAATGCACCGACTGTCGTGATCAAACGAGGTGGACCCGCCGCCCAGTCTGCTGCCGGTACGGCGAAGTCCGCCGCTGCTGCTGCGGCCGGTGGAACTGCCGCTGCGGCCGCCGCTGGATCCGACGCCGATCCGGCCGACGAGTCCGCGGCATCCACCGCAGGGGCGCCCGCATCAAGTGCCGCCAAATCCCCGACGGGAGCTGAGCCACCGTCTGAAACCCCGTCACCAGGTGACACCCCCGTATCGGCGACCGGATCCGCTGCGGAAACCGCTGTAATCCAGCGAGATTCGGCTGCGGCCAAGTCTGCGACAACGGCCGACGAGGTCGACGATGCCGCAGGTGCGGATGCGGCGACCATGGTGATGCGCCGGATCGATCCGAAGGCGAAGCCGACCGCCAAGGAAGCGACGGCTGCTCCGACGCAGGATGAGCCGGATTTGGCGGGCGCGGACGACAAGACCGTCGCCATGCCGGTGGTTTCGAAGCTGGATGCCGAGCAGACCGTCGCACTGCCGATTCAGAAACCGGCCGACAAGGACGCTACGCAGCGAATGCGGACCGATGCCGGGAACAAGCCCGGTACCGACCGCGTCGTTCCGCCCGCGGCGCGGCCCGGTCCGATCACCAAGCCGCCGAGCACACCACGTCCGGCGGCCGGTCCGAAACAGGCTGGGGCGCAAGGGCCTTCGCAGAGTGGGCCGGGAGTCGAGGAGACCGCGCCCTCCGCACCGCGCGGGCCGGGGCGGCCGCGGCAGGTCGCGTCGGCCCCGTCACCCGCGGACACCCAGCTGACTCGACCCGCGCAGCCGGTCACCGGATCACAGATGGCCCAGCCGCAGCGAATCACGCCGCCCGGTCAGCAACCGGCGGCCGCCGAAGCACCGGCCGAGCGCTCGAAGCGCTGGTTGTTCCTCGGTGCGGCCGCGGTGGCGCTCATCGCGGTGATCGGGCTCGCGGTCGCGCTCATCGGGGGCCGGAGTGACAACTCCCCGGAGGCCAAGGTGCGCGCCACCATCACCGATTACACCCAGGCGCTGAAATCCGGCGATCTCGCGGCGCTGCGCAACACCACCTGCGGACAGTTGCACGACTTCTATCAGGGCATTGCGGCGGACCAGTTCGCGGGCGTGCACCAGCTGTCGATGGATCGCAAGAACATTCCCGTGGTGGCGAGCGTCGATGCGATCAAGATCACAGATAAGACGGCGATCGCACAGGCCACCGTGTACACCGACGCGGACCCGACGAAGCGTTCGGCGCGGACATTCGACCTGGAGCAGACCGCCGACGGCTGGAAGGTCTGCGACCCGCCGAGTGCCGGGACGCCCTAGCCGAACGGTGACGCCGAGTCCAGCAGGACATATCCAAAAGGTAAGCCCTCTAACTGGTAGCGAACGTCACACTTACCTGGTTATCAGACCGGTTCGCCAGTAGCATGGCCCGGATCATGGTCAGGGAGCAGACAATCGAAAAGCCGGAAGTCGAAGTGGTCGAGCAGACAGCCACGCTGGCGGGAAGCCGGTTCCGGGTTCGCGAACACTATTCGGTCGGCCGGGAGAAGGTCCGTGAGTTCGCCCGCGCGACGCAGAGTCGCCACGGTGCGCACTACTCCGAACCCGATGCGCTCGAGCTCGGTTACCACGGCATCATCGCGCCGCCGACTTTCGCCTCGGTCATCGGCATCAATGCGACCAGGGTCCTGCTGGACACGGTGCTCACCGAATACGACCTGTCCCAGATCCTGCAGACCGACCAGGTCTTCGAGCTCACCCGCCCGATCCTGGCGGGTGACCGGCTCAGCACCGAGATCGTGATCGACTCGATCCGCCAGTTCGGCGATAACGACTTCATCCTGGTGACCTTCTCGCTGACCAACCAGCAGGGCGAGATCGTGGTATCGGGTTCGACCACCATCGTGGCGCGCCGCGGTGTCGAGGTGGATCCGAATATCGCGGCCGCCGTCGAGAACATCATGATGCACGCGCGCCCGGTCACCGTCGGCGATATCACGGTGCCGGACAGCGGCCCACTGGTCGCCTTGCCCGCGGATGCCCCGGCCCCCGGACAGCCCGCGGTGCGCAGCGCATCCGTGCGCTCGCTCCCGGACTTCGACCAGCTGGCCGTCGGCGATCAACTCCCGGCCGAGACCGCGTATGTGACGCGCGGCGATCTGACCAACTATGCGGGCGTTTCCGGCGATCCCAACCCGATTCACTTCAGCGAGCGCGCGGCCCAGTTGGCCGGACTGCCGACCGTGGTGGCGCACGGCATGCTGACCATGAGCCTGGCCGGTGATTATCTGACCTCCTGGCTCGGTGATCCGACGGCCATCGAAAAGTTCAGCGTGCGGTTCTCCGGATTCGTTCCGGTGACCGCCGAGGCGCCGAGCGCCGTCGAATTCAGCGGGAAGATCAAATCGCTGGATCCGCGCCGACGGACCGCGACCATTGTGCTCGCGGGTAGTTCGGAGGGCCGCAAACTGTTCGGCCGGGCCATCGCCGAGGTTCGCTTCGCCTAGCGGCGCAACCTCATTCGATGCTCGCGTGCACGAGATAGACGTTGTAGTCGCTCCAGGTCGAAACGTTGAAGTACAGGTCAGGACCCGAGGACCAGGGGTGGATGAATCCGCCGTACAACTCGGGATATTCGCGCACCGTCACCGTCGGTGCGCCATCGGACCATACGCCCTGCGGTGAATTCGCTTCACGGACGACCAGTGCCGCTTTCGCGGTATCCAGATAGCTCATCTGCCAGACGTTCCGGGAGGCGTCGAAGCGCACCGACAACTCACCGACGGGGGCGTCGACGATCGGGCTCGCGGAGCCGAATCCGCCTACCGGAGTCCAGTTTCCGTCTCGCCAGTACTGATATGCGGTGGTGTTGAGGAGCTGATCCTTCGGCACACGGGCGAGGCCGACCGAGCCGAGGCGGGTATTGGGCGTGCCGAACATGTACACGTAGTCGCCCTGCGGAACCATCGCGCTCACTTGGAAATTCGCGAGGCCGAAGATGTTGTCCCAATGCGCGTAGGGATCTTTGGTCCACGTCTGACCGTGATCATCGGAATAGGCGATGCCGCCGTAATTGGTGAAGAACGTGCCCGGAATGCTGTTCCAGGTGCGAATCGACATATAGCTCAGGTACTGCCGCGCACCGAGTGCGAATCCGGAGGTCGGAATCGTGGTGACCTCGACATTGTCGAGTTTGCGGCTGGAGAGCACCTCGGCCGCGTGGCAGCGGTCGTCGGTCACCATCCGGTCGTAGGTCATCCCGTCGGTGAGATCGCGATCGGTGCTGAATGCGAGCACATTGCTGCGCCAATCCGATCCCATTCCGCCCGGTGGGTGGAAGCCGCGTCCGACGGTGTCGCCGAATGCGGTCGCGATCTCCCCCGGGGCGCTCTCCCACATGATGCCGAGGTCGGTGCCATCGACCTGCCAGCGCTTATCGGTCCGATTGACCGAATTCGCGCCGGTCTGCTTGGCCACCTCGGTGACCGCGCCGACCCGTGGCGTCGGCCGAGCCGCTGTCAAAGGGGCGGGTTCGATCGACGGATCCACCCGCGGCGGAGGCGGCGGCACCTGACCGGGATCCGGTCCCGGTCCCGGAATCGCGAAGTGGAAAGGCTTGGGGCTCAACAGAATTTCCGGAATGCCGAGTTGGCTCGCCGGACTCGGTGGCAGTGCCGGTAAGTCGGTCAGATCCGGGCACGGATTCGTGCAGGGATCCGAGGGCAACCGCATCTGCGTCCGAACCGGCGCGGGCTCCGGCCGATCCGGCGGCAGCACGGTGATCACCGGATACGGAATCGGCACATCGAGGGTCTTGGGTACCAAGCCTTCATGCGTCGCGGGCGGATCCGTCACACACGGCCCGGCCACCGGCCCTGCCCCCTCCGGCGCGGCACCGGCTCGTGCCGCGCACGTCAACGCCCCGGCCGCACATACGACCGCGCCGAACACCGCAACCCACCGCCGAGCCATTCCGCAACCCCTCGATATCTCACGCAAATTGGACACCCGCCGCATCAATGGTCTCCGCGATGCTGTGCACCAGCGCCCGACCCTACCCGTTTTGCCCACTTCACCCCGCCCGAATAACCCATGCGCCGCATGGACATCCAGAATTAACAGGAAACTCCTACTCCATTTCCGGGACCGCGGCCCAACCGCCTGCTACCGTCCACGACACGACAACTCGAGTCGGGGTGAGTGGCCGTCCACCGGGGGAGCAAAGGGCCTCCGGTGGTTCTCATTCGACCGCACCGACGCAGGCACGAAAAGCGGAGCAGGATGGAGAATGTGAACGCCTCACTGATCTGTCGCCGCGCTGTACCCGCGCTCGGCGCCGCCTGTCTCGTTGTCGGCGGTATAGCGATCGCCTCGCCGATCGCCGTCGCCGATTCGTCTGCCGTCCAATTCGTTGCCGGGCCGGATAGTTCGCTTCCGGTGCCGTCCTATCGGCCGGGGCCGAAGGGGTCGAATGTGCCGCCGCCGGAGAAGTCGACGGAGGAGGAGTCTCCGAGGTATTACACCGATTGCGATCAGGTTCGGGCCGAGGGGAAGTTGCCGCTCTATCGCGGTCAGCCCGGGTACAACCCGTATCTGGATCCGGATGGGGACGGCATCGCCTGCGACTGAGCGACTACTGGACGGCCTGGAACACCAGAACCGTTGCGCCGATGCGGATATTGTCGCCGTCGGCCAGCAGCGCGCCGCTCTCGATCGCCTCGTCGTTGACGTACACGCCGTTGGCCGAATGCAGATCCTTGATCAGCAGTCCGGCCCGGCTCGGCATGATGTGCGCGTGGTAGCGACTGGCCTTCGGATCGTCGAGGACCAGATCGTTGTCGGTCATCCGGCCGATTCGCATGCCGCCCTGCGCGATTGCCGTGACCCGGCCGTCCGGCATGCGCAGCTGACCGCTGCGGACCGCACGCGGCATCTCGGTGACCGTCTCGGTCATCGCCGCGGCCAGCCGCTCGGTGCGCTTGAGTTCCATCGTGCTCAGCGGTTCCTGCCGCAGCACCCGCTGTTCGAGATCGACCAGGACCGGCCCCGGATCGATACCGAGTTCGTCCGCGAGCACCGTGCGCACCCGACGGCACGCGTCCAGCGCGTCGGCCTGTCGGCCGGATAGGTACAGCGCGGTGATCAGCTGACCCCACAGCGGTTCGCGCAGCGGATGCTCATTGGTCATCGAGACCAACTCGCCGATCACCGATGACGCCCGCCCACAGGCGATTTCGGCATCGATACGAGCCGAGGCGGCCTGCAGCCGCTCCTCGTCCATCGCGGTGGCGAAACCGTCGGCGAACTGCAATCCGGCCAGATCGGCCAGTGCCCGACCGCTCCACTCGCGCAACGCGGTTCCGAACAGTTGCGACGCGCCCACATGGTCGCCGACCTCGGCGGCGCGCGTGCCCGCATCCCTGGCCGCCTCGAAGCGGCCGAGATCGCAGGCATCCTCCGGGATCTCGAGTCGATAACCGGATGATTCGGTGCGCAGCACCATGGCCGGATCCACACCCGAATTACGTAGTGCCTTACGGATATTCGAGACGAATACCTGCAGGCTGGCGGCGTAGGAATCGGGCGGATCCTCGTTCCAGACCATATCGGCCAGCGCAGCCGAAGCCACCGCACGCCGTCGATTGACGGTCAGCGCGGCGAGCAAGGCTCGCGGCTTGGGCCCGCCGACCGCCACCGGTTCACCACCGACGAGCAATCGAACGGGCCCGAGCACGCGCACATCCAAAACCATGTGCTCAATGCCCCCCGAAGGGTAAATAGGGTCAGGCGCTGATCGAGCGACCCGCGGACTTCAGATCATTGCACGCCTCGACGACACGTGCCGCCATGGCCGATTCGGCCTTCTTCAGGTAGCTGCGCGGATCGTAGGCCTTCTTGTTGCCGACCTCGCCGTCGATCTTGAGCACACCGTCGTAGTTGCTGAACATGTGCGCGGCCACCGGCCGGGTGAACGCGTACTGGGTGTCGGTGTCGACGTTCATCTTCACCACACCGAAGCGCAGCGAATCCTCGATCTCCGACTTCAGCGAGCCCGAACCGCCGTGGAAGACGAAATCGAACGGCTGCGCGTCCGCCGCCAGACCCAGCTTGGCCGCCGCGACGCGCTGCCCCTCGGCCAGCACCTCGGGCTTGAGCACCACATTGCCCGGCTTGTACACGCCGTGCACATTGCCGAAGGTCGCGGCGAGCAGGTACTTGCCGTTCTCGCCCGCGCCGAGCGCGTCGATGGTCTTCTGGAAGTCCTCGGGGGAGGTGTAGAGCTTCTCGTTGATCTCGGCCTCGACACCGTCCTCTTCACCGCCGACGACGCCGATCTCGACCTCGAGGATGATGTTCGCGGCGTTGGTCGCCTTGAGCAGCTCCTTGGCGATCTCCAGGTTCTCGTCGATCGGGATCGCCGAGCCGTCCCACATGTGCGACTGGAACAGCGGGTTCTTGCCCGCGTTCACCCGCTCCTGAGAGATGGCGATCAGCGGCCGCACGAAGGTGTCCAGCTTGTCCTTGGGGCAGTGGTCGGTGTGCAGCGCGATGGTCACGTCGTAGCGCGCGGCGATCACATGCGCGAATTCGGCCAGCGCGACCGCGCCGACGACCATATCCTTCACACCCTGGCCCGAACCGAACTCCGCGCCGCCGGTGGAGAACTGGATGATGCCGTCGCTGCCCGCGTCGGCGAAGCCTTTGATGGCCGCGTTGACGGTTTCCGAGGAGGTGCAGTTGATGGCCGGGAAGGCAAAGGAGTTCGCTTTGGCCCGACCGAGCATCTCGGCGTAGACCTCCGGAGTCGCGATGGGCACTGTGAAGACCTCCGTGTTGTGCGGCAAAAGACAATTCTGTCAGCCCACAGAGTAGGCCAGCGGGCTTTCGCGCGATGTGCGGGGACCGCTCTGTGAGGCGGGTTGACAATACGGACCGGCCGGTCGGACGAAGCGAACTTTTCGCACAGCAAGAGGTTTCTCAGTTGGACCCGGTACTGTTGGCCGCGTAATTGCGCTGGCAGCTTCCGATGCGGTGGCAAGCAATGCAGGCCAGCCGTACCCGGGACAGGAGGCCGCGTGATTCTGCTGGCAGCGACAGAATCGGTGACGAGCAACGTCGCATTGACCCAGTTGCTGGACCCGATGCACCTGCTTACGGAGACGTGGCTCAAGAACGCGGTGCTCCCGGCCATCCTGGTGATCGTCTTCATCGAGACCGGCCTGCTCTTCCCGATCCTCCCGGGCGATTCGCTGCTGTTCACCGGCGGCCTGCTGTCCGCGACGGACAACCCGCCGGTATCGATCTGGATCCTGTTGCCCGCAGTCATGGTGACCGCCTTCGCCGGTGATCAATGCGCGTATTGGATCGGCAGGGCCATCGGGCCCGCACTGTTCCACAAGGAAGACACCCGGTTGTTCAAGAAGCATTACGTCACCCAGACGCATGCCTTCTTCGAAAAGCACGGGCCGAAGACGATCATCCTGGCCCGATTCGTGCCGATCGTGCGTACGTTCATGCCGGTGCTTGCGGGTGTGTCCAAGATGGATTACCGCAAGTTCGTCACCTTCGACATCGTCGGCGCCGTCCTGTGGGGCGGCGGTGTCACGGTGCTCGGCTACTTCCTCGGCAATATCGAATTCATTCGCAAGAACATCGAGCCGATCTTCCTGCTCATCGTCCTTATCTCGATCCTGCCCGGCATCATCGCGGTGGCCAAGAAGGTGCTCAACCGCGGTGCGGACGAGGCCGCTCAGCACGACGATGCCGCGCTGACCGCCTCGACGAACGAGCCGACCCACTGAGCCGGTGTCCACGGCGCAGTTGCCCCTAGCAGTGGGCAGTTTCGATCCGCTGACCTCGGCGGGGCCCGCGCTCGTCTGGACGGTGGTGCTGACCTTCGTCTTCCTCGAATGCGCGTTGATCATCGGGTTGTTCCTGCCGGGGGATTCGATGCTCATCACCGCGGGCATCGTGATGGCCTCCAACGCCGCGGGCGAGGCCCATGTCTGGGCGTTGTCCATCGGCGCGATGATCGCGGCCATCGCGGGCAACCAGGTCGGCTATGTCATCGGGCATCGCACCGGCCATCATCTGGTGGCCAGGAAGAACGGCCGCTACATCAACACCCGCAACCTGCAGCGGGTCACCGAACTGCTGCAGAAGCACGGCTTCCTCGCGGTACTCATTTCGCGCTGGATCCCATGGGTGCGCACGCTGTGCCCGATGGTCGCGGGCGCGGCGCGGATGGATCATCGCAAGTACACCGTGGCCAGCACGGTCGGCGCCATTATCTGGGCGCCGGTGCTGCTGCTCATCGGCTACTACGCGGGCAGTTTCCTGGACCGTGTGCCGTGGCTGATGCCAGGCGTCATCGGCACCCTGGTGGTCGGGCTGATCATCGGAACCGCCATCGGTATCCGGCACTACCGCCAGGAGATCGCCAAACCCGCCGAGGACTTCGATTTCGAAACCGCGCCGACCGGCGTGCTGGAGTCCGAGTGCTGACGCCTACAGCCCGGCGGCGCTGACCTGGTAGGCCGCCTCCATCAGCAGCCAGCCCGACAGTTGCACCGACATATCGCGTTCGGGCACCCGCGAGGAGGTCACCGAACCGCCCGCGGTGAAATGTCCGGCACCGGACCGGCCGCCGGGTAACTGGGCGGGCTTGCTCCAGTCGTGCCCGAACAGCGGCTCGCCCTCGACCTCGAGCCGGTTCGCCCAGGCGGCCGCGGCGCTGGCGCGCACAATGGCCGCCGCGGTCCGCCGGTCGGCCACCTGTTCGCGCTCATCGCCGGGCAGCATCAGCGCGACCACCGCGAGATAGCGGGCCAGGATTCCGTTGAACAGGCCGCCGTCGCCGCCACCGCCGCCATTGATCACCCCATTGGTGGTCATTTGCTCCTCGACCGCGGTGAGCAGCCGGTGCACCCGTTCGCTGTGGCGCGGCTCGCCGGTGTGCACCGCGAGTTCAGCTTCCAGGCCGAGCACCACGCCCTGGCAATAGGTGAAGGTCGGGCTCTCGATCTCGCCGGAGGGCAGGTGGATGCCGTCCAGGATCAGGCCGGATTCCTTGTCGTACAACGTCGTATCGATCCAGTCCGCCATTTCCTGCGCGCGGACGTGGCGGCCGAGGCGCAGCAGCGCGATCGCGGCCGGTCCGTTGGCGGGGGCATTGAAATAGTCCGCGCCGACCCGCCACGGCACACCGCCGCCACGCGCCGGATCCCAGGCGTCGTATAGCTCCTTCTCGAGTGCGATCAGACCGCCGCGCGCCTCGGTGATGCCCTGGGTTCGCTCGGCACGCTCCAAAGCGATTGCCAGCCAGGCCATATCGTCGTAGTAGTTATTGGTCCAGCCGGTGATATTGCGCAGCCGATGTGCCCGCGCGATCGCGGCGATGCGCTTGCGTCGCGTCGGCGTCGGCACCCGGTTGGCGGCATCGACCGCGCAGTCGATCAGATGCGCCTGCCACCAGTAGTGCCAGGATGCGAAGGCCCGCTCACGACGGGTGGCCGGCCAACCGACGACACCCAATTCGGTTCCCGGGACGGCCCATAGCGCGCGTAGGTGCCGAGAGACGATCGCGGATTCGGCCATATCCGCGCGCTCGGACCACAGCGCGGGCGTGGGGGCAGCATCGCGCCCGGTTTCCGGACTCCGCGAGGTCATGGGTCAATGGTGCCAGCTTCGACCCGTTTAATACCGATCTTTTCGTTACCAAGCTGACGTCAAATCGGCATGTTGCCGGATCCATGCGTGCATTGCGATGCCTGCCGCGACTCCGGCATTGATACTGCGGGTCGAACCGAACTGCGCGATCGAAACCGTCAGTGCCGCCGCGCCCTTGGCATGTTCGGTGACACCCGGCCCTTCCTGCCCGAACAGCAGCAGGCAGCGGCGCGGCAACTCGACGGTTTCCAGCGGAACCGAGCCGGGCACATTGTCCACGGCGACCACGGTCAGGTTTTCCCGCTCGGCGAAGGCGAGTAGCTCGCCGATATCGGTGTGATGTTCGATGTGCTGATAGCGGTCGGTGACCATGGCGCCGCGGCGATTCCAGCGCCGCCTGCCGACGATGTGCACGGCGGCCGCGGCGAAAGCGTTGGCGGTGCGCACCACGGTGCCGATATTCGCGTCGTGGCCGAAGTTCTCGATGGCGACGTGGAACGGATGCCTGCGGCGGTCGATATCGGCGATGATCGCCTCGCGCTTCCAGTAGCGGTAGGCATCGACGACGTTGCGGCGGTCACCGCCCGCGAGCAGCTCCGGATCGTAGTGGGGATCCTGCGGCGGGGCTTCCCCGTGCTCCTGCGCCCATGGTCCGACACCGTGCGGGTGCTCGCCCCATTCGGTGGGTCCTGGCTGCTCGGCCGTATCCGGCGCGGGGTGGTTCACCCCGACGATGCTAATTCCGGCCGCCCCGCCGCCACGATTCAGTACGTCGAGGACGAGGAGCCGAGGACGCCGACAGCGGCGAGGACCACCATCAGGATGACGAACAGAATGGTCAGGATCAGCAGTATCGAGGCGATCATGCCGCAGATATATCCGGCCTGGACGCTGCCGCGACCACCGATGGCGCCGCCGGACGCATCGATCTCGTTGAGCGCCTTCTTACCCATCACCCACGCGACCGGGCCGAGGAACTGGCACAGCAGCAGGCCGAGAATGCCGAGGATCATGATCGTGATGGCCTGCGGATGATCCTGCGGCGGGCCATAGGCTGGGTAGCCGTACGGCGAACCGTACTGCGGTGGCGGCGGATAGTTCATGCGCAGGATGGTAGTTGGTGGTGTGGCTGGCCACACCTCCGATTCGGCGGTCAGCTCGATCGAATGCCGCCGTGCCCGCGACAACCATGGAGTCCATGACCGAGACACAAACCCTCGTGCTCGACGCGCCCACCGGCACGACCGGTCCGGACGCGCGACAGGTGCTGCGCGCGATACTGCGGGCGCCGATCCAGGCCCGGACCTGGAAGCAACTCGTCTATGTATTCACGGTTTTCGTGATCGGCATGCTCGCCGTCTGCTACCTGTTCTTCGGTTTCGGCGGCGGTTTGTACGCCTCGATCTTCTTGATCGGCATCCCGATTCTGGCACTGGTGATGCTGGGCACGCGGCTCTGGGCGAAGGTGTATCGCGCGCTGGCCAGGGATCTGCTGGATACGCCTGTCGACGCGCCGCCGCCGTATGTCTCGCAGCGGGGCTTTTTCGGATTTCTGAAGAGCGCGTTCACCGATCGCGCGAGTTGGCGGGCCATTCTGTTCCTGTTCGCACAGGTCGTACTCGGTGTGGTCGGCGGTTATCTCGTGCTGATCGTGGTGGCCGTGACGGTATTCACCGCACTCTCGCCCATCCCGTGGGTGCTGTTCAATCCGATGAATATCGACGACAACGGCGTCGAGCACCATTCGCTGGCCCAATTCGGATCCTTCTATATCGACACTTGGCCAAGGGTTTTGCTGATGTCCGCGGTCGGCATCATCTGCTGCTTCGCACTGCCGTGGCTACTGCGCGCGGTGTGCTGGGTGCACGGACTGCTCACCATCGCCTTGCTGTCGGCGACCGCGCGGGACCGGCAATTGGTCGAATTGCGTGCGAGTCGGCGGGCGGCAGTCGAGGATTCGGCGGCGACGCTGCGCCGGGTCGAGCGCGATCTGCACGATGGCACGCAAGCGCGCTTGGTCACCATCGCCATGGCCCTCGGCCGGGCCGAGGAGCGGATATCCCACGGCGGTGACGCTCGCGACCTGATCGCCGACGCACACGCCAATGCCAAGGAGGCGCTGACCGAATTGCGTGAACTGGTGCGCGGAATCCATCCGCCCGCACTCGAATTGGGGCTCGACCCGGCACTGGAAACACTGGCTTCGCGGTGTGCCGTTCCGGTGGAGCTGCGAGTCCATCTGCCGCAGCGGCCGAATCCCGCGATCGAGGCGATCGCCTACTTCTCGGTCGCCGAACTGCTCACCAATGTGGTCAAACATGCGAATGCCACCGGCGCGTGGGTATCGGTCCTGCCGACCGATGCGCACACCATCGCGGTCTCCGTGCGCGACAACGGAATCGGTGGTGTACTGCAGCCGATGGACGGAGAACACGTCGCGGGCAGCGGACTTTCCGGACTGGCCGCGCGGGCGCGTGCGGTGGACGGCACGCTGACCGTGCAGAGTCCGACCGGCGGGCCGACCGTGGTGACCATCCTGCTGCCGACGGCCGGACCACGATGAGTACGCCGTTGCGGGTGGTCATCGCCGAGGACAATGCGATCCTGCGCGACGGACTGGCCGGGCTGCTGACCGAGCGTGGCCACGAGGTGGTCGCCATCGTCGGCGACGCCACCACCTTGAGCGATGTGGTCGGCACCCACAACCCCGACGTGGCCGTCGTGGATGTGCGGATGCCGCCGACCTTCACCGACGAGGGGCTGCTCGCGGCGATCGAGTTGCGCCGCAAATATCCGCTCACCGGCGTGCTGGTGTTCTCGCAGTGGATCGAAACCCGCTATGCCACCGAGCTTCTCGCCGGTGGCGCGAACGGCGTCGGCTATCTGCTCAAGGATCGGGTGGCCGACGTCCGCGACTTCGTCGACGCCCTGGACCGCGTCGCCACCGGCGGCACCGCACTCGACCCGGAGGTGGTGAGTCAGTTGATGGGCGCCGCACGCCAACAGGATTCGCTCGCCCGGCTGACACCCCGCGAGCGTGAGGTTCTCGAACTGATGGCACAGGGTCTGTCGAACAATGCGATCGCGACCGCACTCACGGTCACCGAGCGCGCGGTCGAAAAGCACATCGGCAATATCTTCACCAAACTGGATCTGCCACCGTCGGACACCCACCACCGCCGAGTCCTCGCAGTCCTGCGCCTGAAGGGCTGAACCGGGTCATCCGTAGAATGGGGGCTGGGTGTGGTGGGGGGCAGGTCACGGTTGTGGTCAAGGCGGGTTCACGGTGGGGTGGGCGGTCCTATTCTGGAGGTGCAGGGCAGTCGGGTGGAGGCTGGCATGGATCACGCACGCGTTCTCCGCACAGTGCTCGGGGTGACCACCGGGTATTTGATCGTGCTCGGATTCTGGCTGGGCTGGCTACTACCGCATACGCCGCCGGGGACCGAGCCATTCCAGATCGTCGCGCTGGTTGGTCTGTTCGGATCGTGCGTGGGCGTCGGAATGCTATTGGCGGCTCGGCCGTCGCGCGCGGATCGGCAGTTGTGGCGGCACGGGCTGGAGGGATGGGCGACCATCGAGGGCGCGCATACGCTGCAGCGCACCGATCATCACACCGAACTGACCGAATTCGATCTGGAGCTCGTTGTGCCGGGATCCGAAAGTTACCGTGGCACTATTGTTTTCGATGTCACCCCAGCCGACAAGCCGCGGCTCGCGGTCGGCGAGACCATCTCCATCCGGGTCGATCCGCAAAATCGCGATCGGATCATTCTCGTTCTGGGGCAATAGCTTTCGACTACCCGCGCGGGCCAGGCCGATCCGGCATTTCGCCGAATCGACGGCGCGCGGGTCAGTCCCGCGCGTGCGCTCGTGGATCCGCGAGCAGATATTGCGCGGCCGCGTAGGTAGCCAGGATGGCACCCTCGGTGACCCGCCGGGAACGCTCGCTCCGCGCGAACAGCCGCCGCAGCACGATCAGCCCATCGGAAACCGTGAACAGCAATGCACCCAGGCCGAGTCGGCTACGCGGATCGGCACTCGGAATATTCAGTCCGCCAACATTTTTCGCGTCCGGGGCTAATCCGGGATCGGAGGCGAGCACCGCCGCACTACCCAGCGTCGCACCATAGGCCGTCAGCGGAGCCGCGACGGTCGGCGCCTTGGCCCGCATCAGCAGTGCGGCACCGAGCCAGGCCAACACCCGTGGCACCGCGGTCTCCGGGCGCGGACGCCCACCGCTGCGCCACCAAAGCACCGAATATCCGGTCTGCATCACCGCGAACGAAGACGCCCCAGCGATCAGCCGTCGATCATTGTCCGGCTCGATCAGCAGCACATCACCGATGGTCGCGGCACCGAGGGAACCCAGCAGAACTGTCCGATCAACCGGCTCCAACACCGCCTGATCGGTCGCCACATCCGCCGCCAACAGCGGCATCAGCAGCGGCTTCGCAACCCATTGCACCTTCTCACGGCCGGTGACCGCGCCGTACACGGTCGCCGCCGCTGCCGCCAGAAATGCGGCTCGCAACGGTCGCACCATCAGAAGCTCGGCTCTTTCGGGGCGGGCGGCAGCGTGACAACCTGGCCCGCATAGCTCAGCCCCGCACCGAAGCCGAGCAGCAGCGCCACCTGGCCGCCCTTGGCCTTACCGGTCACCAGCATCTCCTCCATCGCCAACGGGATGGATGCGGCGGAGGTATTGCCGGTGTTCTCGATGTCATTGGCCACCGGGATGTCATCGGCCAGCCCGAGGTTCTTCTTCATCAGCTCGTTGATGCGCGCATTGGCCTGATGCGGAATGAAGACCTCGATATCTTCCTTGGAGACACCGGAGACCTCGAGCGCCGAGGCCAGCGCACGCGGCAAAGTGACCGCCGCCCAACGGAATACCCGCGGGCCCTCCATCCGCAGCGACATCCGGCCGATGGGCTCGACGGCCGGATCGGTGCCCTGCAGCCGCTGTGCCTTCTCCATGTATTCGAGGAAGTTGACGTCCTGCTCGATCGCCGAGGCATTCTCGCCGTCGCTGCCCCAGACCGTCGGGGAGATGCCGTTCTCCTCGCTCGGCCCGACCACCACCGCACCCGCACCGTCGCCGAAGATCATCGCCGTGCCGCGATCGGTCGGATCGAGCCCGACCGTCATCGTCTCGGCACCGATGAGCAGCACATATTCGGCCGATCCGGAACGAATCAGGTCGGCGGCGACGCCGAGGCCGTAGCCGAAACCGCCGCAGCCGGAGGTCAGATCGAAGGCCGCGATGCCGTTCATCCCCAGGTCGTTGGCGACCTTGGGGGCGCCGTGCGGGGTCAGCGTCAACCAGCTCGAGGTGGCCAGGATCAGCGCGCCGATCTTGGACCGGTCGATGCCGCTGTTGACGATCGCCCGCTCACCGGCGGCCGCCGAAATCGACTGCAGCGTTTCCTCACCGCTGATCCACCGACGGTTGCGCACACCGGTGCGCTCATAGATCCACTCCGGGGTCGAGTCGAGAACCTCGCACACCTCTTCATTGCTGACCAGGCGTTTCGGACGGTAAGCACCGATGCCGAGCATCGCGACATTCGCACGGCTCTTATTGACTGCAATGCTCACCACAGGTAACTCCACGACCCTTCACTGTCTCGAACGCCTCATCGCGCTCGACGTATACGTCCTGTTATCGAGTCGCACCGCTGTCGGCGTTTCAGCGCAAGGCGAAGCGCTGACCGCCAGCGTTGGCGACCCAGGACCGCATTCGCAGCTTAACCGAGGGCCAGATCCTTCAATCCCAGGATGGACCGGTACTCCAAGCCCTCCGCGGCGATTACCTGATCGGCGCCGGTCTCCCGGTCCACCACCGTCGCGACGCCGACGACGGTCGCACCGGCCTCGCGCAGTGCGCGCACGGCGGTCAGCGGCGAATTTCCGGTGGTCGTGGTGTCCTCGACGACGAGCACCCGCTTGCCGACGATGTCCGGGCCCTCGATCTGGCGCTGCATGCCGTGCGTCTTGGCGGCTTTACGCACCACGAAGGCGTCGATCGGACGGCCGGGTGCGTGCATGACGGCCAGTGCGACCGGATCCGCGCCCATGGTGAGTCCGCCGACGGCCTCGAAATCCCAGTCCGCCACCAGCTCGCGCAGCAACTTGCCGATGAGCGGTCCGGCACCGTGGTGCAGGGTGGCGCGGCGCAGGTCGACGTAGTAGTCGGCCTCTTTGCCAGAGGACAGCGTGACGCGGCCGTGCACGACGGCGAGCTCGCGCACCAATGCGGCCAATCTATCTCGGTCGTCCGTCGAAACGGTGGCCTTGTTCGCCTGGTCGATCATGTCTGTCAAGTCCTTCCGCGTGCGTTGAACATGCCGCGATTCAGTCGGGCCGCCAGGGCTCGCGGGATCATCCCGGCGGCGGTGGTTAGCACTTTGTACTGCACCCCGGGCACGCTGAGCACCCGGTCCTTCTCCAGATCACGTAGCGAACCGGCGACCACCTGGTCGACGCTCAGCCACAGCTTTTTCGGCAGCGAGGACATCTCGATACCGGCCCGCTCGTGGAATTCGGTGTGCACGAATCCGGGGCACAGGGCTTGGACCCGGACTCCCGTTCCAGCCAGTCCACCCGCCAGCCCTTCCGTGAAGGATACGACGTAGGCCTTGGAAGCCGAATAGGTCGAGCCGCGTCCGGGGATCAGACCCGCGACGCTGGCCACATTGACGATGGAACCCTTCGCGGCTGCGAGCATCGATGGCAGCGCGGCCCTGGTGAGCTGCACCACCGCGGTGACATTGACATCGAGTTGGGCTTGGACCTCGGCGGGCGGCTGCGTCCAGAACTCCCCCGACTGACCGAATCCGGCATTGTTGACCAGGAATTCGATGCCGTCGGCGGCGCGGGTCAGCACCCGATCCCGATCGTCGGCCTTGGCCAGATCGGCGACGAGCACCTCCGAACGGGTCGCGAATTTCCGCTCGAATTCCGCGGCGAGTGCGTTCAGCCGGTCCGTGTCGCGGGCGACGAGCACCAAGTCGTAGCCGAGTGTGGCCAAACGCACGGCGAATCCGTGCCCGATGCCGGAGGTCGGTCCGGTGATCAGCGCGACGGGTCGGGTGGCACCGGGCAGGCGCACAGGTTGGACAATCGGTGTCGAGAGGGCGTCATGCCCGCTCACTGCGGCACGGGTCCCTGATACGGGCGGAATCCCGGGTGGAACGGACCGCCGGGCGGTTCCGGTGTGTGCTCTGCCGACGGCCAATCGTCCGCATCCGGCTCGGACCGGACGGGCTCGGGCTTCGCGGGTTTGCGCTGGGCCGGACGGTCCTCCGGCGACCAGTCGTCCTCCGGTTCGGCTGCCCAGCGCTCGTCGCGGGCCCGCGAGCGGGAGTCGGGGACGACCGCGAGACTGGGGCGACGGGGCGGCTCAGGGGTCACCGGTTCGGCGGCCGGTTCGTCGTCGTAATAGTCGTCGTCGGAGTACTCGCGGTACTTCGGCCGGTCGAAATCGTCTTCGTCATAAGACGATTCGTCGTAGGCGGCGGCCTCGTAGTCGTCGTCGAAATCCTCGCCCTTGCGCAGATCCGCCGACGCGACCCGCGCGGCCACCGGACTGTCCGCCTCGTCCCGCTCGTCCGCGCGCTTGCGCGGATGCGGCCGTCCCGGATCGTGACCACCGGAATCCACCCCGCGCGCATCGCTGACCGGCGGCAGCACATGCAGCAGACCGGACAGGCGAAGCACCGCATCGATGGCGGTCTCCCAATCCTTGGCCACCGTCCCGACATTCAGCATGCCGAGGGTCCAGTTGCCCTCACTCCACAGCATCTGGACGCTATCGGGCAGCGATTCGATGAAGGCGACCATGCGCTGGTCGACCGCGTGCCTGGCGATTTCCGGATTGGTCGCGAACACCACCCGATCGCCGATCGCACCGAGTAGTTCCAGATCGGCGTCCTTCGGCGGGGAAGCGGTCTTGAGCCGCATATCCACATCGATATCGGAGCCGATCTGCCTGCGCACCGCGACCAGCGTCGCCGCGTCTTCCAGATCGAAGAGGACGAATTTCTCGCCCTTGCGGATGCCGGACACCACATCCACCGCGGACAGGTAGCCGAGCTTGGCCAACGCACCGCGGCGCCAAGTGGACGCCAGCGCCGGTTCCACCGACACATACGTATAGCCCTGCGCCTTCGCCCACACCTGGCGCGCATGACCGGTCCGCTGTCGCTGGACCCGATCGAAATACAGCAGCACGATCGCACCAACGAGCGCGATCGCCGCCAACCCGAACCACATTGCCGTCATCGTCGCCTACCCTATAGAGCCGACAGGGCTATTGCGCATCACTGCCCGCTGATATTTCACCGCGTGCCCCCGGGCAGTGCGGTACTGATGATGATCTTCGCGTCGATCGAACCGTCCGCGGCCTTATCGCCCTGCACCACGACCATGTCGCCGACCGGAAGATCGGATGCCTTGGACCCGGTCAACGAGATCACCTGGGTCTTGTCGGTGGTCCGCACCGTCACGGCGGATCCGCCGATGGTGTCGAGGGTCAATTGGCCACCGGCATTGGCTTTGATGGTGCCCATGGTCGCGCCGAGGTTATCGATGCCGCCGAGTCCCGGAATGCTCGGCAGGACCTGAGTGGACGATGGACCGCCAGAGGGCACGGGGGATCGGCCCGCGGTCGGGAAGGCCGAGGTGCTCGCGGCGGAGCTCGACGAGGTGTCCTTACCTCCCATCAGCACGCCCGCGAGCACGCTGACCGCGCCGATCAGCAAAATCACCCCGACTCCGAGGGCGATCCACAGGCCGGTATTGCGCTTGCGCGGCGGTTGCTGATCCGGGGGTAGGGGTCCACCCGGCGGGCCGGGCGGATACTGCGCGCCGGGCTGGCCGTATGCACTGACCTGGGTCGGCTCCTGCCACGCGCCACTTTCCTGCCCGCCCCACTGGACCTGGCTCTCGTACGGCGGGAACTCCTTGGTGGCATTGACCGGCGGCGGCCCCCACGGCTCGTATTGTTCGGTCGACGGATAGACCGAGGTCGCATCGCCGTGGCCGAACGCCTCGGTGTATTCCGTCGTAGGCGACGAAGGCTGAAATCCCGACTTACCCGACGGACCGATATGTTCCGTCGGCGCATCCTCCGGTCGCTGTGCCCAGGGATCGTTGGGACTACTCATGGCCTCCAGCGTAGGCTCTGTATCTTTGGCCGCGCCTCCGGCGCGGCGTGTTCG
>NZ_BDBY01000233.1 GCF_001613225.1 Nocardia pseudovaccinii NBRC 100343
GCCGCGAACTCCTCGCTCCTAAAACTCGCTCCGTCGTGGTCGCTGATGGCGGCACGTCCGGCACCTGACATACACACCCCGGATAGGTGAGACCCGCGGCATGCGCTTCGACGACTCGGACGCGAGACGGGCCGCGAACTCCTCGCTCCTAAGACTCGCTCCGCTGTGGTCACCGGGGATACCCAGCTGCGGGTTGATCGCAGGCTGGGCCATCTCGGTCAGCCGCGCCCGACGATGAGACTTTCGCCGTTCGGGCTCACGTTGACAGCGACGGTGTCGCCGTCGGTAACCTCGCCCGCGAGCAGCTCCTTGGCGAGGGTATCGCCGATGGCCTGCTGGATCAGCCTGCGTAGCGGGCGGGCGCCGTAGACCGGGTCGTAGCCGCGCACGGCGAGCCAGAACCGGGCCGAATCGCTGACGTCCAGCTTCAGCCTGCGCTGCGACAGCCGCTTCTGCAGCTGGTCGAGCTGGATATCGACGATGGATTCCAGCTGCTCCTCGTCGAGGGCGTGGAACATGACCACATCGTCGAGGCGGTTCAGGAACTCCGGTTTGAAGGCCGAGCGCACCGCGTTCATGACGAACTCCGGATCGCCACCCGCACCCAGATTCGAGGTCAGGATGAGGATGGTGTTGCGGAAGTCGACGGTGCGGCCCTGGCCATCGGTCAGGCGGCCCTCGTCGAGTACGGCGAGCAGAATGTCGAAGACATCGGGATGCGCCTTCTCGATCTCGTCGAAGAGCACGACGGTGTAGGGCCGACGCCGGACCGCCTCGGTCAGCTGACCGCCCTGGTCGTAACCGACATAGCCGGGCGGGGCGCCGACGAGCCGGGCGACCGAGTGCTTCTCGCTGTACTCGCTCATATCGATGCGGACCATGGCGCGTTCGTCGTCGAACAGGAAGTCCGCCAACGCCTTTGCCAGTTCAGTCTTACCGACACCGGTCGGGCCGACGAACATGAACGAACCCGTCGGCCGGTTCGGATCCGCGACACCGGCGCGCGCCCGCCGCACCGCATCGGAAACCGCCTGCACCGCCTCGGTCTGGCCGACGACGCGCTTGCCCAGCTCCTGCTCCATTCGCAGCAGCTTCTGGGTTTCGCCCTCCATCATCCGGCCGACCGGAATACCGGTCCAGGACGAGACCACCTCGGCGATATCGTCGGGGCCGACCTCCTCCTTGAGCATCACTTCGCCGTCAGCGGCTTTGGCGGAAGCCTTTTCGGCCTCGGCAAGCTGCTTCTCCAGCGCCGGTATGCGCCCGTAGCGCAGTTCCGCGGCCTTGCCCAGATCACCGTCGCGCTCGGCGCGTTCGGATTCACCGCGCAGGGATTCCAATTCCTCCTTGAGGACGCGCACCTGGTCGATGGCGCTCTTCTCGTTCTGCCAGCGGGTCATCAGCTGGTTGAGCTTCTCGCGGTCGTCGGCGAGTTCCTGGCGCAACTTGTCCAGGCGCTGCTTGGACGCCGCGTCGGTCTCCTTCTCCAGCGCGACCTCTTCGATCTCCAGCCTGCGCACCGCACGCTCGACCTCGTCGATTTCCACTGGGCGCGAGTCGATTTCCATCCGCAGCCGCGACGCCGACTCGTCGACCAGGTCGATCGCCTTGTCCGGTAGGAACCGGGAGGTGATGTAGCGGTCGCTGAGCGTGGCGGCGGCGACCAGTGCGGAGTCGGTGATGCGCACACCGTGGTGCACCTCGTAGCGATCCTTGATGCCGCGCAGGATGCCGATGGTGTCCTCCACCGACGGCTCGCCGACCAGCACCTGCTGGAAGCGGCGCTCCAGGGCGGCGTCCTTCTCGATGAACTTGCGGTATTCCTCCAGCGTGGTAGCGCCGACCAGGCGCAGCTCACCGCGGGCCAGCATCGGCTTGATCATATTTCCCGCATCCATCGCCGATTCGCCGGTCGCGCCCGCGCCGACAATGGTGTGCAGCTCGTCGATGAACGTGATGATCTGTCCCGCACTGCTTTTGATCTCTTCGAGTACGGCCTTGAGCCGCTCCTCGAATTCACCGCGATACTTCGCGCCTGCCACCATCGCGCCGAGGTCGAGCGAGACGACGGACTTGCCGCGCAACGATTCCGGCACGTCACCGGCCACGATGCGCTGGGCAAGGCCCTCGACGATCGCGGTCTTGCCGACGCCCGGTTCACCGATCAGCACCGGGTTGTTCTTGGTGCGACGGCTCAAAACCTGTACGACACGGCGGATTTCGGTATCGCGCCCGATGACCGGATCGAGCTTGCCCGCACGGGCCGCCGCGGTGAGATCGGTCGAATACTTCTCCAGCGCCTGGTAGCTGCCCTCCGGATCGGCACTGGTGACCCGCGCGCTGCCGCGTACGGTGGTGAATGCCTCGCGCAGCGCATCGGGGGTCGCGCCGTACTTCTTCAGCAGCATGGTCACATCCGAATCGCCCTCGGCCAGGCCGACCATGACGTGTTCGGTGGAGACGTATTCGTCGCCGAGTTCGGTGGCCAGGCGCTGGGCGGCGGTGATCGCGGCCAGTGCCTCGCGGCCGAGTTGGGGTGTGGTGGTCGCACCGGTCGCTCGCGGCAGTTTGTCCACGATGTCCTGCGCCTCGCGTCGAATGGTCGCCGGATCTACCGCGACAGCCTTGAGCAAAGGGGCGGCGATGCCATCGGTTTGATCCAGCAACGCCACCAGCAAGTGCGCCGGACGAATCTCCGGATTGCCCGCGGCCGAGGCGGCCTGCAGGGCGGCGGTCAGGGCCGCCTGGGTCTTGGTGGTGGGATTGAACGAGTCCACAAGTCACCTTCCTACTAGTCGATTCGCACTATCCAACGTCCGAAAGGTTGAGTCTGTTCCACTCAACTTTGATTTCTCGAGCGGACCGCTCGACACAGGAACAGACTCAATTCGAACGCTACGCCGCGACACCGCCGAATGGCATCAATCGCCGGGTCTACGGCACCGCGATGCCTACGATGGCCTTGGCCGTTGGTTGATGCATCAAATCCAGCCCGACTCGAGGAGCGATGGATGCGCGCGATCGTGGTACGAAGCTTCGGAGCAACACCCGAACTGGCCGAAATGCCGACCCCCGAACCCGGCGCGGGTGCGGTCAGAATCCAGGTCGAGGCGGCCGGTGTCAACCCCTTCGACCAGAAGATGGCAGGCGGCATTCTGGATGGCAAGCTGCCGCACGATTTCCCGATTATCCTCGGCGTCGACGGTGCGGGCACGGTGACCTCGGTCGGCCCCGGCGTCACCAAATTCGGCGTCGGTGACCGCGTCGTCGGCAAATTCCTGGTGCCGCCCGCGGGGCACGGCAGCTTCGCGGAGTACTCGGTACTGCCCGAGGACGCCACCCTGGTCCCGATCCCGGACCGGGTGCCGACCGTCGCGGCGGCCGCCCTGCCGACCGCGGGCGTCACGGCGCAGGACATCGTGGACGCCACCAAGATCGAACCGGACCAGAAGGTATTGATCGTCGGCGCCACCGGCGGCGTCGGCTCCTTCCTGGTGCAACTGGCGAATATCGCCGGAGCGCACGTCATCGCGACGGCGCGCGGGGCGGTCGCCGATCAGATGACCAGGCTCGGCGCCGCCGAGACCATCGATTACACCCGGGGGCCGGTGGCCGAACAGGTCGCCGCCGCGCATCCCGACGGCGTCGACGCACTGTTCGATCTGGTGAGTCCACCCGAGGTGCTGACCGAACTGACCGCGCTGGTCCGCGACGGCGGCACCGTCTACTCCACCATCTGGTCCGCCGATCCGGAAGCACTGCGCGATCGCGGCATCAGAGGCGGAAATATCGAATCCTCCGGGCGCGGACCGGAACTGACCCGCCTGCTCGATCGGGTCGCCGCAGGCGATGTGGTCGTGCCGATCGACGCGACCGTCCCGCTGGACCGGGGCCCCTCGGTCATCGGGGCGACGGGGGCGCGGGGCAAAACCGTGCTTGCCATGTGAGGCCAGGTGAGCCGCAAAAAGGGCTCACGCCCACCCGAATTCGGCCTCTTCCTGATTCCGGAGGCCGACAACTACCAGCAGCTCACCGAGCTGACGACATATGCCGAAAGCGCCGGACTCGACCTGATCGGCGTCCAGGACCACCCCTACCAGCGACGCTTCCTCGACACCTGGACCCTGATCACCGGCTTGGCCATGCGGACCGAGCGACTCACCTTCTTCCCCGACGTGGCCAACCTGCCACTGCGCAATCCGGCGGTACTCGCGAAATCCGTTGCCTCCCTCGACATCATGACCGGCGGCCGGATCCATCTCGGACTCGGCGCTGGCGCGTTCTGGGCCGCCATCGCCGCCATGGGCGGTTACCACCTGAGCGCGGGTCAATCGGTCCAGGCGCTGGCCGAGGGCATCGCGGTCATCCGAGCCATGTGGAGCGACGAACGTTCGGTCCGGGTGCCCGGCACCTACCACCTGCTCGCCGGTGCCCACCCCGGACCGCAGCCGCAGCACGATCCAGGCATCTGGCTCGGCGCGAAGGGACCGCGCATGCTCGCCCTGACCGGACAGCGCGCCGACGGCTGGCTGCCCTCGGCGGCCTGGGCCCCGCCCGAATTCCTGACCGAGGCGGGCAAGCGCATCGACGATGCCGCCGACGCGGCGCACCGCGATCCGCGCGCCATCCGCCGGGTCTACAACCTGTCGGGCACCATCACCGCCGACGGTACCGACTACGGCTTTCTGGAGGGCCCGCCCGAGCGCTGGGTGGACGATTTATCCACACTGCATCGTGACCAGCGCATCGACGGCTTCATCTTCTGGCCGACCGAGGGCGACCCCGTCGACCAGGTACATCGCTACGCCGAATTGGTCGCGCCCGCGGTACGCGCGAACGTCGCGAGTTGACCCGGCGGTAACCCGGAGCGAGCGAGGTCGCGATATCCTGCATATCCGGCCCAGAGCAGCCCCGATTTGCCCACGGATTACCCGTGAGCGCGGGCGTGATCGGCCATACCCACACGACCATGTGATTTTCAGGGATACTTGTCGGCGGAGGACCGCCGGTAACGGATATGTCCCTGGGCAGATTTTGAGGGAAAGGAAGCTCCACGTCGTGGATGCGCGTTCGGCAGCGCTGGTCCGCGCCAACTTCCGAGCGGTGATCGAGTCACCGAACGGACCCGAGCGGTTGATCAGTGCGTTTTATGGTCACCTGTTTGCGGAGAAGCCGCAGCTGCGGGAATTGTTCCCGCCCGCGCTGGAGATGCAGGCGAAGCGGGTGGTGACCGCCATCCATTACGTGCTCGACAATCTCGAGGACTGGGGGCGGGCGCAGCGGTTCCTGGAACAGTTGGCGCGCGATCACCGCAAGTACGGTGTCATCGCCGCGCACTACGACATCGCGGGGCGGGCGCTGCTGGCCGCCTTCCGGGTCTTCAACGGTCCGATGTGGAATCGCGCGCTCGAGGAGGGCTGGCGCGATATCACCATCCTTATCTCCGCCTCCATGGCCATCGGCGCCAATTCCGACAAATCGCAGCCGTACTGGGATGCGACCGTGGTCGGCCATCGCCGGGTGCTCGAGGACTTGGCGATCGTGCGGCTGCAGACCGACAGCCCGATTCCGTATCAGGCCGGGCAGTACGTGCCGATCTCGCTGCCCCAGCGCCCCAAGATGTGGCGCTACCTCTCGCCCGCGATTCCGGCGAATCCCTACGGCGAGATCGAATTCCACGTGCGCAAGATCCGCGGCGGTTGGGTGAGCCCGGCCATCGTCAACGAGACCAGGGTCGGCGATCGGTGGATGATCGCGGGTCCGCTCGGCGGTCTGCACATCGATCGCGACAGCGGCCGTGACGTGCTGCTGATCGGTGCGGGCACGGGCATCGCCCCGCTGCGCGCGCAGCTGATCGAGATGGGTCAGCGCGGCATCAATCCGCGCGTGCACTTCTTCATCGGCGGCCGCTACCCCTGCGATCTGTACGACGTGGAGAATATGTGGCAGCTCTCGCAGAGCAATCCGTGGCTCACCGTGGTCCCGGTCTGCGAGCAGAAGACCAACCCGTGGTGGTATCCGCATCCACCGCAGGACGAGCCGTACGGCATGCACCGCCGCCTGATCGGAAATCTGGGCGCGGTCGTCGCCAGCTTCGGTTCATGGTCCGACCGGCAGATCCAGATCGCCGGTTCGGCCCGCATGATCGCCGACACCCGCCGCGCCCTGATGGCGGTGGGCACCCCCGAGTCGGTAATCAGCTCAGATCCCGTGTGAGAGAAGTAATGACAATTGATCCGAGCCCGCACGGCAATGGTGCGGCGCCCGAATGGAAGTCGACCGTCGTCGGTCATCACCGGCTGCGCCACGACATCGCGGTTATCCGTCTGATCGGTGAGTACGTCCCGTTTCTCGCGGGTCAGTCGGTCGAGGTCCGGGTGCCGCAGCATCCGGGGATGCGCCGTCGGCTCTCCCCCGCGCTGCCGCCGTCGCTGGACGGCAAGCTGGAATTCCACGTGCGCACGGTGCCGGGCGGCTGGTGCAGCGGCAGTATCGTCGCCGACACCCAACCGGGCGACGAATGGCAGATCAGCTCTCCCCTCGGCACTCTCGCCGTCGATCCGTACGGCGACGAGGTGGTGATGATCGCGGGCGGCACCGGGCTGGCCCCGATGCGCTCCCAGATTCTCGACCTCGCCCGGCACGAGGATCCGCCGCCCACCTACCTGTTCGTGGGCGGCCGCTCCCCGCGCGACCTGTACGCCGATGACATGCTGTTCCTGCTTGCGAACGAATTGCCTTGGCTCACGGTGATTCCCGTGATCGAGGGCCCGGAGGATCCGGGCTGGGTCGACGAATGGTACGAGCAGTCGCGCGTGGATATCGGCTTCCCGCTCGACGATATGCTGTTCGGCACGCTCGCCGATGTCGTCGGTTCACACGGCGCATTCGACCACCATCAGGTGCTGGTCTGCGGTTCACCCAATATGGTCCGCGTGACTCTGGATCGCCTTGTCGAGACCGGAACCCCTGCTTCGGCAATACAATTCGAGGGACTCTAACCAGCCAGACCAGACCACAACGGAGCGAGTCTTACGAGCGACGTTCGCCAGGGGCCGCGAACACGCGGCGCCGCGATCAGACAGAGCCCGCGAACCCGCCGCACCGAAGGCGCGGCAATCAACGCCACAGCACGCGGCACCCGATCAGGGGCTGTTCAAGCACTGATCCCCCCGTCTGGAGC
>NZ_BDBY01000234.1 GCF_001613225.1 Nocardia pseudovaccinii NBRC 100343
AAAGACACAGCTCAAAACAGCGGATCGTGGCGGATGTTCTTGGTCTGCGTTCCGGCGGCCATCAAGCGGAACTTGGTGGTCTGCACCATCGAGGGCGATCCGACGATCTGCACGTCCCGGTCGGACCACGAGCCGTAGCTCGCGACGACCTTGCCGATCTGGCCGGTCATCCGGGCTTCCAGCCCCGGCCAGGTGTGCTCCGGCTCGCCGGAATCCAGGTACCACCAGGGGTTTTCATCGCTCTCGGTGACCGGCGTGACGGTGAGCCATTTATTGGCGGTGGCCAGTTGGCTCAGGATCTCCAGATCGTAGAGGTCACACGGGTGGTGGCCGCCGACGAACAGATGCACCCGCGGATTGACGCGCCGCTGTGCCATCGCCATGAGCTGGGCGCGCAGGGGTGCGATGCCGGTACCGCAGCCGACCATCAGCATTTTGCGTTTCACATTGCGCGGCACGCCGAGTCCGCCGAGCGGTGAACCGAGCAGCCACTGGTCACCGATATCGGTGTGGCCGACAATGGCCGGACTGACCCAGCCGCCGAGCACCCCGCGGATGTGGAATTCGATCTCCCCGTTCGCATTCGCGGGCACCGCCGGGGACATATAACGCCACATGCGCGGCCGAGCCGGGATCTGCACGCTGATGTACTGGCCCGCGGCGTATTGCATCGGCTGATTCAACTGCAGCCGCACCACGGCGAGATTGCGCAGCACCTCGCGGCACTCGACGACGGTCCCGCTCCAGACCGGCGGCGCCGATTCCTGTTCGGCCGCGCCGATCATGGTGTCGCCGATGATCTTCAGGCCCTCGTCCCAGGCCCGGTCGACCTCGTCGGTCCACATCTCGGTGCCCGCGAAGATCCGCATCGCGGACTTCAACGAGGTCGCCACGGCGGTGTAATGCGCGGCCTGCACCCCGTACTTGCGGTGATCGCGCCCGAGTTGGGCGAGGAATGGCAATAACTTATTCGGCTCCTCGAGCCGATCCAGCGCGTAGGAGATGGCCTTGACCAATCTGTCACGCTGGGAATCCATCGCTGCGGGGAAGAAATCCCGGACGGCGGGATAGTCCGTGAACAGAATTGCGTAGAACGAACTGGCTAGCTTGGCCGGACCCCCCTCCTCCGCAGCAACCGCCTTGAACGTCGTTCTTATCAAAGCGACGGTCCGCGAGTCCATTTGTGTCACAACCCCTTTTGCACTCGAACACAAACCCGTGCCGGCGAGTGAAATGCTGCGGGACACTCGACAGCAGCCGATGCGTAACGAGTGTAGGCGAGGTTTGCCAGCCGTGGTATCAGTCGCATAAACATCACGCATGTAATTCCCCGGAAACGAGGTGCCGCACTACGAAAACCCTTGAAAACAAACCGAAAGAACGAACACGACGGCGAAATCCGGCATATATTCACCGAATTCGGAAGGCCCCGTTTGCAAGATTCATCCCATTCGTAATCCCGGAGCGATCGCGCGGCAACCCACGATACGGGACCGCCCGTCCGGCTCGAGCAAACCGCAGGCGTAGGCCGACCTGGCGACCGACGGAATCGGGGGCCCGCTCCGGCGCATTGTTTGCTGCGGCAAGGGCCACAGCAAACTTCGCAGCTCGGCACATCGTTGGCAACCCTGCCGAACCACCTGCCGACGCCCACGAGGGGCTGAACCGGTGGTCGGGTAATGAAACCCGGTTCCGGAGTTTGCTCGAGCACTGCCAGCGATTATTCGAGTCCGCAACCCGATTCGGCGTCGCGACATAACACATTCATTATCGGCACGAAATGACAAAAGGCTCCGGGCTCGGCCGAAACCGAATCCCGGAGCCTTTCGCGCTTATCAGCGCCTATTGCGCGGCTTCCACACCACCAGTGCGGTACTGCGTTGCGGCGGCGCGAGATCGGGGCGATACCCCGTGCGCAGCCGATCCAGCTCGGCCGATATCTCGGCGACGCGCTGTTGCAGTTCCTCGACCTGATTGGTGAGTTCGATGATGCGCTTGATGCCCGCCAGATTGACGCCCTCGTCCTGGGATAGCCGCTGCACCTCGCGGAGCAGCTCGACGTCCCGTGCCGAGTAACGTCGACCGCCACCCGAAGTCCGTTGCGGCGTAACCAGTCCGAGGCGGTCATACGTGCGCAGTGTCTGCGCGTGCATTCCCGCCAACTGGGCCGCCACGGAGATCATGAAGAACTCCGCCCGCGACGCCCCGCCGGACGCCTGCTTCGGATTATCGGACATCACGCACCTGCCCATCCCGCACGTGGATCGAACCCGCTGGTCTTCTCGGCCTCCGCGTAGCGCTTGAGCGCCTCGGCGGCATTGTCGTCCAGCTTCTGCGGCACGGCCACCTTGACGGTGACGAGCAGATCGCCCGCCCCGCCGCCGGGACCGCGCTTGGGCACGCCACGGCCGCGCACCCGCAGGATGCGACCGTCCGCGGTACCCGGGGGCACCTTGACGCCGACGCGCCCTTCCAGCGTGGGCACGGAAACCGTTGTGCCCAGCACCAATTCACTGTAACTGACCGGCAGTACCAGCGTCAGGTCGTCGCCGTTGCGGCCGAAGACCTTGTCCTGGCTGACGTGCACGGTCACATAGAGGTCACCCGAGGGCGCACCACGCAGTCCGGCCTCGCCCTGTCCGGCCAGCCGGATCTTCTGCCCATCGCTGACACCAGGGGGAATCCGCACCGTGATGGTGCGGGTCCGATTCTGGATGCCGCTGCCGTGGCAGTCGACACACGGATCGTCGATGATCGAACCGCTGCCACGGCATTCGTCGCACGGCTCGCTGAAGCCGAACGCGCCCTGGTTGCGGCTGATCACGCCGTTGCCATTGCAGACGGGGCAGACTCGCGGACTGGTCCCCGGCTTGGCGCCGCTGCCGTGACAGGTCGTACACGGCGACGGACTCGTCATCCGCAGCGGAACCGTGACACCCTGTGCGGCCTCGCGGAAGCCGAGGGTCGTCTCGGTCTCCACATCGGCGCCGCGGCGCGGACGGCTCGCGGTGCGCGCCCCGCCCCGGTTGAACAGGCCGCCGAGCAGGTCACCGAGGCCACCGTCGCCGGCATTGGCCTGACCGAAGATGTCCCCGATATTGAAGTCCTGCGAGAAGCCGCCGCCCGCACCGGGAGTGAAGCCACCGCGCCCGTATCCGCCACCGGCGAACAGCTTTCGGGTCTCGTCGTATTCCTTGCGCTTGGCCGGATCCGACAGCACGGCATGCGCCTCGCTGACGGATTTGAACCGCTCCTCGGCCTTGGTATCGCCGGGATTGGCATCCGGATGCAGGTCACGGGCGAGCTTGCGGTAGGCCTTCTTGATCTCGTCCTGCGAAGCGCTGGAGGAGACACCCAGCTCCTTGTAGAAGTCCTTTTCGATCCACTCCCGTTGGCTCACCGGGCATCTCCTCCTCTCGGGTTCCTATTGGTTGTTCGCATTGGCATCAGCATCCGATGCCTCTTCTTCGACCAGATCGGCCACGCCATCGGTTACCCCGACGAGCGCGTGCCGAAGCACTCGATCGCCGAACCGATAGCCCTTGCGCATGACAAGGCCGATCACCGGATCGTGTCCGGAGCCCTCGTGCTGCACGGCTTCGTGCAGGGTCGGGTCGAAAGGCTCACCCTCCGTACCGAATTCCTGCAGCCCCTGCTTGTGCAGCGCGTCGGCGAGCTTATCCGCGACCGACTTGAGCGGTCCGGCATCGAGATCGCCGTGCGCCCGCGCACGATCGAGATCGTCGAGTACACCGAGCAATTCGGAGACCACGGCCGCCTTGGCCGAATCGATGGTGGCCTGGCGGTCCCGCTCGACCCGACGCCGGTAGTTGGCGTATTCGGCGGTCAGCCGCTGCAAGTCGGCGGTGCGCTCGGCCAGTTCCTTGGTGATGGCCTCGGCCAGGATCTCGGCACCCTCATCGGAACCGATGACGGGTTCGGTGCCGTTCCCGGCTTCGGGACCGGGCCCGGCGGCAGACTGTTGTGCCGCCGGTTCCCGGATTTCACCGGCCTGCGCCGTCTGGTCGCTCCGCGGGCTCCGCTCCTGCGGATCGATCTTGCGATTGTCGACGAAGGTGATCGGCTCCTGTTCGGAGTTTCCGTCGCTCACTTCTTCTCCGTGTCGACCGGCTCGTCAACGACCTCGGCATCCACGACCTGGTCATCGCTCGCGGAGCTCGACGCGCCGTTGCCGGACGCGGCCTGCTCGGCGGCCGATGCCTCGTAGATCGCCTGACCCAGCGCCTGCGACTCGGTCGCGAGCTTCTCCACCGCGGACTTCACGGCCGCGATATCGGTGCCCTTGAGCGCCTCGTTGGCCTCGGCGATGGCCGCCTCGACCTTGGTCTTGACGTCCGCGGGGACCTTGTCCTCGTTCTCCTTGATGAACTTCTCGGTCTGGTGCACCAGCGACTCGGCCTGGTTGCGGGTCTCGGCCTCCTCGCGGCGGGCCTTGTCCTCGGCGGCGTGCGCCTCGGCGTCCTTGACCATCCGGTCGATCTCCTCCTTGGACAGGCCGGAGCCGTCCTGGATCTTGATCGTGTTCTCCTTGCCGGTGCCCTTGTCCTTCGCGGTCACGTGCACGATGCCGTTGGCGTCGATATCGAAGGTGACCTCGATCTGCGGCACACCACGCGGGGCCGGCGGGATGCCGGTCAGCTCGAAGGAACCGAGCAGCTTGTTGTGCGAGGCGATCTCGCGCTCACCCTGGAACACCTGGATCTGCACCGACGGCTGGTTGTCGTCGGCCGTGGTGAAGGTCTCCGAGCGCTTGGTCGGGATGGTGGTGTTGCGCTCGATGAGCTTGGTCATCACGCCGCCCTTGGTCTCGATACCCAGCGACAGCGGGGTGACATCGAGCAGCAGGACGTCCTTGACCTCACCCTTGAGCACACCGGCCTGCAGTGCGGCGCCGACGGCGACGACCTCGTCCGGGTTCACGCCCTTGTTGGGCTCCTTGCCGCCGGTCAGCTCGCGAACCAGGTCCGAGACGGCGGGCATACGGGTCGAGCCACCGACGAGCACGACGTGGTCGATATCGGCGACATTGATGCCCGCGTCCTTGATCACGGACTGGAACGGCGCGCGGGTGCGGTCGAGCAGGTCCGAGGTGATCTTCTGGAATTCGGCGCGGGTCAGCTGCTCGTCGAGGAACAGCGGGTTCTTGTCGGCGTCGACGGTGATGTAGGGCAGGTTGATCGAGGTGCTCTGCGACGAGCTCAGCTCGATCTTGGCCTTCTCGGACGCCTCACGCAGGCGCTGCATGGCCATCTTGTCCTTGGTCAGGTCAATGCCAGCACTGGCCTTGAACTTGTCGACCAGCCAGCTCACCACACGCTCGTCCCAGTCGTCACCACCGAGATGGTTGTCACCGGAGGTGGCGCGGACCTCGACGACGCCCTCGCCGATTTCCAGCAGCGAGACGTCGAAGGTGCCGCCACCGAGGTCGAAGACCAGGATGGTCTGTTCCTTGTCGCCCTTGTCCAGGCCGTACGCGAGCGCGGCCGCGGTGGGCTCGTTGACGATGCGCAGCACGTTCAGACCGGCGATCTGACCGGCCTCCTTGGTGGCCTGGCGCTGCGAGTCCTCGAAGTACGCGGGCACGGTGATGACCGCGTCGGTGATCTCCTCACCCAGGTAGGCCTCGGCGTCCCGCTTCAGCTTCATCAGCACGCGCGCACTGATCTCCTGCGCGGTGTACTTCTTGTCGTCGATGGCCACCGACCAATCGGTGCCGATGTGGCGCTTGACCGAGCGGATGGTGCGGTCGACGTTGGTGACCGCCTGGTTCTTGGCGGGCTGACCCGTCAGAACCTCTCCGTTCTTGGCGAACGCGACGATCGACGGGGTGGTGCGCGATCCTTCAGAGTTCGCGACGACGACCGGCTCGCCGCCTTCGAGAACGGCGACGACCGAGTTCGTGGTCCCGAGGTCGATTCCGACCGCACGAGCCATGGTGGTTCCTCCTGTGTCCATTTCGGTATGAGCGGGGCACTGCGTGGTTACGCAAGCTGCCGCCTCCGTGCCTGACCTCTCATACCGGGTTGACGTAACTTCTTGTGTCGGTGCTGGGTAATCGCGGTCTTCGGGCGATCTACCCGCTCTGCGACATCCGCCCGGGTCAACCGGGTCGGGTGCCGCGAGACCTCGCCCCAAGCACCTCACGGAGCACGGTCCCAGCAACGCTGAGCGTGGTCGGCTCAATCCTGCACCCATTCGACACCGGGCGTCAACTGAAACTTGAGCCGAGCACACTCAACACTGTCGAACAGCTCAACCGACGGCCCACGCTGTTCTATTCCCGATGCAGGAAGAAAGGGCCGTTGCCCGCCATTCTTGTCAGGCCCCGATGCCCGAGCCGGAATCGTTGACCACTTGTGATCCACAGCGAACTGCCCCGATTCCGTCCACCCCGGGGTGGGTTGCCCGTGGATCCGGTGGTCCACGAGGATGGCGGTGACGGCGGCGTCGATCCGCCGAAAGGAGTGGATGTGCCGACGAAGACGCGGTCCTGGTGGGGCTGGGGCAATGTCGAGGACGCGGTCGTCGGCGCGGAGCGGGAGGCACTGACGGCGCGGGTCGCGGCGATTCTGCCCGGTGCGGATCTCACATCACACGAACCGCCGTCGGTCGAATCGCTCGGGCTGCCCGAACCGCGGGTGAGCGCACCGGATTCGCTCACCGAACTGGTGTCGACGGATCGGGCCGATCGGGCGGCGCACGCGCACGGGCAGGCGTTTCGCGATGTGGTGCGCAATCTGCTCGGCGAGGTGCGCAATGTGCCGGACCTGATCGTCCGGCCGCGCACGGAGGGTGAGATCGTCGACGTGCTCGACTGGGCCGCCGGGGCGAATATCGCGGTAATCCCGTTCGGGGGTGGAACTTCCGTGGTCGGCGGGGTCGAGCCGAGATTGCCCGCTCGATCGACCGGATTCGCGGGGGCGATCAGTCTGGACCTCGCTCGGCTCGATCGGGTGCTGGAGATCGATCGCACCAGCCGGGCGGCGCGAATTCAGGCCGGAGTCTTCGGCCCGGCGCTGGAGGATCAACTGCGCGGCGCGAATCTGACGCTGCGGCATTTTCCGCAGTCTTTCGAATTCTCCACACTCGGCGGCTGGCTGGCCACCAGGGCCGGTGGACATTTCGCGACGCTGTACACCCATATCGATGACCTGGTCGAATCGATGCGAGTGGTAACCCCGACGGGCACAAGCGAATCGAGGCGGCTGCCCGGATCGGGGGCTGGGCCGTCACCGGATCGGATGTTCCTCGGATCCGAGGGGTCACTGGGAATAATCACCGAGGCGTGGATGCGCTTGCAGGACCGGCCGCGTTGGCGCGCAACGGCTTCCGCGCACTTCGACGACTACACCCAGGCCGTGGCCGCCACCAGGGCCATCGCGCAGTCCGGCCTCTACCCGACCAATTGCCGACTACTCGATCCGGCCGAGGCATTTCTCAATGCCGGTGCCGCGACGAGCGGCGGTGTGCTGGTACTCGGATTCGAATCCGCCGATCACCCCACGCGCACCCGGATGGAACGCGCGCTCGAGCTGGTCGCCGACCACGGCGGCACTCTTCCCGAACCCGCGCGCTACACCGAATCGACCGAGCGCCGAGGAGGTTCGGGCGCGGCCGACACCTGGCGTTCGTCATTCCTGCGGATGCCCTATCAACGCGACGCCCTCGCGGCCCGGTCGATGATCACCGAAACCTTCGAAACCGCCTGCACCTGGGACAAATTCGACAATCTGAAGGCAGCGGTGACCGAGGCCGCGAACGCCGCCATCCGATCTGTCGGCGCTACCGGCGTGGTGACCTGTCGCTTCACCCATGTGTACCCGGACGGTCCGGCGCCGTATTTCGGCATCTACGCCGCAGGTCGCTGGGGCAGTACGCTCGCGCAGTGGGATGACATCAAAGCCGCTGTCTCCGAGGCACTCTCAGCTGCGGGCGGGACCATCACCCACCATCACGCGGTGGGCCGAGACCACCGACCGTGGTACGACCGCCAGCGCCCCGACCCGTTCGCGAATGCGTTACGGGCGGCCAAATCCGCGCTGGATCCGGCCGGAATCCTCAATCCCGGCGTGCTGATCTGAGCTCAGCACTTGTCCGGTGAGCGGGCCAGGCCCGGATGAATGCCCGGGATGAGTCCGTTCGACGCCGCGGTGCGCTGCAGAAGGTCGACCAGGGTGGCGCGCTCGTCGGGTTCGAGCGCCGCCGTGACATCGGCGTCCAATCCGGTCACGATCGCCTCGGCGCGGGTGAGCAGCTCGTGCGCGGCCGGGAGTAGATACACCGCGTGGGCGCGCCGGTCGGTCGGATGTTTGCGTCGCTCGACGAGTCCGCGCTTCTCCAGTTCATCCACCAGCCCGACCATCACATTGCGGTGGATCCGCTGCGCCTCGCACAGCTGCTGCTGCGATTGGCCATCGTTGGCACTCAATATTCGCAGCGTGCCGTAGTGGCGTGGGCTGATGCCGAGCGGCGCGAGCAGGTCGGTGAAGCGCGCGGCGACATGGAACCCGAGCTGACCGAGCAGGAAGGCGGGGTGCTCGGACAGCGGCACGAAGGTCGGTTCGGTCACTCGTCTAGCATACCCCGATCAACGCACGCTTAGTGATTGCACACTTGATTGATAATCACTTCACGTGCATAGTTTGAGGTGTCGTCCTACTCCACCGATCCGAAAAGAGCCTTCTCGTGGATACCGACATCTCTCCGGGCGCAGACGCGCCACTCGACCCGCGCCGATGGATCGCCTTCGCGGTCGTGCTGGCCGCGGGGTTCATGGATCTACTCGACGTCACCATCGTCAATGTCGCGGTACCGAGAATCCAGACCGATCTGGGCGCCCAGTATTCGCAGATCGAATGGATCATCTCGGCGTACGTGCTCGCCTTCGCCGCGGTGCTCATCACCGGCGGCCGACTCGGCGATATCTACGGCCGCAAGCGGATCTTCCTGATCGGCATGACCGGATTCACGCTGGCCTCGGCCGCGTGCGGCTTCAGCTCGGATCCGACCATGCTGATCACCTCGCGGTTCGTCCAAGGCGCGATGGCCGCGCTGATGGTGCCGCAGATCCTCGCCATCATCCGGGCCACCTTCCCGCAGGAAGAGCGCGCCAAGGCCATCGCGATCTATAGCGGCGTCGGCGGCTCGGCCTCCGCGGTCGGCCTGTCACTCGGCGGACTGCTGGTGCAATGGAATCTGTTCGACCTGGACTGGCGGCCGATCTTCCTGGTCAATGTGCCGGTCGGGATCGCGGCGCTGATCGCCGCGACCATCGTCATGCGGGATTCACGCTCGGCGGCCACGCCGCGGCTGGATCCCATCGGCATGGTGCTGGCGATCTCCGCGGTGCTGCTGCTGGCATATCCGCTCACCGAGGGCCGCCGATTGGGCTGGCCCGCATGGACTTTCGTCATGATGGCGAGCGCCGCGGTGGTCTTCGGCGCGTTCGTCGTCTTCGAGCGGCGGCGGGCGCGCACCGTCGGATCCCCGCTGATCGATCTGGAGCTGTTCCGGTCCCGCCCGTTCACCGTCGGGCTCGCCAGCTGGCTGCTGTTCTGGATCGGGCTCGGCGGGTTCTTCCTGATCTGGACGCTGTTCATGCAGGCCGGGCTGGGCTGGTCGGCAATGCGGGCCGGGCTCACGGCGGTTTTCTTCGCGGTCGGCGCGGGCATCGGGGCCGGGGTTTCGGTGAGTGTGCTCGCGCCGCGGTTCGGGCGCATCGTACTGGTCGCCGGTGGTGTGGTGAATGCCGGTGGATTCGCGCTGTACGGGTGGCTGGCCGCGCATTACGGTGCGCCGATCGCGTCATGGCAGATGGTGATTCCGCTGATCGTCACCGGTGCCGGATTCGGCATGGTGGTCGCGCCGACCATCGACCTGCTGCTCGGTCAGGTGCCCGCGCGTGAGGCCGGGGCGGCGTCCGGACTGCTCAATACCGGACAGCAGCTCGGCACCGCGCTCGGTGTCGCACTGGTCGGCGTGGTCTTCTTCGGTCAGCTGGACCATGACTCGACGCGCGGAGTCGAGGCGGTCACGCCGCAGGTGCGCAGCGAACTCTCGACGATCGGCCTTCCTGAACCGGCACAGGACCAGATCATCGCGAATTTCCTCGCCTGCGTTCACGATCGGTCGGCACAGGTGGATCCGACGGCGGTACCGGCCAGCTGCCAGAGCTCCGATGCGGGCAATTACGCTGTGGCACAGGTACTCACCGATGCGGGCGAACGGGCCAATGCGGTGAATTTCGCCAACACCTTCCGCTACACGCTGTGGTACGGCATCGGCCTACTGGCCGTCATGTGCCTCGGCTTCCTCGTGCTCCCCAGGGATGCACGGCTCGAGCAGCACGAAATCGATGATCCTCTCGAACTGGTACCGACAGGAGCCTGAGATGAAAGTACTTGCCGTCGGGCGCGGACAAGCCGTCGTCGACACCGCCACCGAATTGCTGCGGGCCAATGGTTATGCCGCCGTCGGTACCATCGCCGACGCCGAGGCATTGCGCGTACTCGATACCGGCGAGATCACCAATTTGATCATCGGTGGTGGCGTTGAACCGAATTCGCGTGCGGCACTGAAGCGGAAAGCGGCCGACCGGCACGTCACCGTGCACGAGGCCGAGCGCGGCGGTCGCGGTATCGAGGATTACCTGAACGAGGTGGTCATCCCGACGCTGGATCGTCAGTAGTAGCCAAACGGCGGTTCCCGCACCCCCGCGGGAACCGCCGTCGTCAGCCGAATTACCGAGTTGACCGCCACATTCGGCTTCGCAGATCGGTACCGCGGATGAGCTGAATGCGCCAGGGCGTCAACCGGAAAACGTGCAGCTTCGGGTCGTGAATACCCTGCCAGAACTGACCGAGCGGATAACCTGCTCCGGCGGGACTGGTTCGTTGGTACAGATCCCAAACATGCTGTCGGGTGGTGAGATCGCCCAGTGAAACCCATTGCGCGACCGCGTCTGTGTGCACCGTGTTCTGGCGCGGGGTCCAGTAGGAGAAGGTAGTTTCAGGCGCGCATGAGCTGATCTGCGGCGGAGCCGTAGGGCGCGGTCGTTCTGCGCAGGCCGAACAGGGCGATCACCGCTGCCAGTGCGGCGGTGACTACGGGAACGACGAGCGCGGTTCGCAGGGCAGTTATCTCGGAGCCGACCGCCGCGACGTTCACCGCGGTCACGGCCGAAATGCCGAGGGCGAAGCCGAATTGGAAGGCCGTGTACAGCAGGCCGCCGACCAGGCCCTGATCCTGTTCCGCGATCCCCTCGGTGCCCGCGATGGTGAGTGGCCCGTAGACGAGCGCGAAGGCTACACCCAGCAGGAACATCGCCGGGAACATCGCGACATAGGTACGGTCCAGATCTGTCGGCAGGAACAGCGCGTAGGCGAGCACCGCGAGCAGCACGCCGCCGAAAACCACTCGGGCATTGCCGAATTTGTCCACCAGTCGCGGTGTGAGCAGCGGCGCGAGTACCGCGTCTACCCCGATAACTGCCATGGCCAGGCCGGTTTGCACCGGCGGCCAACCGCGCAATTCCTGGAAGTACAGGGTGGCCAGGAATTGGAAACCCGCGAACGATCCGACGAATAGCAGCGCGATCACGTTGGTGCGCACCAGCGTTCCCGATCGCAGGATGCCGAGCCGAACCAGCGGGTTCGCCGAGCGGCGTTCGTTCACGACGAACAACACGAGCAGTAGCAGGCCCGCGGCGAATACCGCGATGGTCAGCGCTGGCCCCGCGCTCGGATGTTCCAGCCGCACAACGCCGTAGACGAGCAGCAACATCGCGCCGGTGATGCCGAAAGCACCGGGCAGATCGAAGCCTCCCGAAATACGTTCGGGCACAGCGGAATCACGTAAGAGGACAATCGCCGCCGCCAGAATCAGCGCGGAGAGCAGGACCGGCGCGAAGAACACCCAACGCCAGCCGAGCGCGGTGAGCAGCCCGCCTGCCACCATGCCGAGGGAGAACCCGCCCGCCGCGATGCCCGCGTAGACGAGCAGCGCCTTATTGCGCGCCGGTCCCTCGGCGAAGTTGGTGGTGATCAACGACAAACCGGCCGGGGCCATGAAGGCCGCGGCGACCCCGGTGACGAAGCGGGCCGTCAGCAGCATCCAGCCTTCGGTCGCCAACCCGCCCAATCCCGAGAACATCAGGAATACCGTCAGCCAGAGCAGGAACATCCGCCGCCGCCCGAGCAGATCGGCGGCGCGACCGCCAAGCAGCATGAACCCGCCGTAGCCGAGAACATACGCGGAGACGACCCCGCTCAGCATGCCGGTGGACAGGCCGAGATCGGCGCGGATCGACGGCAGCGCGACATTCAACATCGCAACGTCGATGCCCTCCAGGAAGATCGCGCCACACAGCACCGCGAGCACCGCCCAGGCCCGGGCGGACATTTCGGTGAAGATCGTCGCGGGTCTCGAATACGACATCGCATGACTCCCAATAGTTACTGATAGTGAGGTCAGTTCCCTCTTGATACCGAGGTTGAGTCTTCGGCAGAATCGGTGACCATGGAAGAAGGCACTTCGAAGTCACCCGGTCACTGCGGGGATACCGAGGCGGACTACGACGTTCTCCAGTGGGATACCCGGGTCGACTGCGAGGTTCGCCAGATCCTGGACCGGGTGGCCGATAAATGGTCGCTATTGGTCATCGCGCTGCTCGAGCAACGGAGCCTGCGTTTCACCGAACTCAAGCGCAAGATCGATGGCGTGAGCCAGCGCATGCTCACCCGCACACTGCGGCATTTGGAGCGTGACGGGCTGATCGAGCGCACGGTGTATCCGACGGTGCCGCCACGGGTGGATTACGCCCTGACCCCGCTCGGCATCAGCCTGCACACCACCATCAAAGCGCTGGTGGTCTGGACCGAGACCCATCAGAACGCGATCGCCGCGGCCCGTAATTCCTACGACCGTCGGACGCTGGAAACCGAAGCGACGGTCTGACTCGGACCCGCATTTTCTTCCCGCACGGCAAGTAGGGTGGCGATAACGGGAGGTTGCGAGCCGTCCCGACGCGATCCGAGGAGTTCGTTATGAGGGCCGCCGTCGTCACCCATACCAAGTTTTCGGTGGAGGATTTGCCGACACCGACGCCCGGACGCGGGCAGGTGCTGATCAATGTGTCGCGGTGCGGCATCTGCGGGTCCGATCTGCATGCCCGCACCCATGCCGACGAGATGGCCGAGTTGGCCGCACGCACCGGATACGACCAATTCATGCGCGCGGAACAGAGTGTGGTGCTCGGACACGAATTCAGTGGCGAGATAGTCGATTACGGGCCGGGCTGCCGCAAACGCTGGCGCACCGGTACACCCGTGGTGGCACTGCCGATCGTGCGCCACGACGGCGCACCGCAGCTGACCGGGCTCTCGACGGCCGCGCCCGGCGCGTATGCCGAGCAGGTGGTGGTGCAGGAATCCATGACGATGCCGATCCCGAACGGACTTTCGGCCGAACATGCCGCACTCACCGAACCGATGGCCGTCGCCTGGCACGCGGTACGCAAGGGACGCGTCGGCAAAGGCCAGACTGCGTTCGTAATCGGCTGTGGTCCAATCGGTTTGGCTGTCATCAGCATGCTGAAGGCGTCGGGCGTGCGCACGGTGGTCGCCAGTGATTTCTCCCCGCGCCGTCGCGAACTCGCCGTCGGCTGCGGCGCCGATCTCGTCGTCGATCCCGCGACCGAATCCCCCTGGGAGGCAGCGCCGAAGCGCAGGCAGATCAACGGTGTCACCGATATTCTCAGCCTCGGTTTCGACACCATGGAACGACTGCGCCGCGTCCCGAATCTGCCCTGGTGGTACGTCTTCCGGCTGGCGCACTCACTCGATGCGGGTCCGGCGGGTCCGGTCGTCTTCGAATGCGTCGGGGTGCCGGGCATTATCGATCAGATCCTCGCGGCCGCGCCGCCGCTGTCGCGCGTTGTCGTGGTCGGCGTCTGTATGGAGACCGACCGCTTCCAACCCGCGATGGCCATCAACAAGGAAATCGAACTTCGCTTCGCCTTCGGCTACGACCCGGGTGAATTCCGCGACACGCTGCATATGATCGCCGACGGGAAGGTCGATCCGGCCCGCTTGATCACCGGCACCGTCGGGCTGGACGGTATCGAAAATGCGTTCACCGCGCTGGCCGATCCGGAACAGCACGCGAAGATCCTGATCGACCCGGCCAGTACGGCGACGACGCCCTGACGCTCAGCCGAGGTGCCGGTCGCGATCGGGCTGCCGATCGAGCCACGATGGCGCCGCGGTGTCCGGATAGCTGAGCGCTGGTTGGCCGTGCTCGAGGTAGACGGCGTGGCCCTCCATGCGGGCACGGAAGGCCTGCCAGACGCGGCGGCACAGCTCGGGTCGGGCGAAGGTGTCCACGGTGTCGACCCGAACCCACTGCCAGCGGTCCAGTTCGCTCGCCCGCAGTTGAATGGCCGATTCGTCGCCGAGTTCGCCGCAGTCGAAGATGTAGAGGATCGTGTCGCCAGCGGTTTTCTGTGCCCAGTCGTGCACGAGCAGGCGCTGCGGCGGGCGGTCGAGGCCGAGTTCTTCGCCGATCGCGCGGCGACAGGCCGCTGCCGGTGATTCGCCGGGTCCGACAATGCCGCCCGGAATGTCCCAACCGCCCCGATCGACCGAATGGACGAGCAGCACGTCCTCGCCGCGCACGAATAGCGCCCCCGCAGCCAGTCTCACCTGGGCGAACGGTTTCGCGTCAGGGTCCGACATCACCTCACGACCTTCCTTCGCCGGGTCCGGAAATACGCGGGTTCGGCGGAGTTGCCGCCGTTTGACCGCACCTGCTGCGACGATGGGCACGGTCTCTCCACTTGTACACCAGCAGCGCACATACGTCCTCGAACAGCTCGAGAAGGTGGGCTAAGCATGGCCGAGAAGATCTTCGACATCGTGTGGGATGCGATCGACGACATCCGAGGCGACGTCGAGAACATGCGGCTGCGGTCGCAGTTGATATTCGAACTGACCGACCGGATCGCGGCCCAGGGCTGGAGTCCGGACGCCGCCGCCGAGCACCTAGGCGTGACCGCCGCGCGGATCTCCGATCTGCTCGGCGGCCGAACGCAGCTGTTCAGCCTGGACGCGCTGGTCAATATGATCGCCGCGGCCGGTCTTCGGGTACAGGTGCTGATCACCTGAGCCTCAGGTGGCGGCGAGCACCTGATCGGCGATCTCGCGATCCAATGCGACCCGCACCAATGCGGCGGCCAGGTCGGCGGTGTGGTTTTCGGGGGCCAGATCGGCCAGGCGGTCCGGATCCTGCGGAAGCCGGACGCGTTCGGCGCCGCGCAGCGCGCGTTCGTCGAAATGCGGACGGGCCCAGGTCCATACGTCCTGGACTTCGCGTAAGAAGATATCGCTGCCGGTCGGGCCGATGCCCTGGAACTGTTGCAGCAGTTCGGCGGCACGGGTCGGCTCGTGCTCGGCTTCGTCGGCGAGTTTGCGCAGATCACCGTCGTAGCGGTCGAGCACGCGAGACGCGTTGGCGCCCAAGCGTGACGCCGTACTTTCGTCGTAGCGCTTGTAATGGGCGCGCCCGAGTGCGTCGACGAGTTCCTGCCAGTCGGCGTCCGCGACCCGGTTAGGGGTGCGATATCCGGTGCTCACCAGTTCCTTGGCCGCGGCGACGGCGATATCGGCGGAAATCCGGGTGCTGAGCAATTCGGCGAGCATGAGCAGTTGGAACAGCGGAGCGGGTTTATCGGCCAGGGTGATGCCGGCCTCGGCCGCGTAGCCGGTGCCCGCCCGGTCCAGCAAAGCGTTCACCACATCTTTTTGAGTCATCGGGAAGCTCCTGAGGTCGATATGCGGGGCGTACCCAAAGGTCGCGGGTCCACACGCTGCGGATATGCCCGGTGCGGGGTCGATCGTGGCAGCGCGGCGAATCTGCTGGCGTATGGCACGCGGCCTGGTCCAGGTCCCCGCCTCCGGGAGCTACGCAAATACGCGGGACTCTCTGGCGGCGCGCTGGCCGCGCTGACGGGGTGGCACTCCTCGAAAGTTTCTAAGATCGAAAGCGGCAAGCAGACTCCGGCGGAGGCCAACATCCGTATCGCGTGCCGCCACTGCAAGGCCGGACAGCAGATACCGGACCTGATCGCCACCTTGGGTAACGTCGATGACGCTACGTCGAGTGGAAACGAATCCGCTGGCATCCGGCACAGTGAGATCGCGGTCAGGCCGCGAAGCGACCGCGAATCGCGGCGAGCTGATCTGCCTCCATCGCTGCCCACCCGACCCGCACGATCAACGTGATGAATGCTTCGATGCCAAAGGTCAACTCGCGCACCCTTGCTGCTTCGTCTGGGCTGCCCTGAGTCCCCCCGGGATGTCCGGAGTCTCCGGACTCACCGGGGGGATTCATGTCCCACAAGCGTTTCGACGGCAAATACGATGACAATTCCCCGCCCGCCTGGAACTGGACGCTCACCGACAAGGGACGTCGGGTACACCGGGACTTGGCCGATATCGCGGCACGCGGGAAAGCCTCATGACCAGTCGGCAAATCCTCGTTGCCGTGCGACCGCTGTGCAATAATGCGGACGCGGAACTGGCACACGCGTTGTGGCAGCAGCACCGCAGTTGCCACATCAGCCAATGCGTATGAAAAGCCGCAGCTCACCACACCCTCATCCTGACCGGCCGGGTGACCCCGCAGTCGATGAGCCCACGTGAACGCGCCGCCGCCAGAGGCATCGGACTACCCCGCCGGACCGGAAACCGACACACCCCCATCACCCGGCCCCGCACCACAAACGCTGCGCGAAGTGCTGAACAAGCTCGAATCCCTGGCACACGACACAAACAGCCCCACCAGTGTCCCGTCCAGATAGCTCGCCGCGTCTCAGGTCCGGCTCGCTCGCCGAGCGCAGTCGAAACGCGGCACGACACGCCCCCTACACCGCCATATAACTGCGCTCGACGGCTGCTCAGAAGCGGATCCGGCACACATTCCGCGACTCCTCCGTGGCATCGCCCACTCCCTCAACAGGATTCGCTCGCTGTTGGTCGGCCGATCACGTGGAACTGGTGGCGGCATCGGCCGAGAGAGCGCCGCTGTCAGTTCCACGTGATCACTTGTCCAGTAGTGCATCTCGGGTGGACGGCAGCGGGCAGACGATCATGGAATGTGTGCCAGAGCCTCAGAAGCTAGCTGGACGCGGCACTTGCAAGGATCCGCGCATCAGCGGGGTGGCCGGGCGCGAATCCGGTTCGTCGATAATCGAATCGCGCGCCGCTTCATCATCGACAGACTGTCCCAGCGATCCGGCAGAGTGCGGACGCTCGCGGTCCGAACTGTCGCGAAGGCAACGGCCCGACCAACACCGGCCCGGCGAGCTCATACGCCACATCAAGAGACAGCTGAACTCGCGCCGAGAATTACTCTGGCAACAGGCTCAAAGTTCCTTCGGCGCTGCGAGCCGCGGTGAGGCAGGCGGTGGTGGTGAACTGGTCGGCCAGGGGGTGGCGGGCGCGGGCACGCCATTTGCGCACGGCGGCCATGGCCTCGGCGCGCTGCATGGCGGGGTCGGTGCCGAAGGGCAGACCGAGTCGCAGATGCGGGGCGACGCCGGAGCCGCCGATCAGCCGGTGCAGTTCGGCGAGATCCGGTGCGGGCAGGGCCAACTCATCGGTGCGCAGGCGACCGAGGAGGCGGAGTTCGGCGAAACCGTGCACGTCGGCGAGCAGGGTGCGGACTCGGGGTAGCAGTTGGTCGGCGGGGGTGCCGGGGTATGCGGTCAGGACGCGGGCCAAGGCGGTGAGGGCCGAGTGCGCCTTGAGCTGGTCGGCGCGCTGTCCGAATTGGACATCGAGTACCGAGCGGAGTTCGTCCACACCGCTGCGGTTGGTCAATTCCGCTGCCAGCGAGGCGGAGTCGCGCACACCGAGGCGGATCAGTGTGACCGCCATGCGAATTCCGAACAAGCCGAAACGGGCGGCTAGCTGGGCGCGGAGTTCGGGCGGAACCGGGAGCGGAATATCGGGGCGGGCGAAGCGATCTGCTGACAGCAGTGCGGCGCTCAATTCATCGACCGGGACGCGGGCCAGCGCCTCGAAGGCGGTGAATTCCTGCTGACGCAGGGTCGCCGCGGCGAATGCGAGCAGACCGGCGACCGGAATTACCGCCTGGCACAGTCCCGTTCGCTCCAATTCGCCCGCGAAACGTGCCGCGACATCGCGAGCCGAATGCAGTGCGTCGATTCGGCCCGCCCCGATCTCGTCGGCACGCGAGACCACTCCGATAACACCCAGCGGACCCGAAATACCCTGCGCACCAGCGGTTCCGGCACCGACCTGTTCGAGGAACCGGACGTCGGCGTCGTCGAGCCGACGCAGCAGATAGACCACGGCGTCCGCACCCGGAATCGATACGGCCGCCATGCCGTCGGCGTCACCGGGCGTGAGCAGTCGCGCGGTCCGCAACGACACTTCCCGCGACAGCGAGGATGTGCCCGGGGTGTCGATGATGGTGGTATTCGCCAGTGCGGCGGCGGGCCACTCGACCTCGAGGTGGTCCACCTCGCGCGGGCCGGGCGCATTCCAGTTCAGTCGTTCCAGATCGAAGGTGAGCCCGTGCGTGCCGCTACCGCGGCGCACCACCACATTCGCCGTCGAGCCGTCCGGTGCGTAGGCCGTGACGCTCGGGGTCGAGCCATTGCGGTACCAGGTGACCACGCGCGTGCATTCGGTCGCATCGGTCGGGGCGATGTCCTGGCCGACCAGGGAGTTGAGCAGAGTCGACTTGCCCGCCTTCAACGAACCCGCCAGCGCCACCCGCAGCGGTTGATCCAGGCGGCGGGCACAATCGGCCAGCAGCGCACGCGGTCGCGGCTCGCGGGGGAATGCCTGCCTGGCCGCGGCGACCAGCTGATGCGCCTCGGCGACAATGCCGGGCGCCCGCCGAGCATCATGCCGGGTCACGTCTCTTCTCACGGGGTTACCGTACCGGCGGCCCCTTTCCACGGCGCGGCGATGGCAGGTTGCATAGCATCCGCATAGCGTCGCAGCTCGGCAACCACGTGCAGCTGCCGATCGAGCACCGCGCCGCGCTCGGTCCGGCGGGCCGTTTCCATATTCGCCGCCTCCTGCGCGGCCCGCAGCGAATCGTCGATGGAGCGCAGGCTGCGTTCGGCGACGCCGGTGTAGTGATCGCGCAGTGCCCGGTGGATGCGGTGCAGGCGGTCCTTGGATTCCTTGCCCGCCTGGAATGCGACGTCGTCGATGAAGCGCCGGATGGCGACCTTGGCCTCGTTGCGGCGCCGGGCCAGCCTGGCCTGCTTGTCATCGCGGAAAGCCTTGCCGCCCACCAGGACACCGGCGCCGATGGAGATCGGATTGAGCATCGCCAGCCCGGCGAAGGTGGTCGCCAGCCCGACCATCAGCACGCCGCCATAGGAGCCCCGCATGCCGACCAGAATTTTGCTGCCGAAGCCGATATCGGGCTCCAGATCGGCGAGGGTGCCCCCGCCTGCGCGGCTGTCCTCGGTGTGCAGACCGGAACTGACATCGGGCAGTTCGACCATGCCGATCTCGGTGAAATGCTCGGCGACCCGCTCCGCGAGTTCCACCGCGCGGGTATGCGTCCAGAGCAGGTTGTCGCCGAGGGCGGTGTCGATATCGCCGGTGAGCCATTCGGCGATCCGGTCCCAATGGCGGCCCGGATCGTGTTTATCGATCCACTCCTCACCGGTTCGGGCGATCTCGCGCAGGCGTTCGCGCAGATCGTGATCGACATCGCCCGCCAGATCGGTGATGCCGTCGGAGAGGGTCAGCTGCCAGGCCGAGGTGCGCCGATGCAGATCCTCGGCGGTGGTCTTCGCTATTTGCAGCTCACGGACCGCCATCGCGCCCTGGCGTGGATCACGCAGTGCGACCAGCTCACTGCCGAGCGCGAGCGCCAAATGCTCTGCGGCGGACTGGATATCGTGGGCTACCGCAACGAGGGTAGCGGCTTGATCGCGGGCTACCACCTGTTCGCGGAGGAACTGGTACAGCACACCGAAGCCGGATTCGGCACCCAACTGCTGATCTTGCAGAATCATCGCGTGCCTGCGCAGGACCGCGGAAACCGGGATAATCGGCACCTCGACTCGCGCTCGGCTCAGATGACCCTCGTCGGCCTGATGCACTTGGCGCCAATGCGGATACAGATCGATCTTGGTGAGTAACAGTGCGGTGGTCGGGCACAGTTCGCGGACCTGCCGGAGGAACGCCAGTTCCGGTTCGGTGAGTTCGGTGGAGGCGTCCGAGAGCACCAGCACCGCGTCGGCGGTCGCGACCAGGCCGAGTACGCCTGCCGCATAACCACTTCCGTGGCCACCGACACCCGGTGTGTCCACCAGGACGATGCCGTCGGCCAGCAGCGGATTCGGGAGCTGGATCTCGATGCGCAGCACCCGTCGGCCGTGTGCCTGCGGTGTGCGGACGTTGATCATGCCGATCTCGTCGACCGGCAACGGAACTCGCGCTTCCTCGGTTCCACTCGGACCGGCCAGCACCAGTTCGGCATACGGTTCGGGACCGTGGGCGAGCAAGGTCGGGACAGCGGTGGTCGCGTCATCGCCGACCGGGCAGATCTCCAGATTCAACAGCGCATTGACGAAACAACTCTTGCCCTGACCGAGTTGTCCGACGATGACGATGCGGC
>NZ_BDBY01000235.1 GCF_001613225.1 Nocardia pseudovaccinii NBRC 100343
GCCGCGGCGATGGTTTCACCCAATACCGTCAGCAGCGGTACCGCGGGCGGTTGAGCATTGACTGCGGGTGTCCCCATCGAACCTCTTTCGTACGAATATCGGCTGCCTCTTAGTGCAGGAAGGCGTCGCCACCCAGATCGCCGCCGGCATGTCCGGCCAGATCGGTACCCGCATGAGTATCGGTGAAGAGGCTGGAATCGCTGTGTCCGGTGACCGACGTGTCCAGATGCGATCCGGCCGAACTGTCGAGTCCGGAACCGAAGGCATTCGAAACGTCCAGCGACGACCAGGTATTCGCGGTGGATCCGACGGTCGAAGCGGCGCCGCCGGTCAGTGCCGAACCGGCGTGGCCGCCCAGATCCGCGGCGCCGTTGGCGGTGCCCTGCGCCGCGGCGCCGGAGTGCACCGTGGAGTCGACGCTCGACGAAAGTCCACCGCCGAGGCCCGCATCCGCCGAGCCACCGGTGGAAAGGCCTGTGGCCAAACCGGTTCCGGCGTGCGCACCACCGCCGAGGCTGGTTTCCAGGCCACTGCCTGCCTGGACGCCACTGCTGATTCCGCTGGAAAGACCGGTCTCCAGACCTGTCCCCAGATGTGTTCCGGCATCGACGGCGCCCTGCGCTCCGGTGGACACACTGCCGCCGAGCCCGGTGGCCGCACCGACGCCGGTGGACAGCCCCGTCTCCAGACCGGTAGCCGCATGGCCCCCGGCATCGACAGCACCGCCCAAACCTGTGGACAGCCCCGCACCTGCCTGCGTCCCGGCGCCGACCGCACCGCTCACACCCGAAGACAAGCCCGCACCGAGCTCCGAACCCGCGTGCGCACCGGCACCAAGCGCGCCGCTCACACCCGCACCGAGCTCCGAACCCGCGTGGGCACCGGCACCGAGCGCACCGCTCACACCCGCACCGAGCTCCGAACCCGCGTGCGCACCGGCACCGACCGCGCCATTCAGCCCCGAGGACAGGCCCGCACCGAGATCGGCGCCCGCCTGTGCACCAGCGCCGACACCTGTGGACAGCCCCGCACCGGCCTGCGTCCCGGCGCCGACGGCACCGCCCAGCCCTGTGGACAAACCGCCGCCCAGATCAGCCGCGCCACCGATGGCACTGGAGAACCCGGACGTGGCGTGCGCCCCAGCGTCACCCAGATCCGATCCGACCTGCGCACCGCCGCCGAGAGCACCACCGAGACTGCTCGACAACCCGCCACCCAGCTCAGCACCCGCACCGAGCGCCGCGCCGGTAGCCAAACTCGACTCCAGCCCCGTCGTCACCTGAGCACCGGTACCGATCGCGGACGAAGCCCCACTCGACACCCCGCCACCGAGCCCAGCACCGGTATCCACCACGCCGCCGAGCCCAGCCTCCAGCCCACCCCCGAGCCCACTCGCCGCATGCGCCCCCGCATCGAAGGCCCCCTCGATCCCCGAAGTAGCCTGCGCCCCAGCATCAACAACCCCATTCACCCCTGTGGACAACCCGCCCCCAACACCCGCACCCGCCTGCGCAGCCCCACCGATCCCGGTGGACAACCCTCCCTCCAGACCGCTCGTCGCCTGAGCACCTGCATCGACAGCACCACCCAGACCGGACCCCGCCTGCGCACCACCACCGATTCCCGTGGACAACCCTGTTTCCAGACCACCGGCAGCCTGCGCACCAGCGTCAACAACACCACCGAAACCACTGGACAAACCGACGCCCAGATCGGCACCAGCCTGCGCACCGGCACCCGCCGCGCCCGCGAGACCAGTCGACAACCCGCCACCCAGCTCAGAACCCAACTGCGCACCACCACCAATTCCAGTGGACAGACCGGTTTCCAAACCACCAGCAGTGTGCGCACCAGCATCAACAGCACCACCGAAACCCGTGGACAAGCTGCCACCGAGATCAGCACCAGCCTGCGCACCGGCACCTGCTGCGCCCTCCAGGCTGTTCGACAAATTGCCACCAAGGCCTGTGGACAAGCTGCCACCAAGCCCACCCGTCGCGCCCTCCAGACCAGTCGACACCCCGCCACTGAGCTGAGAACCCAACTGCGCGCCACCATCGAGCGCACCACCAATTCCAGTGGACAACCCGGATTCCAAACCACCAGCAGCCTGCGCACCAGCATCAACAGCACCACCCAGACCTGTGGACAAACTGCCACCCAGATCGGAGCCCGTCTGCGCGCCGCCGCCAACGGCGCCGCTCAGTCCTGTGGACAGGTCGGCACCCGCCTGGGCACCAGCACCCACGGCACCTCCCAAGCCGGTCGACAGACTGCCACCCAGATCAGCGCCAGCCTGCGTACCAGCGCTGACAGCGCCGCCCAGACCTGTGGACAAACCGCCACCGGCACCTGCCGCGCCCTCCAGGCCAGTCGACACACTGCCGCCGAGCTCGGAACCCAGCTGCGCACCACCATCGAGCGCGCCACCAATTCCAGTGGACAAGCCGGTCTCCAGACCACCGGCGGCCTGCGCACCAGCACCCGCGGCGCCACCCAGATCGGTGGACAAGCTGCCGCCCAGACCGGCACCCGTCTGTGCCCCGGCACCGACCGCACCGCCGAGACCTGTGGACAGACCGGCACCGAGATCGGTCCCCAGTTCCGCGCCGCCACCGACCGCGCCACTCAGTCCGGTGGACAGATCAGCACCTGCCTGGGCTCCGACGCCTGCCGCGCCTTCCAGACCGGTCGACAGACTCCCGCCCAGATCCGATCCCAGCTGTGCACCGCCGCCGAGCGCGCCACCGATTCCGGTGGACAGGCCGGTTTCCAGACCACCGGCAGCCTGCGCACCGGCATCAACAGCACCACCCAGACCGGTGGACAAGCCACCACCCAGATCGGAGCCCGCCTGCGCACCGCCGCCAACGGCGCCGCTCAGTCCTGTGGACAGGTCGGCACCCGCCTGGGCACCAGCACCCGCGGCGCCCCCCAAGCCGGTCGACAGACTCCCACCCAGATCGGAGCCCGCCTGCGCACCGGCGTTTACCGCGCCTGTCAGGCCTGTGGACAGATCAGCGTTCGCATCGGCTGCGGTGCCGATTGCGCTGGAGAAGCCGGTCGATGCCTGCGCGTCGGCGTCCAGTGCGCCGCCCAGGCTGCCACCGAGATCGGCGCCCGCACCGACTGCCCCGCCCAGACCGGTCTCGAGGCCCGAAATTGCTTGTGCCCCTGCACCAATCGTGCCGCCGAGACCGGCACCGAGATCCGTACCGAGCTGGCCACCCGCACCGACAGCGCCACCGAGACCCGTTGCGGCCTGTGCACCCGCATCGACCACACCACCCAGACCAGCACCCAAATCCGCACCAACCTGACCACCCGCACCCACAGCACCACCGAGGCCTGCCTCCAGGCTTGTGCCCAGGTCAGCGCCTGCTTGGGCACCGGCACCAAGGGCACCGCCGAGGTCGGCACCCAACTGGGTGCCCGCTCCGATGGCGCCGCTCAGCCCGGCGCCGAGATCGGCGCCCGCGCCGACTGCGCCACCGAGCCCCGTCTCCAAGCCCGAAATCACCTGCGCGCCGCCGTTCAGGCCCGCGCCGAGAGCCCCCTCCAGCCCCGTTCCGACCTGCGCTCCGGCACCGAGTGCACCCTCGAGACCAGTGGCGAGATCGGCACCGGCCTGCGCTCCCGCGCCGAGCGCGCCACCCAGCGCACCGCCGAGACCCGTCACGGCCTGTACACCGGCGCCGATGGCGCCGCCGAGACCGGCGGTCAGATCCGCGCCCGCGCCGACAATGCTGCCGAGACCGGCGCCGAGGTCGGCTCCGGCCTGCAGGCCCGCGCCGATCGCGCCGTTGAGCCCGGCACCGAGGTCGAGCCCTGTACCGACGCCGAGGCCGAGGTCCGCGCCGAGGTCGATATCGGTGCCGAGGTCAACGCCCGCGTCGGCGGCGGCACCGAGTCCAACCGCGGCGGCGGTATTGGCGCCTGCGGCGGCACCGGCATCGACCGCCCCGGCGCCACCGGCCGCCACGATCGCCGACAGCTGTGAGCCGCCCGCGATCAGGGCCGATTCGGCGACCATGGGGGCGACGGCGGCGATATCCTCCGGCGTCACGGCGGGCAAACCGGCAGCTGCCAGCGCCTGGCCGGGGTTGGCGCAATAACCCACCGCGGCCTCGTGGTCACGGAGCAGGTTGAGAATGAACTCCAGAATCGCGTTGGGTGTCATCGAAATCATCTCCTGGATGAGCGGACCCTCGCGATCCGCAGTCGTTGGAATGCATTTCACGCTAGGGACGCCCGGCGTTACTCCGAAACGGGGTGCACCCCTACTGCGAACCGCACGTTCCCGTTAGGGACCCCCGAACCATTAGGGGAATTTCCCCGCACCTTCCCCGACTGAGTAACGGCTGATGCCCAGCAACCGACAGAAGTGTTGCGGCTGGCAGGTCCACTGCGCCTTCCCGTCTATACAACAGCGACTACCGGGCCACACAGTTTTCGAACGGGGTTCTCGAATGACAGAGCGTCTGGCGCTCGGCATCACTGTCGGAGCGTCGAATTCGGTCGCCGTGGCGACCCCGGGGGACGGCAGCGACTATGACAGGGGTCACTCCGGCGACGCTGTCATCACCCATCCGAGTGTGCTGCGCCTCGCCCCGCATGCGGCGCCCGCATTCGGGAGCGGCGCTCGCCCCACCGGCAGGCACTCCAGTGACGTTGTACTCGAGGGCTTCCTCGCCCGGGTCGGGGATCCGGTGGATATCCTCGCCGAGGACGGAACCGCCCACTCCGCAGCGGATCTCGTGGCCACCGCGGTCGGCTGTCTGATCGATGAGATCGGGGCCGGCGCCGCGCACTCCATGGTCGCCTGTCATCCGGCGTGGTGGTCGCGGCATACCGTCGACGTGCAGCGGGCCGCGCTGGATCGCGCCGACTTGCGCGAGGTGACCTTGGTTCCGGAGCCGACCGCGTCGGTGCGCTGGCTGGAGGCCGCACACGGCCCGCTCGGCGACGGCACGGTTGTCGTATACGACCTCGGCGCTTCCGGCCTCACCGTCTCGGTGGTCCGCACCGGGGCGCAGGCGGCCGTACTCGGCGCGCCATTGCGCACCACCGATGTCGCGGGCGCCGAATTCGATCTGTTGACCATGCGCTATGTCCTGGCTAATGCCTTACGTGGAAATGATTTCGATCCGTTCGATCCGGTGGTGGAACGGGAATTGTCGGCATTGCGCGATCGCTGCCGATATGCGAAAGAAGAGCTTTCCACAAATACCGCGACGGTTGTCCCGGTCCGTTTGAACCCGGACGATCACCACGCCGAAAACATCCGGCTGGTCCGCGACGAACTCGAGGACCTACTGCGCGGCCCCTTACTCACCTCGCTCGATCTCATCCGCGATGCGGTACATCGCGCCGGACTCGATATCGGCAATATCGGCCGGGTGCTGCTCACCGGCGGCGGCGGCGCGATCCCGCTGGTGGCCGAGTTGATCTCCACCGAATTCGCACTCCCCGTGGTCGCGGCCCCGCAACCACGGCTGACCAGCGCGCTCGGCGCCGCCGAACTGGCCGCGGACTTGATGTCGGTCACCGTGGATCGCACCCCGGTCGCGGTCATGGGCAGCAACGCGAAAACCGAGGAGCTGCCCACCGTGCCGCGGCCGGTCGAAAAGTCCGCGAACAGCTCCCGCGTGACCAGTAGCGCGGTGGCAAGCGGCGGCCTTTTCCACGATGACACCGTGCCCAAAAAGACCCTGCCCGGCACGAGCGACCGGCCCCGCCGCAGGCTCAGCGGCCGCCAGCGCGCCGTCATCATCGCGGGAGCGGCACTGGTGCTCGGCGCACTCGCGACCGGCACCGTCGCCATCGGCACCGGCGCGCAGCCCGGTCCGACGTCACCGGCAAGTTCGGATCCGACGACAACGCCGGGCGCTTCCGTCGTCGCGGCGACCAGTGACGGCAGTCCCACCGGTTCGGCGACGACCTCCGCGAAGGATTCGCCCGTCGGTAGTCCGAAACCGAAACCCACTGCGGGACAACCAGGTTCCGCCGGAACGAGCAGCGTCGCGGTGGCGAGCAGCCAACCCGTCGCAGGCGAGTCCGCCGACGGCCAGACCACCCAGAACCAACCGGCTCCCGGCCAACCGGCACCGGCTACGCAGCCGACGGCGGAAGCTCCGGCAACACAGACCCAACCCGCGCCACAACCGCAGCCTGCCCCGCAGACGCAGACGCAGACACAGGTGCAGATCCCGACCGTGCCGTCCCTGCCGGCGAACCCGCTGAGCGACACCCTCGGCGGCGTCCAATCCGCACTGCCCAAGATCCCCGGAGGCAGATGATGGGTGATATCGCCTTCGACACGCTGCCCTGCGCACGCGAGATCTTCCGCGAATTGGACTCCGCGGACCGGGAACCCGTCGTCTATCTGATCAGGGGCCGCTCCGGCTCCGGCAAATCCACCCTCCTCTCGGTGATCCGGGCCCGCCTGCGCGCCCACGGCATCCCGTTCCGAGACGACCCGGTAATGCCCGAACACCTTGCAGCGCAAGCAGGCTCGGTCAACGGAGCGCATGTGACGGCTGACGCCCACCGCGCCGACGGACAGCACCCCGACCACGACGATTCGCACACCATCGGCGCGGCCCACGCCACCGGCAACGGCCACGGAACCCGAACCGCCGAGAAAACCGACATCATTCAGCGCACCGATAACGGAGCGCATCCGATCCACCGCCTCGACGGCGCACACCCGCACACACCGCGCCCGGCCCTGATCATCGACAACGCCCACACCCTGAGCGACTCGGATCTCGAATCCCTCTGCGCGACCATCGAATCCGGCCGCTACACGGTCATTGTCGCGACCCAGCCGCGCCCGCACGATCCGCAACTGCGCACACTCGCCGACACTGTGGCCCGCCGCGGCCGGGTGGCCGATCTGCGGGCGCTCGGCGTCTCCGATATCGCCCCGTTCGCCCGCGAATTGGGTATGGCGGTGCCGCGCCCGGTGGCCCAGCACATCCATCGTCAGACCGCGGGCAGCCGCGGTGGCGTGGTGGCCGCGCTGACCGCCGCCTGCTCGGCCCGCCTCGACGCGGGCATCCGCGCCGTCGACGACGCCGTCGCCGCCTGGGCACGCGCCCTTCTGGACAACCTCGAGCCCGATCTGCTGGAAACCCTGGTCGTCGCCACCACCGGCACCGGCCTGGATTCCTCCGAACTGACCGAGGTCCTCGGCGTGGACACCGCCGCGGCCCAAGAACTCATCGACCGGGCCAGGGCCAGCGCACTGGTCACCGATGCCGATCTGTTGCTCGAACCCGCCGTCACACCGCTGCGCACCCTGCTCGGCGACCGCCGCTTCGTTGCCGTGCAGCGTCGTCTACTCAACGCGCGATTGGATGCGGGCCTGCTGCGCGATCACACCGCGCTGCTGCTCGCCGAATCCGGTGTCCGCGACCAGCGTCTGGCCGAATTCCTCTGCGCCGCAGCCGAAAAGGCGGGACGTGAGGCGGTGCGCTACTACGCCGCCGCGGCGGCGACCGGCGCGGATCCGGACGTCATCGCGTTGCGCTGGGCGGAGGCGGCCGCATGCACCGGCGACGGCGATACCGCCATGCGACTTGCCGAACCGGTGCTGGCTCGTCCCGGTGTCACCGGCGCGGAACTGGCTGCGGCCGTGCGGATCTGCGCGGCGGTGCTGACCCGCCGCGGCCTGGTCGGGCGCGCGGCGCAACTGTATTCCTGGCTCGGCGCGCATCGGGTCGGCGCGGATTGGGCGGTCGGCGCGACCGTGCAGTATCTCGCCGGTGAGGTGACCGCCGCCGCGGAGTTGTCCGAATCGGCGACGCAGTGGCCGCCGACCGAGGCCAACGCGCACGCACGCCTGATCGCCACCGCACTCGCGCGCACCATCGTCGAACACGGAACCGGCACCGCCACAGCCGTATCCGCGCTCATCCAGGCCGCGCAGGCCGATGCGGGTACCGACCGGTTCCTGCCGTGCACCGCGGTCTCCATCGCGACGCTGCTGTGCCTGAGCACCGGCGAACCACGCCGTGCCGGTGAGGCGCTGCGCCGGGCCACCACCAGCGGTCTGCGCTGTCACCAGTTGCAGGTGCTGACCGCCTGGGCGGCGATGCTCGGCGGCGACGAACAGGCCGCCGCGACCACCGTCGCCGCACTGCAATTGGATTCGCTCGATATTCGCGACCGCCTGCTCGCCCATGGTGTCGCGGTCGGTCTGGCCCGCCGCGGCGGCGACCACGCCGAACTCACCCGCGCCTGGCAGGCCGCCTATCCGCTCTTCGACGACGTCGACGCCGACCTGCTCACCCTGTTGCCGATCGGCGAGTTGTGGCTCGCGGGCATTCGGCTACGCGACGAACGCCGGATCGCACCGCTTGTCGATGCCAGCCTCGCGCTGCTGCGCCGACTCGACCAGCCGCCCGCCTGGGCCAATGCCTTCCACTGGTACGGCGTGCAGGCCGCGATCGCACACGAGAGCCCGGAGGAACTGCTCCCGCACGCCCGGCTGCTCAAGGCCGCGGCCGAGTCCGGTGACCGGCATGCCGCGATCCTCGCCGACGCGGGCCGCACCTGGGTGCTGGTGCTGCGCGGCCAGGTCGCCGCGGCCCCGGTGCAGGCGGCGGTCGCCGGACTCAGCGAGATCGGGCTGACCTGGGATGCCGCCCGGCTCGCGAGCGAGGCCGCACTCGCCGCCGCCGATTCCGCTACCGCGACCACCCTGCTGAAACTGGCCAGAACCGTCCGGGCCGACGCCCGTCCGCAGGAGCCCGCGGCTCGTCCGGCCGCAACGGCCGCGGGCGACGGTCAGGCCGCCGCCCCGGAACCGGTCGCCGACGCGGCGATTCTCAGCGAACGTGAACGCGAGGTCGCCGAACTCGTCCTACTCGGTTTGACGTACCGGGAGATCGGCGCTCGCCTGTACATTTCCGCCAAGACGGTGGAGCATCATGTCGCCCGGATCCGACGCCGGATCGGTGCCCGTTCCCGTTCGGAGTTATTGTCGATGCTCCGCGCCATGGGACACGGCTCGCTGCTGGTGTGATCGGGGTGCGGCCCGATCCGTGACGCCGAAGCGAGGTATTGAGGATGGCCACTGGGGTGGGCCTGCGCATCGCCGAGGACAACTGCACAGCGGCCATCGTCACCGATAACGGCGAACCGACGTTCATCGTCCGCGAGTCGATCCTGCATATGTCCGATGACGGCGACACCGTCCTCGGCGGACCGGCCCCGGCCGGTCATACGCATTCGATCACCGGTTTCGCATCCTCGGTCGGCGATCCGGCCGGTATCTCCGTCGACGCGGGCGAGGCCTACCGGGCCGAGGATCTGGTCGCGACCGCACTGTTCTGCCTGATCAATCTGACCGCCGAACATCTGAACGGCGCCGCCGAGTTCTATGCGACCTATCCCGCGGGCTGGCCGTCGGAGTACGTGCTCTCACTCCGCGACGCACTGGACTATCTGGGCCTGAAATCGGTACTGCTGGTCAGCGAGGGTGACCTCCCCGGCAGCGACGCCGTCGCACCGGAAATGGCCTACGCCTACGACGCCGCGCGCGCCGCGCTGGCCGCGGTGCTGGCGACCCCGGCCGGCGCGACCCCGCCGGATCCGGGCAATGCCGAGAACTCGACCGTGGTCACCGATGTCATCCCGGCGGTGCCGACGCCCGAGGTGCAGCCGCAGGCCTATTCGGCGGCGATGCCGGTGGCCGCACCGCTGATCGCTTCGACCGCGGTCGAAGCGACCACCCCGGAGCCGCCGCCTGCCGCGCCCCCCAAGAAGGACCGCGGCACACCGCTGCTGATCGCGGTCGCGGTCGGCATCGGCCTGATACTCGGCGGCATCGGTGTCGCCGTGCTGTTCCGAGATCCCGGCTCGACCCCGGTGCCGCAGGTGCGCGACGCCAAATCCGATCAGGTCTCGACGAGCCCGGCTCCGCAGCCGCCGGTGGACCTACCGACCGTGCCGGAAACCACGCCGCCGCCGACCACCGAACCGCCGGTCGTCATCACCAGCAGCGAACCGGAGACCACCGAGCCGACCACGACACCACCGACCACCACGCCCGCACCGACCACGACACCGCCGACCACCACCCGGCCGAGCCGGACCACGACCACCCGTCCCGGCTTCCCGATGTGGACGCCGCCGACGTGGACGCAACTGCCGTGGCAGCAGCCGATTCCGTTCGAGTTGGCGCCTCCTGGTTGATTTCGCAGCGACCTACCGGGGTTTGTGCCTTAAAGTGATCCGCTGACCGGTGTAGTGGCTGGCACATCTCGTGCCGACGAAGGGACTTCATGCGCAAGTTGGTGGCGCGCAGCGCCGCGGTCAAGGCAGCTTCGATCGGATTCGCCGCGACCGTTTTCATCGCACCCCTGCTCGTCACCACCGCCGCTTCGGCCGAACCGACAGCACCCGGGCAGCTTTCCGCCGAGAACCTGCCGCCCGAACTCGTCGAGGCCATTTCCCGCGATCTGAAGATGACGCCCGCGGAGTATCTGGAACGCTCCGCCAAGGCCCAGGCGCTCAGCGAATACGCGGAGTCGTTCCGCAGCGAGCGCCCCGACACCTACGCGGGCGCCTGGCTCGGCACCGACGGTAAGCCGGTCGTCGCGGTCACCTCGGTCGACGCCGCCAAGATCGCCGCGGCCGACGGCTACCAGACCCATCTGGCCCCGATCTCGGCGAACGGCCTGGAGAACTCGCTGATGCAGCTGAATCAGTGGATCAACACGCTGCCCAGGGAGATCTCCCAGTCGATCAACTCCGTCGCGGTCGACTTCCTGAACAGCCAGCTGGTGCTGTCGGTCGCCAATACGCCGGTCGGCCACGCGCTGAACCTGCCGACCCTGATCGCCAACGTCAAGGTCATCCTCTCGCCCAATAGCGGCGGCCCGATCGAACGGCGTCCGATGGGCGGCGACACCTACATCACCGCGCCGACCTCGCTGAAGGACACCTCGCTGCGCGGTGTCGATGTGTGCTCGTTCGGCTTCAACAGTGTGGACGCGGCCGGTAACGCGCTGAATATCAGCGCGGGCCACTGCGACCCGAACCTGGAAAAGGACGACCAGCACGCCGCGGTCTACCTGCCCAATATCAGGGACATCCCGAACAGCATCGAGCTCGGCAATTTCGTCAAGGCGCGCCTCGGCGGCCCGACCGCGCTCGACTACTCCGTCATCAAGCTCAACGAGCGCTCGGTCAATGCGGGCATGGACCAGCCCTCGGTGCGCGGCTCCAATGGCACCACGCTGACCATCACCGGTACCGCCGAGCCGGTCACCGGCGCCCCGATCTGCAAGTCGGGCCAGTCCTCCACCTTCACCTGCGGGTTCGTGGTGGCCGATCGGGTCGAAACCCAGCTGTACACTGCCGAGGGCGTGAGCAAGACCGTGCGCGGCTTCGCCAGCTCGGCCTGCACGCTCGGCGGCGACAGCGGTGGCGCGATCGTCTCCGGCACGCTGGCCCTCGGTATCACCAGCGGTTCCAATGCCGCCGACGCCCCCGACTGCAACGAGGCCAATATCGCCCTCGCGCAATACGGCGGCACCGCGACCCTCGGCATCCCGATCCGCTCGATCCTGGCCGATATCGACTCCTCCGCAGGCGGCGGCGTCGGCACCGGCATCGCGCTGCGGACCCGTCCGAACGCTGGGTGAGAGGGCTTGTCGGACACCGTATTTCCGACAAACCGACCGCCGGTCCGTTAGTGGGCCGAACAACATCCCCACATAAGTAGGCATAACCGGCCGGACACCTTAAGGTATGGGCATGCTCCTGCCACGTATAGGTCAGTTCCGATCAGCTGCGCGACAGACCCGGGTCCGAAAAACAGTTATCGCCGCCTCGGCGGCGATTCTGCTGTTCGGTCCGACGGCAGCAGTGGCGAACGCAGAACCCGACCAGCCGGCCCTGCCCGCCGACCTGGTCGCCGCGGTCGCGCGCGATCTGAAGATCTCCCCCGAGGAGTACTTGCACCGGGCCGATCTGGCCCAGCAGCTCGCGGCCTTCGCCACCACAGCGCAGCGCCAGTTCCCGCAGGTCTTCGCGGGTTCGTGGCTCGCTGACGGCGGCAAGGCGGTCGTGGCGCTCGCACAGGGCCCGGGCGCCGACGAGGCGCGCCAGGCGGCCACGTCGGCCGGATTCGAGGTCCGCAATGTCGCCAAGAGCGAGGCGGCGCTGCGCGGCGAGAAGAGCGCGTTCGAACGCTGGCTGGAGGGCCAGCCCGAGGCGGTCTCCGCGCTGGTGCGCGGTGTGGTGGTCGATCCCGTCAACAACAGCATCGCGGTGCGGGTCGAGCAGGCCGGCCTGCCGATGCCGAACTTCGTCGACCCGTCCCGGGTCATCGTGACGGCCCCGCCGATCGCCGGTGAGCAGCTGCAGACCACCCCGGTCGCGGCCGCGATGCAGACCGGTCCGCTGGCCGGTGGCGACGGCTTCGCCTCGATCGCCGGGAAGACGTCGCTGCGCTGCTCGCTCGGCTTCAACGGCACGGACCGGGCAGGCAACGTCGTGAACATCACCGCGGGCCACTGCAACCCGGACATTCCGTCGGCGGGTTCGGGGAATGCGGCAGGCGTCTACGAGCTGGCAGGCGATCGGGCGGGCGCGCAAGTGGGCACGTTCCAGAAGTCGGTGCTCGGCTCGCAGGACTACTCGATCATCCGGATCAACGATCAGGCCAAGGACCGGTTCAGCAACAACTTCGTGCGCCAGCCCGGCCAGCCGGTCGCGGTCGAGGGCGTTGCCGTGCCGGTGGTCGGTGCTCCGGTCTGCAAGTCCGGTGCGCGCACCGGCTTCAGCTGCGGCATCGTGAACGCTGTCGACCAGACCGTGCAGGTCGGTGACCGGGAGCTCACCCAGGCCTTCTCCGCCAACATCTGTGCCCTGCCCGGTGACAGTGGCGGCGCGATCGTGTCCGGCCGGATGGCGCTGGGCATCTCCAGCGCGTCGTCGGTGGCCGACTTCCCGATCTGCGAGATCCCGAATCTGATCGGTGCGCTCACCGGCAATGCGCCGCAGCTGTTCGCCCAGCCGGTCAGCGTCGTTCTCTCGGACAACCCCGGCCTCAAGGTCAACAACTAGCTGCACCCCGCGAAAGGCCGACAGCAGCGACGCTGTCGGCCTTTTTGCTGTCCTTGGGCCCGGATCCACTGAACTTGCGTTGCCCGAGTGCGCGCAAATGCCCTGTGGGGCCCGGCGACCTTCCGGCATCCTGGAATGCATGTGTTTGGTGTTGATCGGTTGGCGGGTCCATCCGGAGTACCGGTTGATCGTCGCGGCCAACCGCGACGAGTTCTACTCCCGCCCGACCGAGTCGATGCGATGGTGGTCCGAGGTGCCTGGACTGCTGGCCGGGCGCGATCTCGGGGCGCTGCGCAAGGTCGCGGGCGATCCGCCGGGTACCTGGCTCGGGTTGACGCGGGAAGACAAGGGCCGCAATCGATTCGCCACCGTCACCAATGTGCGCAATCCGAAAGACGAACGCGGCGACGCCCGTTCACGCGGCGCGCTGCTGATGGATTTCCTGCGCGGCATCGGCGACCGGCGTGAACTACTCGGCCCTGAGCAGTACGTGCTCGATGTAGCCGCCGCCCCCGACGACTACAACGGCTACAACATGCTGATCTCGGATCTCGAATCGCTGTGGTGGCACTCCAACCGCAGCGCACGACCGCCCCAGGAGCTGGCACCGGGCTTCCACGGTGTATCCAACGGCATGTTCATCACCTCGGCCGCGCCGGGCCTGGGAGCGGCATTCGAAGCGCCCCAATCCATTTGGCCCAAGGTACGCGGCGGTCTCACCGACCTGCGCACGGTGGTCGAATCGGATCCCGGCAATGTCGCGCGCTACTTCGAGGTGCTGGCCGACCGCACCGAGGCGCCCGATGAGCTGTTGCCGCACACCGGAGTTCCGCTGCGGCGCGAGCGCGCGCTCTCGGCCAGATTCATCGCCAACGCACTGCACGGGACCAGGGCGAGCACGGTCCTGCTGGTGCGCGAGGACGGTTCGTTCGAAATGGCCGAGCGCTCCTTCGGACGCTTCGGACGGCACAGGGGCGAGGAAATCTTCAGCGGCAGTTTGGATTTACGCGAGCACCAGGCCTGAAACGCAAACGGCCCGCTCCTGATGGGAGCGGGCCGGTCGAGTTCGATCGAGATCAGTTCGGCTGCTGAGCCGGCACCGGCTGCTGGGCCGACGCAGGCTGCTGGGCCGGCACCGACTTCTCGGCGAACTTGGTGGTGCCGGGCGCCGCCTGCAGAGTGTTGACCAGGTCGATGCCCGCGAGGGTCAGGATCGGACCACCGACGGCGAGCGTGCCGAGGATGCCACCGATACCCGCGCCCGCGATCGCGGCCGGAATGCAGCCGACACCGAGCAGTGGCAGGCCGAGGATGCAGCCGATGACACCACCGGCGACGACACCGATGGCGGTGCCGACGAAGCCGCCCACCGCCGTGGCGATGCCGAACTGAGTGGAGAACTCGTTCATCGCCCGCTGGTCTTCATCCGGGGAGGCGATCGGCTTGGCGACGGCGTTGACCGTATTCACCTTTTGCTCGATCTTGACGCTCTGGTCCGGGGTCAGTTCGAGGACCTTGCCGTCGTCCTTCACAACCGGCTTGACGTCGACCGGTGTCTGGTCGACATCGACGTCGAGCGGTGCCGACATGACGGTGTTGCCGAGTTCGTCCTTGACCGTGTAGAGGTCTGGTTCCTTCAATTCCTCGTCGGACTTCGTCAGCTCGAAGGTCCCCCCCTTGAGCGTGGCGACGACCGTCTTGTCCACGAGCTTGACGGAGTAGCTGATCGGTTGAGCCGCCGCGGGGGCGGGCTCGGCGTGAGCAACTCCGAATCCGATCGTCATCGCGCCGATGACCATCGTGGCAGCCGCGGTGGTGCTGCGGAGATTCATTCAGTTTCCAATCCATCATCAGGTTGTTCGCGCGCCGCTTCCGTACACGCGAGAGCGCTCATCAACCCGAGGTGGTCGGACCCCGGATTCTCCCCGAGCAGTGTGAAAGACAGGCACATCAAACAGAACGTGGTGAGCGTAATCGAACCGACATGAAGATGCGAGATCGACTATTCCCACTGTGATCTCGGCGTGACATAAGCCTGTCCTTACCGCCGATCGGGCACCGAGCATTGTTTACGGTGGTTGTCGCCCCGAACCACACCCGGATCGCGCGATCTTCGTGAAATCCATCACAGGCGAAAATCAGGTCAAGCCCCAGGAAGAGGGGGCAGGAACCAACCGCCGATCGTACGATAGACAGGTAAGTTACCGGTGGGTAACTTACCTGCAGTTAGGATACGAGCCAACCGGGTGGCGAGATCGCCGCCCACGCTCGTGTTGCCTCTAAAGAAAGGTCGCGACATGAATGCCCTGACATTGACGCTGGGCACGATTGGTGTGGCGTTCAGCCTGTTGGGTTGGGCATCATTCGTCGGTGGCGTCGGCAAAATGACCCGCGCGATCATGATCGGCCAGCCCGCGCCGGATCGTTGGCGACCCTTCTTCCCGCGCTTGAAGACGATGATCGTCGAATTCCTCGCCCACACCCGGATGAACAAATTCCGCACGGTCGGCTGGGCGCACTGGCTGGTGATGATCGGCTTCCTCGGCGGTTTCATCCTGTACTTCGAGGCGTACGGGCAGACCTTCGATCCCGAATTCCACTGGCCGATCATCGGCGGCTGGGGCATCTACCACCTGTGGGACGAACTGCTCGGCATCGGGACCGTGATCGGCATCCTGGTGCTGATCGCCATTCGCCAGCTCAACCACCCACGGGTGCCCGCGCGACTGTCGCGATTCAGTGGTTCCCGGTTCGCCCCGGCGTATGTCATCGAGGCGATCGTGTTCCTCGAGGGCATCGGCATGGTCATGGTGAAGGCGGGCAAGATCGCCACCTACGGCCACTCCGAGGCCTGGACCGACTTCTTCACCATGCAGGTGGCCAAGCTGCTGCCGTCCAGCGTGGCGATGGTGGCCATCTTCGCGTTCATCAAGATGGTTTCGGGCAGCACCTTCCTACTGCTGGTCGGTCGCAATATCAACTGGGGTGTGGCCTGGCACCGGTTCGCGGCCTTCTTCAACATCTACTTCAAGCGCGAGGACGACGGCGGCGTCGCACTGGGCGCCGCGAAGCCGATGATGTCCAAGGGCAAGCCGGTCGATATGGAGACCGCCGACCCGGACGTCGACACCTTCGGCGCGGGCCGGGTCGAGGACTTCTCCTGGAAGGGCTGGCTGGATTTCACCACCTGCACCGAATGCGGTCGCTGCCAGTCGCAGTGCCCGGCCTGGAATACCGGTAAGCCGTTGTCGCCCAAGCTGCTGATCATGTCGCTGCGCGACCACGGTGTCGCCAAGGCGCCGTACCTGCTGGCCGGTGGCCGCAAGGATATGGGCGGCGACGAGATCGGCCTGGTCGACGACGACGGCAAGCCCAACGAGGCGAAGCTGGCCAAGATCTCCGAACTGGCCAGGGCCGAGGCGGAGCGTCCGCTGGTCGGCGGCGAGGACGTCAACGGCATCATCGACCCCGAGGTGCTGTGGAGCTGCACCACCTGCGGTGCGTGCGTCGAGCAGTGCCCGGTCGATATCGAGCATGTCGATCACATCATCGATATGCGCCGCTACCAGGTGTTGATCGAGTCGGAATTCCCCTCCGAGCTGGCCGGTTTGTTCAAGAACCTGGAGAACAAGGGCAACCCCTGGGGCCAGAACGCCAAGGACCGGTTGAACTGGATCAATGAACTCGACTTCCAGATCCCGGTCTTCGGTCAGGATGCGGACTCCTTCGACGGGTACGAGTACCTGTTCTGGGTCGGCTGTGCGGGTGCGTACGAGGATCGCGCCAAGCGCACCACCAAGGCCGTCGCGGAGCTGCTGGCCACCGCGGGCGTGAAATTCATGGTGCTCGGCGCCGACGAGACCTGCACCGGTGACTCCGCGCGCCGGGCGGGCAACGAATTCCTGTTCCAGCAGCTCACGCAGCAGAACATCGAACTGTTGAACTCGGTATTCGAGGGTGTCGAGCAGTCACGCAAGAAGATCGTCGTCACCTGTGCGCATTGCTTCAACGCGCTGAACAACGAGTACCCACAGGTCGGCGGCACCTACGAGGTGGTGCACCACACCCAGCTGCTGAACCGGCTGGTGCGCACCAAGCAGCTGATCCCGGTCGCCTCGGTATCGCAGAATGTCACCTACCACGACCCGTGCTACCTGGGCCGCCACAACAAGGTCTACAACGCACCGCGCGAGTTGATGGAGGCCTCCGGCTCCACCCTCGTCGAAATGCCGCGGCACGGCGAACGTTCCATGTGCTGTGGCGCCGGTGGCGCGCGGATGTGGATGGAAGAGCAGCTCGGTAAGCGGATCAATATCGATCGCGTCGACGAGGCGCTGTCCACCTTGAACGGTGGCAACGAACCGTCCAAGATCGCGACCGGCTGCCCGTTCTGCCGCGTCATGCTCACCGACGGTGTCACCGCACGCAAGGACAGCGGCGAGGTCGGCCAAGGCGTCGAGGTCGTCGATGTCGCGCAGTTGATGCTCGACGCCATCGACCGGGTCGACCCGTCGAAGCTCACCGAGAACCTGACCGTGGTGCAGGAACCGAAGCAGGCACCCGAGCCGGAACCGGTTGCCGCCGAACCCGAACCGGCATTTCCCGATGATGTAGCGTCCGCCGAACCGAAGGCGGCTCCGGCCGGTGGCGGTCTGGCGATGAAGGGCGGCGGCAAGGCACCCGGCGGTCTGGGTATGAAGGGTGCGGCCAAGGCACCGGGTGGTCTCGGTATGAAGGGCGCCGCGAAGGCACCCGGAGCCAAGGCGACCCCCGCTCCGGCCGAGGACACCGCGACAGAGGCGTCGGCTCCGGCCGCACCCGTCAAGGGCCTCGCGATGAAGGGCCCCGCCAAGGCACCGGGCAAGGGCCTCGGCATGAAGGGCGGTGCAAAAGCGCCCGGCGCCAAGGCAACTCCCGACGCCGTCACCGAAGCAGCACCCGCCGCCGAGGCACCGGCAGCACCGCCGGTCAAGGGTCTGGCAATGAAGGGTCCGGCGAAGGCACCGGGCAAGGGGCTGGCCATGAAGGGCGCGGCAAAGGCGCCCGGAGCCAAGGCACCGGAAGCCTCGGCCCCCGCCGAAGCGGCCGCGGTAGCGGAAACCCCCGCGACCGAACCGGTTTCGGCCCCGACCGAAACCAAGCCGTCCATTCCCGCCAAGGGCCTGGCCATGAAGTCCGGCTTCAAACGGCCCGGCCCCAAGGCCCCCGGCACGGCCACCCCGGCTCCCGCCGAACCGGCCTCCGCCACCCCGGAAACCGGAACGGAACCCGCCGACGAACCGGCCAAGCCCACCAACGGCAACGGCACCCCCGCCGTGGCACCCCCGCCCGCCAAGCCCGGTGGCCTCGGCTTCAAATCCGGCGCCAAGGCCCCCGGCCGCAAGAACTGACGGGTAAGCGGAAACAAGCGAGCGGCCCGGGTGCGCATTGCGCACCCGGGCCGCGGGCGTCGAGGGTGAAGACGTCTTCGGGGGTTTTGTCGCCGGACATGGCTACCAGGCCGCGGCGGATGGCGGCGATGACGGGTTTGTGAGATTTGTCATCGGCCGAACCACACGCGTGGACCATTCGACCCAGTCGGGCGCGGTGACATCCTCGTCGGAGCCGCCCGCCGTGAGGTCCGTCCCGACGCAGAAATCCGTTCCAGCCGCTGCGAATACGACAGCACGGACCGCATCGTCGCTATCGGCGGCGGTGAAGGCGGCCCCGAGTTCATCGGCCATTTCGGCGGTGAAACCGTTGCGCGCGTCGGGTCGATTCAGCGTGATGGTGGCGATCGCATCCGCGACGCGGTAAGTAATAGTGTTATAGGACAATTCGGCTCCTGACTACGGTTCAGCGCTTCCCGGATGCGGCGGAGACGAGCAGCTCGACCATGGCGGTCGCTTTTTCGGACTGCGGCGGGTCACCGGTGATGACATCGCTCCAGACGAAAGCTTCGCCGATGCGCACGATCGCGTAGGCGAGATCGCGGATCTCGATACGCGGATCCAGATCGGGCAGCCCGGCCAAACGCTCTGCGGCCCAATCGATCATGCGGGCCTGCACAACGGTGTAACGCGAGGTCAGGACGCGCAGTCCGTACTCAGGATCCTCGGCGACGAAGCGTGACAGCGGTTCGAAGGTGCGCACAGTATCGGCGAGCTTGCCGAAATTGCGGACGAAACGTGCGGACGGCGCACCGTAACCGCGCGCCTCGACCCGGGTGATCGCCTCCGCGATCACCCGCCACACCACCTCCCCGATCACCACTTCCCTACTGCCCCACCAGCGATAGAGCGTGGCGCGGCCGATGCCGAGTTCGCGCGCGAGCTGCTGCATATCGATGCGGCGGCCGTCGAGGAACCAGCGGTGCGCGAGGTCGATCACATCCGCACGCACCGGCTTCGGTCCGACCGCCGCCTCGTCGGACACGGCTAGGGCCTCGTCAGCGCCGCATATCGAGCGAGATGCTGGTCGCTGGAACCGAATTCGTATTCGATCGCGGTCAGGCGCTTGAAGTAGTGGCCGATCGCGAGTTCCTCGGTCATGCCCATGGCACCGTGCAGCTGCACGGCGTTCTGGCCGATGAAGCGCGCGGCCCGACCGATGGTGACCTTCGCGGCCGAGACCGCCCGCGCCCGGTCCGCCGCCGCCGCACCCAACGAGTAGACGGCCAGATACACCGCGGCAATGGCCTGCTCGAGCTCGATGAACATATCGACCATGCGATGCTGGAGCACCTGAAAACTGCCGATCGGCTGACCGAACTGCTGCCGCTGTTTGGCGTATTCGACGGTGTCCGCCAATACCTTTCGCATGCAGCCGACGGCCTCGGACGCGATCGCGGCGATCGCCTCGTCCACCGTCGCATCGATCGCGTCCCATGCCGAACCCTCGGCACCGAGCAAGGCATCAGCGGGCAGTCGGAAGCCGGTGAAGGTGATATCGGAGCCGACCCGATCGTCGATCGTCCGATACGAATGCACCTCGACACCGGCGGGCAGATCAGCGGTATCGAATTCGGTGAGGAATAGCGAGATTCCGTCCTTATCGCGCCGATCACCGGCGGTGCGCGCGGTAATGAGCAGATGCGTCGCCAGCGGCGCACTGGTCACGACCGTCTTGACGCCATCGAGCACCCACGCGTCACCATCGCGACGCGCGGCGGTCGATACGTCGTGCAGCGTCTGCCCCGAGCTCGGCTCCAGCGCCGCGAACGCCGTCCGCGCCGCGCCGGAAACGATCTGGCGCAGTACCGAATCCGCACGCTCGCCACCGGCGCGATTCAGCAGACCGGCGCCGACCACCACGGTGTCGACATACGGCTCGACGACCAGCGCACGGCCGAGTTCCTCGGTGATGATCATCAACTCGACCGGACCTCCGCCCATGCCATCAACCCGCTCGGGCAGGGTGGCCCCGAGAATGCCCAGCTCCTCGGCGAATCCGCGCCACACGCCCGGCTGCCAACCGGCGTCGGATTTCGCCGCGCCCCGGCTTTTGTCCAGTTCGTAACGGGCGCCGAGGAATCCGGCCACCGCGTCGCGAAGCAGTTCCTGCTCATCGGTGAAGGTGAAGTCCATCAGAGCCCCAATGCTGCCTTGGCGAGAATATTTCGCTGAATTTCGTTGCTGCCCGCGTAGATCGAGCCCGCTCGGTCATTGAAGTAGCGCAGCGGCGCGACCGCCTGCCAGTCCGCGCCGCTGCGATATTCGTCGGCGGGCGGGGTGAATTCGGCGATCGGCCCGCCCGGCGCGGTGGCATGCGGCTGATAAACCCGGCCGCGCGGACCGGCCGCCTGCAGCGCCAATTCGGTGAGCCGCTGACTCAATTCGGTGGCCAGGATCTTGAGCATCGAGGAAGCCGGACCCGGATTCTTGCCCTGGGCCATCGCCGAAAGCGTGCGGTATTCCAGGATTTCGAGCACCTCGGTGCGAATTCGAGCCTCCGCCAATTTCGCCGCGAATGCCGCGTCATCGATCAGCGGATTGCCGTCGGGTCCGGTCTGCTCGGCCGCCGCGGTGGCCACATCTTGGGCCATGACCTGCAGCATCGGCGCTGCCGCACCGCCGCGCTCGTGCACGAGCAGATATTTCGCGACGGTCCAGCCGTCATCGATCCGGCCCAGCACATTAGCCTTCGGCACCCGGACGTTATCGAAGAAGACCTGGTTCTGCACCTGTTCGCCGGAGGTCATCACCAGCGGGCGAATCTCGATGCCCGGCGTGGTCATATCGATCAGCAGGAAGGTGATGCCCTGCTGCTTCTTCCCCTCGCGCGAGGTCCGGACCAGGCAGAAGATCCAATTCGCCGCGGTTGCATGGGTGGTCCAGATCTTGCTGCCGGTGCAGACGAAATCGGCGCCGTCGTCGACGGCTGCCATGGTCAGCGAGGCCAGGTCCGAACCGGCTTCCGGTTCCGAATAGCCCTGGCAGAAGAAGACTTCCCCGGTCAGGATGCGCGGTAGAAAGAAGGCCTTCTGCTCCGGCGTACCGAACGCGACGATCGCGGGCGCGACCATCCGGATGCCCATCGGCGAGAGCGACGGCGCACCGGCCAGCATCGACTCGCGATTGAAAATGTAGTGCTGGGTGAGGCTCCAATCGCAGCCACCGTGCTCCACCGGCCAGGCGGGTGCGGCCCAGCCACGCTCGTGCAGGATGTGCTGCCACTGCATGCTCGCCTCATGGTCCGGGTACACGCTCGTCGCCAAGCGCCCGGCCCGCCGCAGCTCCGGCGTCAGCTTCTCGCCGAGAAATGCGCGAACCTCGTCGCGAAAGTCCAGATCGGCCGCTGACCAGTCGTAATCCATCTGCCCTCCCGGAGGGATCTGCGTCATTGCATCGGGTCGCTCTACGGCCCCACGAGACACAATGTACGACTGTCTCATGCCGGAAATCAAACTGATGCCACCCGCCTGCACTTGCGGGCGACTAGCAGGCTTCGAGGGCCGCATTGGGCACGCGAGCCCGCGCGCCGACCGAGGCCGGGGTCGACACGGCCCAGCATGTAGCCGGAACAGCGTTGGGACCGGGAAGCTCTCACCATCCCGGTCCCAACATTTCAGTGTCCACCCGATGATGCGGGCGCGTCATCGAATTCGGCTGCCGCACCCTCCTTCACCGGGAGTCGCTCAGCGCAGATACCCGATCAGAGCACCGCTGAGACGCCGCGCCGCAGCACACGGTTCTTCGGGTGCGTCGGGCTGCATATTTCGCGTGACGAACGCGACTTGGCCCCACGGCACCGGAATGCCGACGTAGCACCCGATTTTGTTCGTGTCCTGAGCCGCACGATATTGGTAGGCCGCTCGACCGCCGACCGAGATCGGACTGAAGTCCACGTAGCCCCCGCTCTGCTTGAATTCCTCCACCGTCTGCCGGGTCGACGTGACCGTCAATTCGGATTTGCCCGTGAGGGACTGCCAACGGCAGCTCTTGTCGCTCGCGCCCCCGGATCCGCTGAGCGCCGATTTGCGGTCGGAGCGCAATCCCTGGTCGGTGACATCTGCGGCGGATATATCGCAGGGGTCCCAGAGCGCGCCGGGCGCGGGCTGCGGATCGGTGGTGCCGCACAGAGTCGCACCGCAGGTATCGGTGCCGCCGGGTGCCGGAGCCGGATTGCCCGCGGTACCGCACAAAGTTGCACCGCAGGTATCGGTGCCGCCCGGGGCATCGGGCTGCTCACCGACCGTCTGCCCGGTGCCTGCTCCACCCCCACTGCCCGGAGTCTCGCCGCGATTACCTGGAGCCGCAGTGGCGGTCGGGGGCGGCGTCTTCGAGGCACTGCTCGAGGTGGCCGTCGCGGCGCCGGAGCGTGTCGTGTCGGAATTCTGGTCGTCAGCCGTGCACGCGGTCACAATCAGTGCCGGTGCCACCATGCTCAGCACCAGTCCTGTACCGGCGCGCCATCGGCGCCCCTTGCCCAGCATCTGCATAATCCGCACGGTCTCCCCTGTTGCTCCTGCCGCCATGCCTGAAATAGACAGACGCGCAATGGGCCTGGTCACTTTCGGACGGTTGCCGGTTCCCGTGGACGGGATTACGAACACCCATGTTCACAGTCGCGAAGTACCCCCGGGTCGTTACCGGGACCGGCGCGGGCTGATTCGATGGGTTCCGCTGCGGGAGAGGAGGTTGGCGTACCGGTGGCCAGCAGCTAGCAGTCTTCGAAGAATGCCTTGACGTATCCGGTGGACTGGTAGACGTAGTCGTAGGCCCACCTGGGGACCGAAAGGCGCGGCTGCGGATCCACCATCAGCACCTCACCATCCCAGCATTTCCCGAGGATGTAGCGGGCCCGCGAGATATGCGGCGTGAAGGTGATGACGATGACTCGACGCCAACCCTGCGCCGCGGCGAATCCGGCGAGTTCACGACCTTCACCACGCGTGGTGCGCGGCGACGGATCGAAGCAGGTGACCTGAAAGCTGTAGCGGCTGTGGCAGATTCGGTTCATCAGCGCACTGTTCTCATACGGGTCCGAGAACAGCACCCGGGGCGCGTACCCCGCACTGGCCAACCGCAGCCCCAGCTTCTCGCGTCCATCGTGCGCGCCGCCGAGCACCAGGATCGCATCGGCCTTCGCGGGCACATCCACCTGGGGCCGGACATAAACCGGCCACAGACCTGCGATCAGCAGCACCACCGCAACGCCCGGCACCACCCAGGCGCTGCGGGCCCGGATGCTGCGCTGGCGTCGCACGAGATCGATCGTAACCGGGCCGTCATCGAATGAGTTTACGCAGGCCAGAAGGCTATCCGTCATTCATGTCGCCACATGTACATCTGCTGTTGCCGAGGCCCTTGCCTCGCTGACGTGGGGTGGCCATCGGCGGGACCTATCAATCGATCATGCGATGCACAGTCTTCGGAACCGGGTACCTCGGGGCCACGCACGCGGCGTGCATGGCCGAGCTCGGACACGATGTGATCGGCGTGGATATCGATCCGGGCAAGGTCGCGAAGCTGTCCGATGGTGTGGTGCCGTTCTACGAACCCGGGCTGGAGGAGGTGCTGCGCCGGAACCTGGACGCCGGTCGGCTGCGCTTCACCACCTCGTACGCGGAGGCCGCCGACCACGCCCAGGTGCATTTCCTCGGGGTCGGGACACCGCAGAAGAAGGGCGAGTACGCCGCGGACCTGAAATATGTGCACGCCGTGGTCGATACGCTCGCACCGCTGCTGGAGCGGCCGTCGGTGATCGTCGGGAAGTCGACGGTGCCCGTGGGAACCGCCGCCGCATTGGGTACGCGGGCCCGCGCGCTGACCGACGCCGCGGTCGAGGTGGCGTGGAATCCGGAGTTCCTGCGTGAGGGTTTCGCGGTGAAGGACACACTGCGTCCTGATCGACTGGTGCTCGGCGTGGATCGCGAACGCGAAAGCGCCGCCTGGGTCGAGGAATTGGTGCGCGAGATCTACGCGGACCTGATCGCGGCCGAGGTGCCGTTCCTGCTGACCGACCTGGCCACCGCCGAATTGGTCAAGGTCTCCGCGAATGCTTTTCTCGCGACCAAGATTTCCTTCATCAACGCCGTCTCCGAGGTCTGCGAGGCGACCGGCGCCGATGTGACCATGCTGGCCGACGCACTCGGCTACGACGCGCGCATCGGCCGCCGATTCCTCAATGCCGGACTGGGTTTCGGCGGCGGCTGCCTACCCAAGGACATTCGCGCGTTCATGGCGCGCTCCGGCGAACTCGGCGCCGATCACGCGGTGGCCTTCCTGCGCGAGGTCGACAACATCAATATGCGCCGCCGCACCAAGATGGTCGATATGGCCGCGCGGGCCTGCGGCGGATCGCTGCTCGGCGCCAATGTGGCGGTGCTGGGTGCGGCCTTCAAACCCGAATCCGACGATGTGCGTGACTCACCCGCGCTGAATGTCGCGGGGATGATCCAGCTGCACGGCGCGGTGGTGACGGTGTACGACCCGAAGGCGGCGGAGAATTCGCGACGGGTCTTCCCCACATTGAACTACGCGACCTCGGTCACCGAGGCCTGCGATCGCGCCGATGTGGTACTGGTGCTGACCGAGTGGGACGAATTCGTCGCATTGCGTCCGCAAGACCTCGATCCGGTGGTTCGCAAACGGTCGATCATCGACGGTCGGAACTGTCTCAATCGAGCCACCTGGAGAGACGCCGGATGGGTGTACGCCGGACTCGGCACACCGTAGAGTTGCCTGCGACGCGGGGGCGACGCCGGGACGATCAGATCCTGCCTTCGGGTCTGTCGGACGTCGGCGGTAGGGTCCCGAGAGCGGGCCGATCCCCCGGCGGGCGGCGCAGGCTCGCATGTCGTGATGTGTGAAACGGGATGGGCAGCTGATGAGTTCGGTTCTGGGAGTTTCGGTGGGGGCCGGCGCCGTCCGTATGGCGCGACCACACACCGCGAGCCCCCACGGCCCCATCGCCCCGCATTCCTTCGATCTGCAGACCATTCCGGTCGTCGAGCACCAGGTGGAGGAGCTGGCCGCCGAGGCGATCGGCGTGACGCTGGAATCCATGCCAGGTATCGCGGCCACCGCGATCGCCTACCGCAGTGAGCAGCATGCCAAGGCGCTGCGCGCGGCCATGGCGCGGCAGCAGCTCACCAATTACGAACTGGTCCCCGAAATTGTCGCGGCGGTCGAATTCGCGCAGGCCACCGGGGATATCCGCGGCATCTCCTCGCTCGTCGTCTACGACCTCGGCAGCTCCGGACTGACGGTCAGCGTCGTCGACACCCAGACCCGTGAGATCCGCCACAGCGAACGCACCAGCGATATCAGCGGCGACTACCTGGATTCGCTGATCCGCGAACAGCAGATCGCCTCGGGCCGGATCGCGCATCCGCCGGATTCGGCGGGGCTGGCCGCCCTGGACGCACTGTGCCGCGAGGCCAAAGAGCAACTGTCCTCGAATACCGCCGTGGCGCTGCCCAGCGAACAAGGGCTGGTGCTGCTGGCCCAGGAGAATTTCGAAGCTCTGATCATGCTGGCGATCGAATCGTCGGCGCGGATGGCGCGCGATGTCATCGTGCGCTCGGATCGCCCGGTGCACGGCGTGCTCGCGATCGGCGGTTGCGCGCGAATTCCGCTGATCGCCAAGGTCCTCGAACGCTGGATGGGTGTGCCGGTCATCGTGCCCGACAGCCCGGAGACGGTGGTCACCCGCGGTGCCGCCCTGATGACGCGTCCGGTGCGCACGGTCGTCCAGACCCCGCAGCAGCACGCGCCCGCCGCGGATTCGCTGCTCGATGACGATGAGCTCTCACCCGCCTGGCTATCCGCACCGCCCAAGCGGCGCCGCGGCAAACGGGAAATCAATGGTGCGGTGCTTACCGTCAGCGCACTGGCTGTCGTCGCGGCGATCGGACTCGGACTCGGTTACGGCCCACAGGTTCTCACACGCGATTCGCAGAGCAGTGACCACCCGACCTCGGTCTCGCCGACCAACCCGCCGCGCACCACCACCCTGGACCCGCAGATCGCGGTCGCACCGGCCAGCACCACCGAGTCCGCCGAGTCGGTGGCCGCACCGCCCCCGTACCGTGCGACGACCACGGAGCCGCCCACGCCCACGCCCGGCCCGAACACCATTGTCGTGCCAGGACTTCCGCCGATCGTGGTGCCGACGATTCCGCCCGTGATCCTCCCCTTCCCGCCACCCGTGCAGCGCTGAACTGGTGACCTGCACTCCCCAGCGAAGCAGGCTATGCGGCAGTAGATCTTGTATTGCACGCCCTTTGTGGCGAGTGCACACCCGGTAGAGGGGTGCGCTGCCTTGCGAGGGTGTAGGGCGGTGGGTAGTTGGGCTGCACCCTGCGGCAGTTACCGAAGGGCGGGCCCCTCGTCGCCCCACGCAGTCTCGGATCCGGGCGGCGGTTACCGAGCGGCCGGACCGTCGTCGTCCCAGGATCCGCGCGGATCCGGGCGGCGGTAGCCGCGCGGGTCGGTGTCGTAGTCGGGTTCATAGTCCCGCGGGTCGGCGCTGCGGTAGCCCCGACTGCGTTCGTATGCCCGGGGATTCGAGGGTTGGTCGTTCCAGGCCGCCGAGCCCGGCTCGTCGTCCCGGGTCGGGGTCGAGGTCCGTTGGCGGCTGGGAGCGGCAGCGGAGCGGGACGGCGAGCGACGGGAAGGTGCGGACGCCTCGGACTTCGCATGCCGCGAGTGCCGCGCGGGAACAGCGGGTTCGGGCTTGTGACCGAAGGGCCGGGCGAGCATGACGGCGATCGCGGTGGTCAACGGGACCGAAAGGGCCAGCGCGATACCGCCGACGGAGGAGCGGGCGATTTCGATGGCGACCGCATCGCCGGTCAGGACGTCGCGGATGGAGCGGCCCGCGACACTGAACAGCAGCAGCAACGGAAGCGCACCACCGGCATAGGCCAGCACCAGGGTGTAGACCGTGCTCGCGATATGGTCCCGGCCGACGCGCATGGCGGCGGCGAAAACCTCGCGGCGCGAAGCGGATTCATCGATGGAGGCGAGTTCGAAGGCGGCCGAGGCCTGGGTGATGGTCACATCGTTGAGCACACCGAGCGAACCGATGATGAAGCCAGCCAGCAGCAGACCGGTAATGCTGACGTGCTCGATGTAGGTGGCGACGTTGGTGTTCTGTTCCTCGGATAGGCCGGTCAGATGGGTGACCTCGATGGCGATCCAGGACAGCACCGCCGCGACGATCATCGATGTCAGCGTGCCGAGCAGCGCCGAACTGGTGCGCAGATTCACACCGTGCGCCAGATACAGCACGGCATACAGAATCATCGCACCCGCGACCAGCGCGACCGGAATAGCGGGCTTACCGTCCAACAGGGCGGGCAGCATGAACAGCACGAGCACCGCGAAGGCGAAGACCAGCCCGAGCAACGCCCGCAACCCGCGCCAGCGCGCCACCACGATGACCACGACCACGAAGGCCAGCACGATCAGGGTCAGCGGCAGCCCGCGCGAGTAGTCCTCGAACGAGTACAGCGGCATTCCGCTCGGATCGGTCTGTCGCACGATCCGGATGTGGTCACCGGCATGCAGGTCGGGTTGTCCTGGGCCGGGCGCGATTTCGAACAGGGTGCGATTGCCCTTGTGCGGACCGGAATCGATGCTGATCAGGCTGCGCTGACAGGTGTAGCCCGCGGCGCGCGGCTGCTCGGGCTTATCGATGAACACCTTGCCGATCGAACTGCTGCCGCACGCGCCGACGTCCTGCATCATCACGGTTCCGGCTTCGGTCTGCACCGCGCCACCGCCCGCGTTCTGCATCGGCAGCGGGATGTCGATGTGCTGGCTGCTCGGCCACAGCACGATCGCGGCGATCACGACCACGACACCGATCGCGGCGAGCAGCCCGACGACCACACGGGCCGCGGTCGCGCCGATAGCGATGGGGCCGGAATGGTCGTGGTGATGGTGATGATCACTCATGGCTCACCGGACTCCTACCTTTTCGTCTGTAGTCCAGGGTGCGAGCTTAAAGGATTTCATTTTCAAGATCGGATTCACGGACCGGCAGCGACCGACGAATAGTCATGAAAGGTGCCCACCCGTCGCCCGACCACCACCCCTCATCGAATCGCTTCGCGATGCTGAACCGGTGGGGAAGATCGGGAGGGGGCGGCGGAGAGCAGGGGGATGTCTCCGCCGCCCGCAGGTTGGCGCCCAGGGGGGTAGGCAGCCTAACCCGAGGTCAGGTTGTCCAGGGGGGGTAGACAACTTGACCGGGCACTCGAAGTGCCAAGAGACACTGTACACAAAAAGTCTCGTTTAGCGCTAGCTAGTAACCAAAACTCGCAACTATCCGTACACCGGGTATGTTTTGCCCCCGGAAGCGGGGCGATCCGGTAGCCCAGCGCACGCTGACAAAGGGTTCCGGACCGCCCAGTTCCTACTGCCGGTAACTCGACAGGAAGTTCCCGAAGCGCTCGATCGCCACCGCGAGATCTCGCGCCCACGGCAGCGTGACGATCCGCAGATGATCATGATTCGGCCAATTGAACCCGGTGCCCTGCACCATCAAGATCTTCTCCTGCAGCAGCAGATCCAGGATCAGCTTCGAATCATCGTGGATTTCATAGACGTTCGGATCCAACTTCGGGAACGCGTAGAGCGCGCCCTTCGGCTTCACACAGGAAACACCCGGGATCATATTCAGCCGCTCCCACGCGACATCGCGCTGCTCGAGTAGCCGTCCGCCGGGCAGGATCAGATCCTCGATGCTCTGATGTCCGCCGAGTGCCACCTGAATCGCGTGCTGCGCAGGCACATTCGGGCAAAGCCTGGTCGAGGCGAGCAGATCGATACCCTCGAGGAAGCCGGCCGCATGCTCCTTGGGGCCGGTGATCGCCAACCAGCCGGAGCGGTAGCCCGCGACCCGGTAGGCCTTGGAGAGTCCGTTGAAGGTCAGGCAGAGCAGATCGGGCGCGAGCGTCGCCAGCGAAATGTGCTTGGCGTCGTCGTAGAGGATCTTGTCGTAGATCTCGTCGGCGAGCAGCAGCAGCTGATGCTTGCGCGCGAGGTCGACCAGTTGCTGCAGCACCTCGGTGGAGTACACCGCACCGGTCGGATTGTTCGGATTGATGACCAGCAGCGCCTTGGTCTTATCGGTGATCTTGGCTTCGATATCGGCGATATCGGGCTGCCAGCCGTTGGATTCGTCACACAGGTAGTGCACCGGAGTGCCACCGGCCAGGCTGGTCATGGCGGTCCACAGCGGATAGTCGGGCGCCGGGATCAGCACTTCGTCACCGTTGTCGAGCAGCGCCTGCATGGTGATAGTGATCAGCTCGGAGACGCCGTTGCCCAGGTAGACGTCGTCGACATCGAGTTCGGGAAAGCCGGGGACCAGCTCATAGCGGGTCACGATGGCGCGCCGGGCCGACAGGATGCCCTTTGATTCCGAGTAGCCCTGGGCATACGGCAGCGCGGCGATGATGTCGCGCATGATCACATCGGGCGCCTCGAACCCGAACGGCGCGGGATTGCCGATATTCAGCTTGAGGATGCGATGCCCCTCCGCCTCCAGCCGTGCCGCATGTGCGCCCACCGGTCCACGAATTTCGTAGAGGACGTTCTGCAGCTTCGTGGATTGCTCCAGCACGCGCGGCGGGTGATGCGGTAGATGGCTAGGACTCACCCTGCCTATGGTGCCATCCCCGGCAACTCGTTAATCGGTGCCTGATGGCAGCACCTTCGGCGCTGCGTGTTCGCGGCCCCCTGGTGTCTCGCGTCCGGCCCTTTCGAGCGACCTGCAAGCAGTCGCCAGCGGCGCCGTCGAAACATGCGACTGCGTCGTATGCGCTTCGACGACTCGGCTGTGTTCGATGGCCGCGCCTTCGGCGCGGACGCGAGACGGGCCGCGAACTCCTCGCTCGTAAGACTCGCTCCGTTGTGGTCGACAGTGCTTGTAACCGCAGCTTGGTCCAGTGCGCGCACAGCGGGATCAGGCCGACGAGTTGCCCGGCGGGATGCCTTTGGCCGCAGTGGTTCCGCAGAACTCTTCGATTTTCTCGTCGAGGAACCGCGCCTCGACGGCGTCGCGGAACTCCGGTCCGGCGATCCGCCGCCGCAGCCCGACGAGCCGTTCCTCCAGTTGGGCGATGCGCTTGTCCTCGGCCAGGCCGAGCACCGGAACCAGCGCGGCGGCCGCACCGTCCAGACTGCCGTTGATCAGATGCGCCGCAGCGCTGTCGACCCGGGCCATCGCCTCGGTGCCGTAGGAACGCCGCTCGGACGGACCGTTCGCATACAACTCGATGGCCTGTTGCGTCGCGGCCAGCGCGGGTTCGGCCTGACCGAGATGGATATATGTCGCGCCCGCGTAGTAATGGGCCTTGGCCTCGTTGAAGCCGAAGACGCCGCCGACCTCGTCGTGCAGCGAGTCGGTATCGGATACCTCGCGGGCATCGTCGGCGGCCCGGATACAGCGATCGGCATCGGCGTCACTGCCCAATCGAGACCAGATCCTGGCCTCGATATTCAATAGTCGAACCTTGGCCGTGGCCGATTCGGCGAAGTCCTGCCCGCTCTGTGCCAGCAGCACTCCCCGACGCGGTCGATCGGACCAGTATTCGATCAGCGCGTGCATGCCGCGGGTCCAGGCGCGCAACCCGTTGTGACCACACAATTCCGAATATGCCCAGGCCGCTCTGATCTGCTCGCCCGCGGCATCGAGATAGCCGAGGTCGGTGCTCGCATTGGCGAGCAGTCCCGACAGCGTGCCTGCCAGCAGATACAGATGGCTGGTATCGGCGGGGCGCTGATGCCCCTCCAGCAGCCGGTACACCCGGCGGCGCACGCGCAGCATCTCCACCATCATCGGTACCGGCGGGATGTGCACATATTCGTTCGCGATGCGCGTGACATCGGCATCGAGCTGCTCCAAGGTGGTGGCACCCACATTGGTGCTCTCGGCCTGGCCGGCATGCTCGCTCGCCTCATGGGCAGCCGCCATGATCAGATCCCTCTCCGAAATCGCCGCTAACGCATCACCTCTCATCGCACCGGCGTCTATGAGAGCCAAAAGATCCGCGTCACTCGAATAATTGGGGCGAGCCGAGGCATCGGCCCGCCTGTCGAATCCGGGCGCGGTCGGTCGATCGAATACAGGTTGATCGATCATGGCCGCAAACCGCGCCCGCACAACATCGTCGGACCTGGCCAGGGATGTATCGAGGGCGGCTTGATTCACCGGACGTGGATGGACCCGGGCGCCGCCGGCCTCCCACTTCGATACGAGCCGCTCGTGCACACCCAGATGCGCTGCGAACTCCCGGATACTCATCCGCCTGGCATCGCGAAGGGCACGGGCCTCTTTACCTGACCACTGCCGGACCACGACGTCATCCCTTCCGAACGAACTCCTTCCCAGGGTACGAGCGCTTTGTGAGTGCGGCCACAGGCAAAAGCCGTCCGCTATCAGAGGCAGCGGAATGGCAGTAGAAGGCGAGCGGGTGGGCAATTCCCGAATCGCCGTCCGGCACAGGACCCTTGGACACGAGGAGGCAAGGAGTTGGCCGTGAACGTGGAGAAACTCAGAACAGTCGACGATTGGGTGGCCTATTACCGGCACGAGTTCGGATTACCGGTCACCGAACGCGGCGGGTTCGTGATGCTGCCCATCACCGGCCGGGTCTGCGTTGTCCATCTGCCGACGATCCGGGCCGAAAAGGTCAGGGCCGCACTGGAACAGCACGGGACGAGGGGCCCGATGCTGGCCAGGCAGATTCGCTGGAGCTTCCTCGCCGAGCCGGACAGTCGGCCGGGCGCGCAGGTATTGGAGGTGCTGAACCGTCTCGATATAGGCATACCGGCCATCGGCAGTGCCGTGATGTTGCCGACCGGGCTCGGTCGGTGGACCCGGGAAGGGTGCTTCTGGGTCAATCCACCGAGTCGCGGCGACACGCTCCCACCGTTATCCGTCGTCATCACGACGGCACTCGCGGTGGGGGCGGGTGGCGGGGACTGAATGCGTCGTCGGTCCCCGCCGCCGGGCCTACCGAGTCCGCCCCTCTACTGGCAGTCGACAGGGGCGGGCTCGGTCGGGTGTTTTTCGGGCCGGATCCGCGCGATCCGACGTGGGCGAAGAGGCAGCGAAAGGGCAGTGGGGTTGCGTCCTGGCGCCGAAACCCGTACGCATCCGCAAGATTCGAGCGAGACGAGGAAGCTCGTTCGGATCGACGCCGATGCGTACGGGTCGCTGCCGCTGGTCGCGATTATTTCCGGCCCGCCGAAACCCGCACTGCCACAGACTAAGTGGGCAGCGGGAAGTTCAGATACGACCGGGAGGGGGTCGGTCCGCGCTGGCCCTGGTATTTGGAGCCCGCGCTGGTGCTGCCGTAGGGGTTCTCGGCGGGGCTGGTCAGGCGCAACAGGCACAGCTGACCGATCTTCATACCCGGCCACAGGGTGATCGGCAGATTCGCCACATTCGACAGTTCCAGTGTGATGTGGCCGCTGAAGCCCGGATCGATGAAGCCCGCCGTCGAGTGCGTCAGCAGGCCGAGCCGTCCGAGACTGGACTTGCCTTCCAGCCGACCGGCCAGATCGTCCGGCAACGTGCACACCTCGAGCGTGGAGCCGAGCACGAATTCGCCGGGATGCAGCACGAACGGCTCACCCGCGTCGGGCTCGACAAGGCTGGTCAGCTCATCCTGACGTTGCGCCGGATCGATATGGGTGTACCGCGTGTTGTCGAATACCCGGAACAGCCCATCCAGCCGCACATCGATACTCGACGGCTGGATCAGGTTTTCCAGGAGCGGCTCGACGCCGAGACGCCCAGCGGCGATCTCCGCACGGATGTCACGATCGGAAAGCAGCACGCCGACGAGCGTAGCGCCTGCTCGATACCGCTGCTCAGCCGCCGCATGGTGACGAGCTGCCGCCGTGTTGCCGATGGCTCGGTTGCCTTGTCCGGGACCCGATCTCAGTGATTTCCGTCCGAGGCTTCGGTTGTCTGCACGAGTCTGTCGGACATGGCGCTGGTGATGAACTTGGGGATCGCGGGGGCGAATATTTTGAGATAGGAGTCCACCCATTCATGGCGGGAGCTGAGGAATGGGAAGTCGGTGGCGGCCATATGGCGAATGGCGAGCATGGGCAGGGGCGCGTCGAGCGCGGGGAAGGCCGGGTTGCGCAGCCCCGGGACGGTGCAGCCCGGATAGAACTGGCCGAGCATCAGACCCTTTGCGACGAACCGAGACTTCTGGTCATGTTGCACCGCGTCGATGTCGGCGTAGTCGGTGAGGTCCGGGAACACCGCGAGGACGGCCTTGAACTTGCAATCGGGTTCGTCCCGGGGTGGCAGGGCGGGGAACATGTCGTACAGATCGTCGATGATCGCGGTCAGGCACTGGGCGTCGACGGCAGTACCCGCGAAGAATGCGGCCCAGAGCGAGTGGTTCGCGATGGCGTGGTTGGTGTATGGACAGACCGGACCGGATCGGCCGAGATCAGGGTGCGGCCGACACAGGTATTCGCGAGTCCACCTACGCAATTCGGCAGCACGGGGGTGCGGATCGATATGCGTCGCCGGATCGGGCGCGAATAGATTGACCGGCTCGATGCCGGAACGTGTCCCGGCGATTCGGTGCGGGTTCATGATCGGCTTGTCCTTGCGGAGGTGGCGGTTTCCATCGGGGTGGTCCGGGCTGAGCGGAAGTGCTCGGTGAGGACGAGTCCGATCGCGCGCAGCGACTCGGGTTCGATCATCCGCTCGTGCCGGACCGGAATGTGATGGTCGGTGATCCGGCCATTGATCAGGTTGTGCCATGCGAGGGCCTGCGCGGGACCCTCGTCTGTGTGGGCGGCGGCGCTGAAGTAGATCAAGTCGCCGTCGAAGGGAGTCGGCCGGTGGTTCCAGGTGAGGTCGACGAGCCGGGTGTAGTCGTCGTGCAGGATCACGAGGTGCTCGGGGGTCACCGCGGTGAAGAGTCCGCCTTGCCGGTGCAGCAGTTCGGCCGCGGCCACGGCGGTGAGATCGGCCGCGCCCGGTGGCACATCGAGTCCGGCGAACTCGGCGAGCAGCTGCCCGATGGAAGGAGTGGGCACACGGACGGTTTCGGCGGTGACGACGCGCGTGTCCATCATGGCCAGGGTGGCGACGGACGCACCGTCACCGCGGAGTCGGACCGCGATCGCGTGCGCGATGGTGCCGCCGAGCGAGTAGCCGAGCAGGTGGTACGGACCGTGCGGCTGGACAGCCCGGATCTCCTGGACATAGCGGGCGGCGAGTTGGTCGAGCGTCTCGAACTCCGCGGTGGCATCGCTGAATGCCGGGGATTGCACCCCGTACACGGGACGGCCGGGATCGATGTGCTGCACGAGTCCGCTGAAACCCCAAGCCAATCCGATGGCGGGGTGGACGCAGAACAGCGGCGGCTCGTTTCCGGCGGCGCGCAGCGGTAGCAGGACGGACAGCGCATCGCCGGGGTCCTGCTCGTCGAGCCCGTGACGGCGCATGTCGATGCGGCGGGCCAGCGACTCGGGCATCGGATCGGTGAAGATCCACTGAACCGGCACGTCGACACCGGTCGACTCGGCAAGGCGCGCAACCAGTCCGGCCGCGGCAAGCGAGTTGCCGCCCAGGGTGAAGAAGCCGTCGTCGAGGCCGACCCGCTCGATGCCGAGAGTCCGGGTGAAGGCCTCGCAGACGGCGCCCTCGAGTGTGGTGGACGGCGGCCGGAACCGGGCGGGTCGCCAATCGGGGGTGGGCAGGGCCTGGTAATCGACTTTGCCGGTGGGGGTGAGGGGTATCCGGTCGATCGTGCGGATGGCCGTGGGGATCATGTGCGTGGCCAGTCGCGTTGCGAGGTGGGCGGTCAGTGCGGCGGTGTCGGTCGTGCTGCCGGGAGCGGGCACGACGTAGCCGACGAGTTGAGTGCTTCCGTTGGGGCCGGTGTGCACCGTGACGGCGGCATGGTCGATGCCGGGGTGGGCGCGGAGTGCGGCTTCGATGTCGCCGGGTTCGATGCGGTGGCCGTTGATCTTGAGCTGTAGGTCGCTGCGACCGGAGAAACGCAGTGTTCGATCGGTAGTCCAGCTGACGAGGTCGCCGGTCCGATACATGCGTGTCCCGGCCGGTCCGTACGGGTCCGGGATGAATCGGGCTGCTGTGGTTGCGGGTTCGCGATGGTAGCCGCGGGCAAGGCCCGGTCCGGACACGTACAGTTCGCCGACCACTCCGGGCGGGACGGGGCGCAATCTGCGGTCGAGTACGACGGCGGTGAATCCGAGCACCGGCCCGCCGATCGTCATCGGGCCGCTCGTGGTCAAAGGAGCATGGCCGCAGCTGACGATTGTGGTTTCAGTAGCCCCGTAGGCGTTGAGCACGGTGCGGCCCGGCGTCCACTGTGCCGCCAGATCGGGTGGACAGGTCTCGCCGCCCAGGATCAGCGTGTCCAGGGTGTGGACTTCGTCGGCGTGCAGTGATGCGAGCACGGTGGGAGTCACGGCGGCATGGGTCACCTGTTCGGCATTGATCAACTCGGCCAGTGCGGCGCCCGCGACTACCGATGCGGGGGCCACGACCAGGGTGGCGCCGGTGGCGGTCGCGCTGAACCATTCGAGGATCGAGACGTCGAAGGTCGGGGAAGCAGCCGCCAGCATCCGAGAGGCCGGGGTGAGGCCGAACCGCTCCCGTATTTCGGCGGCCAGATTCGCTATCCCGGTATGAGTGACGACCACTCCTTTGGGCGTCCCGGTGGAGCCCGAGGTGTAGATCAGGTAGGCCGGATGCTCCGGCCGTAGCGGGGTTGCGCGCTCGGCGTCATCGATCGCCCTCGGGTCGGTCTCCGCCGTCATCGCGACGAAGGCGGGATCGTCGAGGGCGAGCCATTCGAGTGCGTCGGGCAACTGCTCTCGGTAGGTGTCCAGGGTCAGCCCGACCGCGGCACCGGAATCGTTGAGAATGCGCGTGATCCGGTCGCGCGGGTGGGTGGGATCGATCTGCACGAACGCGCCGCCGGACTTGGCGACCGCCCACACGGCGATGACAGCGTCGGCACAGCGCGGAAGCGCCACGGCAACCATCGCTTCCGGACCGATTCCCAGATCGATCAATACGCGCGCCCAGCGGTTGGAGGTCTCGTCGAGTTCGCGATACGACATCCGCACGCCGTCGCAGACCAGCGCTTCCGTGCCGGGCGTCAGCGCGATCGCATCCGAGAACACCTGCGGCAATACCGACGCCACCGGGCCGGGCCGACCGCGGACGGGCACCAGTGCGGCCTGCTCGGCGGGCGAGAGCAGCTGCAGTTCGGTGAGTGGGAGATCGGTATGCGCGGCGACGGTGTCGAGCACGCGCAGCACCCGGTCGGCGAGGGCGTCGATCTGCTGTCGAGTGAACAGTTCGGGTAGGTATTCGAAGGTCAAGTGCAGACGGGTGTCGTGGTGCACGACCAGGCCGAGCGGATAGTGCGCGGCGTCTCGTCCTTCGATGCCACGGACGTGCATTCCGGCGATGTCGATGTCTTCGGACAGCCCGGCCCGGTCCACCGGGTAGGACTCGAAGACGGTCACGGTGTCGAACATCGCGCGGGCACCGGCCACCTGTTGGATCCGGGCGAGTCCGAGGTGGTGATGATCGAGCAGCGCGGTTTGTTCGGCTTGGATTCGCCGCAGTAGCTGGGCGAGGCTTTCGCGGTGGTCGAGCCGGATCCGCACGGGCACGGTGTTGACGAACAGTCCGATCATCGATTCGATGCCGGGAAGCTGTGGCGGACGCCCGGAGACAGTGGTGCCGAAGACCACGTCGTCGCGGGCGGTCGCATTGGCGAGCACGAGCGCCCAAGCCGCTTGGATGATGGTGTTGAGGGTGGTCTCGTGCCGGTGAGCCACCTCGACCAGGGCCGCGGTGTGGTCCTGGCTCAGCTGCACCCGCACTTCGCGCCCCGGGGCGGTGGTTCGGCGGCCGCGGTCCTCGGGGGCCAGCAGAGTCGGCTCGGCGACCCCCTCGAGTGCCTGTGCCCACGCGGTTTCCGCACCGGTCCGGTCCAGGCTGTTCAGCCAGTTCAGGTAATCGCGGTAGGGACGCACCGGAGGCAATGCCGCGGCGTCGCCGTCGGCGGCGTAGAGGATCAGCAGTTCCCGGATCAGCAGTGGTGTGGACCAGCCGTCGATCAGGATGTGATGCATGCTCAACACCAGCCGGTACTGCTGGGAGGCGATCCTGATCAGTGTCAGTCGTAGCAACGGCGCCGCGGTCACATCGAAGTGGCGGTCGTCGGCCATGACCTGCTCGAGCGCGGCCGCGGTGTCGTCGTGCTCGGCTAGGTCGACCTCGGCGAACGGCACGTCGACATGCCGGTAGACCACCTGGACCGGGTCGCGGGCGCCGTCACGCACGAACGCGGTCCGCAGGTTCGGGTGCCGTCCGAGCAGAGTCCGCGCGGCGCGGCGCAGCCGGTCCGCATCGACGCACCCGGCGAGTTCGATACGGAGTTGCACGATGTAGGCGTCGAGGGCGCCGTCGGCGAGCTGGGCATGGAACAGCAGTCCCGCCTGCAGCGGCGTGAGCGGCCAGATGTCGTCCAACGCCTGGTGCCTGGTCTCCAGCCGGTCGATCGCGGCCTGGTCGAGATCGACTAGGCCGACATCGGAAGGGGTCAGCCCGCCGACACCGGGTCGGGACGCGTGGGCGGCCAGAGCGGTCACGGCGTCGCGCCACAATTCGGCGAGGTCGGTGGCTTCGGTGCAGGTGAGCACGCCGGACGGGTAGTCCCAGGCGGCGGTCAAGGCGGGGCCGTCCGAGGTATCCGTGGTGACCGCGTTGATGCCGAGCACGGCGGCCGCGGCCGCGTCGGGATTCTGGTTGCCGCCGCCGGTATCGCCATCGGCGGGCAGCCATCCGCTGTCGCGCAACGCCTCGGGAACGGTGTCCAGACGACCGAGATAGTTGAAGCTCACCCGCGGGGTCGGCAGCGCACGCAGGATGGGGGCGGTATCGGCGTTGAGGTAGCGCAGCAGCCCGTAGCCGATCCCGCGGTCGGGGACCTCGCGCAGTTGTTCCTTGACCGATTTGACGACCGCCGCCGCGGCGGCACCCGCGGCGAATGCGTCATCGATATCGATGCCGGACAGGTCGAGCCGCACCGGGTAGGCGGTGGTGAACCATCCGACCGTGCGGGTGAGGTCGGCGCCGGGGAGCACCGTGTCGTGGCGGCCGTGGCTTTCGAGCGTGAGCAGTGTTTCGGTCACGTTGTCGCCGTGGCGCTGCCGCCATCGAGTCAGTGCCAGTGCGAGCCCGGCGATCAGGGCGTCGTCCACACTGCCGTGGAACGCCTGGGGCAGGGTGGTGAGCACAGCGCGGGTCACCGAGGTCGGCAGCGTCACCTCGACGGTCGCGACGGTGGCCTGCACGTCGAGCTCGGGGTCGAGCGGGCGGGCACCGATCGGCGGATCGGCGGCACCGAGCGTGGATCGCCACCAGTCGAGCTCGTCGAGGCTCTCGGCGGCGGCGTTCAGGCCGTGCGCCCAGCGGCGCATCGAGGTACCGACGGCCGCGAGCCGTGGCCGTTGCCCGGCATCGATCTGGGCCCATGCCGTCGCGAGGTCGGGAATCAGGATCCGCCACGACACCGCATCGACGACCAAGTGGTGTGCGACAACGAGCAGCCGTCCAGGCCGCCGCACCCAGTCGAACCAGACCAGCTGCAGCATGATGCCCGCGGCGGGGTCGAGCCGTTCGGCGGCCGCGTTCGCCTCGGCCTCGGCGATCGCGGCGAAGGCGGCGCTGTCCGGCGCCACTTCCACCGGCACGCGCCGGATCAGCCCCGCGGCGATCGCCGCGGTCGGCCGCACGTGCAATGTCCAGCCGGATGGGTGCGCAGGATCCGGTTGCAGTCGTGCCCGCAGCATGTCGTGCTGATCGATCACCGCTTGCACGGTGGCCTCGATACCGTCGACATCGATACCGCTCGGCAGCGTGAGCATCACCCACTGGCAGAAATGGTCGAATCCGCCGCGTTCGAACATCCAGCACATGATCGGCGTCAGCGGTACCCGGCCGACGCCGCCGCCGGGGAGCTCCGCCGGAAGAGCGGCCGCCGCGGTGCTGTCCTGGACTGCGACCTGGGCCAGTGCCGCAACCGTTTTCCGCTCGAATACCTCCCGCGTGGAGAACACCACACCGGCTGCCCTGGCTCGGGTCACCAACTGGATCGACATGATGCTGTCGCCGCCCATGGCGAAGAACGAATCATCGATTCCGACCCGGTCGATGCCCAATACCTCGCCGAACAGACCGGCCAGCGTCCTTTCCACCTCGGTGACCGGCGCCCGGAATTCGGCCCGGCCGGTGGTGAAGTCCGGCTCGGGTAGCGCGGCGCGGTCGAGCTTGCCGCTCGCCGTCACCGGCAAGGTGTCGAGCACCACCACGGTCGCGGGCACCATCTGCGGGGCCAGCCGCTGTTCGGCGAACGCGCGGACCGCGGACGGGTCCAGCGCGGCGCCCGGCTCGGGCACCACGTACCCGACCAACCGGTCACCGGCGGCCGCGCCCCGGTGGACGGTCGCGGCCGCTCGCGCGACACCGGCACAGGCCAGCAGGCCCGATTCGACCTCGCCGAGTTCGATGCGGAAACCACGTAGCTTGACCTGGAAGTCGGCCCGGCCCACATAGTCGAGCGTCAGATTCCCCTCCGGTAGCCGCAGCCAGCGCACCAGGTCGCCGGTCCGGTACATACGCCGCCCCTGCTCAGCGAACGGATCGGCGATGAAGCGCGAAGCCGTCAGCCCCGTCCGGTTGCGGTAACCACGAGCCAGAGCCGGGCCCGTGAGATACAGCTCGCCGACAATTCCGACGGGCACCGGCCGCAACCAGGCGTCGAGCACGACGTGCCCGACCCCGCGGATCGGTCCCCCGACCGTCACCGGCTCACCTGCCACCAGCGGCGCGCTGGCGTCGGTCTGGATCGTGGCCTCCGCCGGGCCGTAGGTATTGAAGAATCTCCGGCCCGGCGCCCACCGGGACACGAGATCGGGCGGGGGCGGTTCGCCACCGACCACGACCGTCTCGAGGTTCTCCAACCCGGCCGGGTCGACGGTCGCCAAGGCCGTCGGCGTCAGTGCGGCATGGGTCACCCGCTCGCTCGACAGAATCCGCGCCAGCTCGTTCCCGCCGTAGACGGTCGGCGGCGCGATCACCAGCCGCCCACCCGATGTGAACGCCCAGAGCAGTTCCAGGACAGCCGCATCGAAACTCGGCGACGCGACATGCAGCACCCGCGCGCCCGGCTCGATTTCGAACCGCGAACACAGCTCGGCCACCAGGTCTGCCAACCCTTGGTGCGACACCACCACGCCCTTGGGCACACCCGTCGAACCGGAGGTGTAGATCAGATACGCCGCATGATCGAGCCGGATCGGCCGTGTTCGCTCCGCATCGGTCACCGGCGCCGCCGATGCCGCCGACGCCTCGGCTTCCACCGCCGCCTCGTCGAGGACCAGCCACGGCACCGATCCGGGCAATCGAGACCGCCACTGTGACAAGGTGATTCCCACCACCGCACCGGAATCGGTGAGCATGTGCCCGATCCGGCCGGTCGGATACTGCGGATCTATCGGGACGAATGCCGCCCCCGACTTCGCCACCGCCCATACCGCCAGCACCGACTCGACCGATCGCGGCAGCCCCACCGCCACATTGGCCTCCGGCCCCACACCCCGATCGATCAACAACCGGGCCAACCGATTCGACTGCGCATCGAGCTCGCCGTAGGTCCACTGCCGATCCTCGTACACCAACGCGACCGCGCCCGGATCTCGCTGCACCGTCGCCGCCAACAGCTCCGGCAGCATTCGCCCCGGCACCGCCGGGGAGCCCGATACCGGCGTCAACTCTCGGTATTCCGCGGGTGAAAGCAGATTCAGCCGGGCCAGCGGCAGCTCCGGATCGGTTGCGACGAGTCCGAGCACGCGCAGGATGCGCTGCAGGGTCTCGGTCATCGTGTCGTGGTCGAAGAGTTCGGGCAGGTACTTGATCTTCAGGTGCAGTCGGGTGTCGATCCGCGCGACCACTCCCAGCGGATAGTGCGCGCCGTCGGTGCCCGTGACATCGACGACTCGCATCCCCGCGATATCGGTCTGCGCCGTCAGCCCGAAACGGTCGATCGGGAACGATTCGAACACCGTCATCGTGTCGAACACCGCCCCCGGCCCGGCCACCCGCTCGATTTCGGTGAGGCCCACGAACTGGTACTCGAGCAGGTTCGCCTGTTCGGTCTGGATTCGGTCGAGCAGTTGTCCCAGACTCTCGGCGGCGTCGAGACGGACGCGCACCGGCACGGTGTTGATGAACAGTCCGATCATCGACTCGATGCCCTCGATCCGCGGGGACCGTCCGGAGACCACGGCGCCGAACGTCACATCGTCCCGAGAAGTCAACGTGCCCAACACAATTGCCCATGCCAGCTGGATCACGGTGTTGAGGGTGACGCCGCGGGTTCTGGCCAGATTCGTCAGCGCCGCTGTCTGCTCCTCGGTCAAATCACCGAGCACATCGCGTGATTCGGTGTAGCGGCGGCCGGGATCGGCCTGCACTACCAGCGTCGGCTCCTCGGCGCCGTAGAACGCGGCGGCCCACGCATCGAGCGCCGTAGCCGAGTCCTGCCCGGCGATCCAGGCAAGGAAGTCCCGGTACGGACGGACTTCGGGCAGCACGGTGGCATCGCCGTCGGTGGCGTAGAGCACCAGCAAGTCCCGCAGGAGCAGCGGCGTCGACCAGCCGTCGAGCAGCAGGTGATGATTGGTCAGTACCAGCCGATAATGCTGCGGCCCGGTGGTGACCAGCATCCAGCGCAGCAGCGGGGCACGCGCCGGATCGAACCTGGTTGCCCGGTCCGCGGCCAGGAGCAGCTCCCACTCGCGATCGCGGGCACTGTCATCGAGGTCGGACAGGTCGAGCTCCGACCAGGCGGCCTCGACATCTTCCTGGACCACCTGAACCGGTCCGACATCGGTGTCGAAGGCGGCGCGCAGATTCGCATGTCGGTCCAGTAGCACTTGTCCGGCTCTGCGTAGCCGCTCCGGATCGACCTGGCCGCGCAACTCGACGACCAGTTGGGTCAGGTAGGCGTCCACCGACTCCTCGGACACCAACGCGTGGAACAGCAGCCCCTCCTGCAACGGCGTCAACGGCCAGACATCGCTCAACGTCGGGTATCGGTACTCGAGTCGCTCGATTTCGGTCTGCCCGAGCCGGACCAGATCCAGATCGGATGGTGTCCGTCCCCCACTACCGGCCAGGCGGACGTTGCTCGCCAACGCGGTCAGTGCCCGGCGCCAGGCTCCCGCCGCCGCACGCACCTCCTCGGGGGTGAGTACCTCGGCGGGATAGGACCAGATGGCCCGCAACTGCGGCCCTTGTCCGTCGTCACGGGCGCGAACATTGATGTCGAGTACCGCCGAAACCGGCATATCCGGATCCCGCGCATAGGTGAACTCGTCGCCGTCCACCGGCTGCCATCCGACCGCCGGTTCCCCTTCTGGAACCCCGGTGGAGGCCGGGCCGACGTAGTCGAAGGTGATCTGCGGCGTCGGCAGCGCGCCGGTGTCCTCGTCGAGATACCGCAGCAAGCCGTAGCCGATCCCGTGGTCCGGGACGGCGAGCAGCTGTTCCTTGACGGACTTGACCGCTGCGCCGATGGCCTGCCCGCCCGCGCATGCGTCATCGATATCGATGCCCGACAGATCCAAACGCACCGGAAAGCTCGTGGTGAAACAGCCGACCGTCCGGGTCAGGTCCGCGCCCGGAACGACGCCTTCCTCCCGACCGTGCCCTTCGAGACCGATCACCACATCCGTCAGCCCCGTGGCCGCGGGTCCCCGTTCGCGCCGCCACTTCGTCAGCGCAACCGCCAGGGCGGCCAGTAGCCCGTGGCCCACCTCGCCGTGGAATGCCGCGGGCACGTCGCTCAACAGCGCCTCGGTCACCTCGGGGGACAGCTCGACCTCAACCGACCGAGTAGTCGCGACCACGTCGATCGCGGGGTCGAGGGCCCGCGACCCGATCATCGGATCGGAGCCGTCGGCCATCGCTCGCCACAGTTCGAGCTCGGCTGCCCGCTCCGGCCGCCGGGCCGCGTCGACCAACCCATACGCCCACCTGCGCATCGAGGTCCCGACCGGGGGCGGCTCGGGTGGCTCGCCGGACTCGATCCGCGCCCACGCGGCCGCGAGGTCCGACACCAGCACCCGCCAGGAAACCCGATCGATCACCGATTGATGCACCAGCACCAGAGCCCTGCCCGGTTCGGCCGGATTCGCCGGATCGAACCAGACCACCCGCAGCACGATCCCGGCGTCCGGATCGAGCCGGGCCGCAGCGGAAGTCAGCTCCGCCGCCGCAAACGTCCGGAACTCGGCGCTTCCCGGCATCGGCACCCGGTGGATGGCATCGGCGGCGCGAATCGTGCCGACCGGCAGCACATCCCACGCCCGGCGGCATTCGTCGTCCGAGCACAGCCGCGCGCGTAGCATGTCGTGCCGGTCGAGGACCGCCTGCACCGTTTTCGCCAACTGCTCCAGGTCGATTCCGATCGGCAGATTCAGCATCATCGCCCGCGAGTAGCGGGCGAACTCCGGACCGGACCGTTCGAGCAGCCTTCGCATCATCGGCGTCAGCGGTACCGTGCCGACGCCGCCGCCGGGCAGTTCCGTCAACTGGGCGGCTGCGGTGCTGTCGCGGGCTGCGACCTGGGCCAATCCGGCGATGGTTTTCCGCTCGAACACGTCGCGTGCGGAGAACGTCGCACCGGCCGACCTGGCTCGGGCCACCAACTGGATCGCCATAATGCTGTCGCCGCCCAGGGCGAAGAACGAATCATCGAGCCCGACCGTGTCGGCGTCGAGTATGTCGGCGAAGGCTCCGGCGATGATGTGTTCGGTTGGTGTCTGTGGTGCTCGGAAGGGTTTGCGGTCGGCGAAGACCGGCTTGGGCAAGGCCCGTCGGTCCAGCTTGCCCACCGGCGTCAACGGAATCCGGTCCAGGACCATG